>DBPQ01000152.1 GCA_002304945.1 Actinomycetales bacterium UBA1416 | reverse complement strand
CCTCGACGTCCCACACCCCCGAACCCTACAACATGGGCGGTGTAAACCTCAAGAGTTGTGTCCGCGATGCTGGGGAGCCGCTCGGGTTCGCCCGGCGGCTTCCGATGCGACATGTCAGGGTCGGCGCCAGCTCGCAACTGGGTACCCCGTGGGTGTCGCGTTTGGGTCGGGAACAGCTGCGCAGCACATCAGTTGCGGTGGGGTGTACCCCAACGCAACAGTGGCCGTCGTTGGAAGCGCGGACCAGCTGTGGCTTGCGCCGGTGAATGGCGGGGTTCTGTCGGAGTTATGTGGCGGGGGTGCTGTCAGTTCGTGCCTGCGACCTCCGCTCCGGCGGCGAGTGTCTGGCAGCGTGCGGTGGTGCGGACTCGTTGGTCGGTGGCTTCGATAGGAACTGGCCCATCCGGACGGCAGTGGGCTGAGTTGTGCTGCCAGTCCACAGTGGCGGCTCGAACGCCGTGGCGGCGAAGCCAAACGTGGACAGGCAGAAGATGAGGTCCGAAATCTCTGACACGGCGGCGCGCCGGGCCTATCATGCGTGTAACCGAGCCGTGCGCATTCTCGGCCTCGGGGGGTTCGAGGGGGTCAGAGATGACTAGCCGTTTGGTGACGTCGATCATGGGAGGCCTTTTGCTGGTAGGCCTCGCGGCGGGGCCGGCCAGCGCGGTGTCGAGCGATGACTCGGATGCCGTGGTTAGTCCGGCCGCATGCGTTGTGACTGCCACGACACCGTGGAGCGGTCCGACATCGAGGGTGTACTTCGAGGGCGTCTATTCGGGATGCGGCTCGTCCACGATGAACCTGCAGCTGAAGTGGGCCAACGCCGGTCCGGACCTGATCATGTCGTCCAAGAACAACGCGACGTCGGGAGCGAACTACTACCGCCACTGCAACTGGGGTAGTCCGCAGAACCGCGTGCTCTACACGCGCGCCAGTATCGTCGGTGGACCGGACGACCTGTCCAGTACGTCGACGTACACGAGCTCGACCACGAGTTGCCGGCTCTGACCGGGCGTGGAGCGAACCGCAGAGGTGCGACGAGTGTGACCGCGGCGCTGGCGGACGTGGAGGGCGTTTCGGTCTCTTACGGTCGTCGGGCCGCGCTGAGGTCCGTGACCTTCTCACTTGGTGGGAAGGTCACGGGCTTGCTCGGTCCGAACGGTGCGGGCAAGTCGACCTTGATGAACGTGCTCACGACCCGGTTGGCCCCCAAGGCGGGCACGGTTAGCGTGCTGGGACACGACGCGGCGACGCGTGCGGGGCGCTCCCAGATCCGACTCGGTTTGGGAGTGCTGCCGCAACGAGTGCGGCTGGTGCGCTCGATGCGCGTACTGGACACGGTCGCCTACGCCGCCTGGACCAACGGGTTGAGTCGTTCGGAGGCGTTCGAGGCCGCTGCCTGGGCGGTTGAGGCTATGGGTATCACCGATCTGGCCGGACGCAGGGCAGGACGTCTCTCCGGTGGGCAGCGACAACGTGTGGGCATTGCCGCGGCGATCGCGCATCGGCCTGCGCTGTTGGTGCTGGATGAGCCCACCGTGGGGCTCGACCCGGAGTTTCGCCTCTCATTGCGGGGCCAGCTTCGAATGCTGGCAGCAGAGTCGGGCATGCTGATCTCGACACATCTGGCCGACGATGCGAGCGCCTTGTGCGATCGGGTACTGGTGCTCGACGCCGGCGAGCTGGTGTTCGACGGCACTCCCGCCGCGCTCGCCGAGCACGCCAAGGCCAACGGCGAGGAGTTTCAGGCGATGGGGTCCCCCCTGGAACGCGGTTACGCAAGCCTCTTGGCTGAGCACCGTCGGCAGGCGGCCAACCGTGCCACGCAGTGAGACCGCGCGGCTGACGTGGCCGCTGCCGTGGTGGATGCCCGTGGTCCCCGCCCTGCTCACCGCAGGCTTCACGATCTGGTACATCACACAGGCACGCGACTGGCTGTACATCGCCCCCAGCCGGCTGGCTGGGATGCCCGCAGAATCACTGATGATCTCCGGACCCGCGCTTGCGGCGGCAGCGGCGTGGGTGTCGTGGCGCCTGGCCGCCAGAACATCCCCGTTGGCCAACCCGGTCTCACGCCGGGCCTCCGGACGGCAGGCGCTGCAGGTGCTGGGAGTGCTGCTGGGCTGGATCGTGCCACTCTTCGTTCTCGCCAGTGTGGTGGGCACCTGGTGGATCGGAACCCAGGTACCCGCCTGGTCTTCGTACCTGATCGCGCTGGCCCTTGCCACGACATTCCTGGCGTTCTTCGTCGTAGGCGGCTTCCTGACCGGGCTGGTGCTCGCGAACTGGGTGGCACCGCTCGTGGCACTCGTGGGCGCAGCAGCGTGGCTGCTGCCGATCCCGATGACCTACGGACTCGTCACAGGCCCCGACACAAGGGGCATCGGCCAGCTGCTCTTCCCTGCCATGGTGGCTATGGAACACCGACCCTTCACCGGACCTAGCCCGGCAGTCATCGTGCTGCTGTACGTGTTGGTCGTGGCAGCCATAGCGACCCTCAGCTACGGCGTGCAACGCAGCAGCGCACGACTGGGCCGAGGACCGCTCATCGGTTCGGCAGTAGCTCTGGGCTGCCTCACCCTCGTCGGTGCGTGGTTACCGACCGTGCTCCCATACCCGTTCGCACCCGCAAGCGCAGAACCTGTCGAATGCAGTGAGTTCGAGGAGGACCTTCAGGTGTGTCTGTTGCCTGAACAGGTGCCTGCGCTGGCAGACCTCGAGCCCGAGCTGCGCGTTGTACTGGATCGGATGGATGGGCATCTGCCCGATACGTTCACCACCATCGCCTCCTATACCGCGACCGAAGCCATGGTCGAACGCGGCAGTGATCCCGAACAGATCATCAGTTTCAGCGCATCATCGTGGGGCGCGAACTCGATCGCTTTCGACATGGCCGCCTCGATCGCGGGAATCCCGCAATGTGACCCCCGTCCGGACGGCGCCGGCCAACAGGAGCTGGCCAGCGCCTTCGCCTTCGCGAGCTGGCTGGCCCAGGATGCCCGTTGGCCGCTGGGTGACACCCCACTGGAACAGCAGCTGCAGCAGGCCAGCGATGAACAAGTGCTCGCCTGGTACACGGCCAACGAGGCCGCATTCCTGAACTGCACGTTCACCGGGCGTGGCCCGTGACCGGCTCCCTCAAGCAGGCACTATTGCCTCTTCGGCCACGTCCCCTGTGGTGGGGGTGCGCCACAGCACTCGCCGGACTGGTGCTCATCAGCCTCGCTCCCCATGCGTTTTACTACATAGAATCCGGCCAGATGTCGAGCGCTCGGGGAATCTCACCTTTCGAGTACGTGCCGATCCTCGCTAGCGTCCTGCTCGTGCTCGGCATATCGACCGGGTTCGACGACTGGGACCGATACGGCGCGCGCCAGGTGGCACTCCTCTCAACCACACTCAGCGTCGCCGCCACGGCATCGGGTGCGCTCGTCTTCTTCTCCGGACTGGCTCTATACCCCGCCGACGGCGAACCACGACCCGCTGAACTGCTGCCCATCCTCAACAACGTCACAGCTGCCGCTCTGCTCGCAGTAGTCCTCATCGGCCCGCTGGGACGACTGCTCGGAACGCTGACATTCGGCGCCGCAATCTGGTCCAACTACCTCCTGCAAGCGCGCGCACATCCAATCGCCGAATGGTTACCGCTGACCTGGTACCACCACGCCGACCTCACCTTCGACCGCAACATCCGTTGGGGCTGGCTCGTGGCCCTGGTGACCCTGGCCATGGTCGTCTCCTGGCGAGGGCGATACGCGCGCTGGGACGCCTTGGCGGTTCCGTACCGGCGGGCGGCCCTCTTCGCTGTCACCCGCTCAGGTTAAGGCGGTCAGGTATCGGGCTGCGCACCTTGGAGCGCTGGCACGCCCGCTACCGCACCTCGGGGTACGCCGGCCTGGACGCAGGACGACGCTCTGATGCCGGCGGTCACCGATTACCCGCTGAGCTGGTGGAGTTGATCGAGGGTCTGGCGTTGAGCAAGCCTCGACCAGCGGTCGTCACGATCCACCGGAAGGTGAGAGGCATCTGTGACATGGAGGGGTGGCCGGTCCCGTCGTATGGAGTGGTGCGGGCCATCGTCGGCGCGCTGGATCCCGGCATGGTCACTCTCGCCCTGGAGGGACCGGGGTCCTACCGGGACAAGTACGAGCTCGCGCTGCGCCGACAGGCCGAGCGGCCCAACGCGATGTGGCAGGCCGACCACACCCTGCTTGATGTCCTCGTGGTGGGCACCGACGGCAAGCCGGCCCGGCCCTGGCTGACGACGATCATCGATGACTGCTCGCGCGCTATCTGCGGCTACACCGCGTTCCTCGGTGCGCCCTCGGCAATGAACACCGCGCTGGCGCTGCGTCAGGCGATCTGGCACAAGGCCGATCTCTCCTGGCCGATGTGCGGCCTGCCCGACGTGCTTTACGTCGATCACGGGAGCGACTTCATCAGCAACCAGCTCACCGGCACCGCCGTAGACCTGCACATCCGGCTCATCCACTCTGCCGTCGCTCGTCCGCAGGGTCGCGGCAAGGTGGAAAAGTTCTTCGGGACCGTGAACACCGAGCTTCTTGCTGGTCTACCTGGACACATCGCCGAGGGCCACCCCTGGCCGACGCCGAAGCTGTCGCTTGCTGAGCTAGACGCTGCGCTGGAGAGGTTCGTGGTCACCTACAACGATCGAACTCACAGCGAGCTCGGCACCTCCCCGCGCGCTGCCTGGATCGGGGAGGGCTGGCTGCCGCGCATGCCCGAGAGCCTGGAAGACCTCGACGGGCTGCTGCTCACCGTCGCCCAAACCAGGGTGGTGCGCCGCGACGGCATCCACTTCCAGGGCCTGCGCTACATCTCCCCGACCCTGGCCGGCTATATCGGCCGGTCGGTCGTGGTCCGCTACGACCCCCGAGACATCACCGAGATTCGCGTGTTCGACCACGAGGAGTTCGTCTGTAAGGCCATCAACCAGGACCACCACGACCAGAAAGTCAACCTCAAGGAGGTTCAGTCCGCCCGCAACGCCCGCCGCCGGGCTCTGCGCGAGGGCATCAACGAACGGATCGCCGTCGTGGCCAGGCACACCACCGAACCTCCACCAGTGACCGAGACGCCGGCCCGGGCGCCGCGGCGGACGTTGAAGGTCTACCGAGAGGACCTGAGGTGAGTCAGCGCTTCATCGTGACCAAAGAACACCGCCGCTTCACCGAGTTCGCCGACGCCGTCCGGCGCGGTCACACCATCGGCCTGTGCTTCGGGCCGGCCGGCGTGGGTAAGACGCTCTCCGCGCGCCGCTACGCCCGCTGGGACAAGGCCCATGACCTGCTGACCTACTGGGGTCCGCGCTCCGACAGCGACGCCAAGATCTACGCTGCGCTGGCCAAGAGCCGCACCGTGCTCTACACCCCCAGCGTGCTGACCACGCCACGTGCCTTGAAGGAGGAGCTCGACCACGTCATCTCCCGCACTAATATCTGCATCGAGCAGCACCTCGCGCCGGCCGGACAGGTCACGCCAGAGACGCGGGGGTGGCGCCACAGCAGGAACTACGTCGAGCTGATCATCGTCGATGAGTCCGAATGCCTACGCCCCACCGCACTGGAACTGCTGCGGGATCGGTACGACCGCGACAACATCGCCCTGATCCTGATCGGCATGCCCGGCCTGGAGAAGCAGTTCAGCCACTACCCCCAGTTCTACAGCCGCGTCGGCTTCGCTCACCAGTACCGGCCCCTGGGCAAGGACGAGCTGCTCTTCGTCCTGCAACGGCACTGGCGCGCCCTCGGCAAGACCCTTGATCCAGAGGACTTCACCGACGCCCAGGCCATCGCCGCGATCGCCCGGATCACCCGCGGGAACTTCCGGCTCCTGGAACGGCTCTTCCCCCAGGTCGAGCGCGTCCTGAGGATCAATGAACTCGACACCATCACCAACGACGTCATCGAAGCCGCCGCCAGCACCTTGGTCATCGGCGTCAGCTGACCGCCAAGCGCCACCCACAGAAATCCCGCCCATCTAACGGCGCAGACCACAGACCGCCGGCCCTCGGCGGGGCCGCTCGCACCCCATTACGATGAGGACTCATTTGGAAACCCAGCCCTCCCGTAGTGAGCCGGTTCGATAGCGTGGGCTCAGCGCCAGGAACCGCCCTTCGTCAAAGGAGATGAGTTGGATGCGAACACCCACAGAGCCCAGTCCTACGATTGACGACAGTCCTCGATCATCCGGAAGAAGAGCAATCTGGCCGGCGATCGCCGTTGCTCTCTCCACAGCAGTTCTCGTGCACGTACTCCTCGCCCCCACCTCGGGGATCGACACTCAACCGCCCGAGTGCTACTCCTACTTCGGCTACGTGGTCCCCTGCAGCTCCGGATTGTGGGTCGGGCTTGCCCTCGCCGCAGGAGCAGTGGCCGGCGCCGTCGTGTACGCGGTACGGCGACGCCGCAAGTAACTCCTCGCCCGAGAGCGTCCACAGCCCCCGCGCTGGCCGCAGGCACGGCGCAGAACTCCAACGCACCGCCACATAGCGCCGACAGAACCCCGCCATTCAACGGCGCACACCACAGACGAAGAGGAGTTCGTCGCGGCCGAGTGCGCGGTACCGGTGGGAGAAGCCGAGGCGGGAGTAGAGCTGGGGGTAGTGGCGGAAGCGTTGGTCGATTCCGGGCATGCCGATGAGGATGATCGCGAGGCGGGTGCGGTCGTGCCGGTCCCGGAGGAGTTCGAGTGCGGTGGGGGTGAGTCGTTCGGCTTCGTCGATGATGAGGAGCTGGACGAGCTCTGCTGGCCTGTCTGGGATGGGTGGCACGGGGTTGAGGGTGCGGAGGTGTTGGTCGGCGCAGATCCCGACCTTGCGCTGCCAGTAGATGATCTCCTCGATGAGTGTTCGGGGTCGGCAGAGTACGTCGGGGGTGTAGAAGACGGTGCGGGACTTGTTGGCGAGGGCGTAGTGCCGGGCGTCGTGGTCGCCGCGGGGGCCCCACTCGGTGATGAACGGTTCGAGGGTGTCCCAGTTGGCGTAGCGGCGGGCGGAGTTGGTCTTGCCGACGCCGGCGTCGCCGTGACAGATGCCAATGGTTTGTTCTTTCCGGACCGCGTTGGCGAACTCGGTGAAGCGGCGGTGTTCTTTGGTGACGATGAAGGCTTGGTTCATCACTCGTCCTCTTCGTAGGTCCGCAGCCGGGTCCGTCGCGGTATGGACGCGGTGTCGCGGGGTTCTGCGCGGGTGGTCAGGGTGGGGATGCGGTCGTTGATGGTGCGGCGCAGTTCGCGGCGGCGTGCCCGGCGGGCCGCTTCGATGTCGCGGAGGCTGAGTCGGAGGTTGGGGTGGGCTTCGTCGACGGCAACGCAGATGAAGGTGTCGCGGTCGTAGACCCGGATCTCGGAGATGTCGCGGGGGTCGTAGCGGATCGTGATGGTGTGCCCGACGAACGGGGCGAGGGTGGGCGCGAGGTAGCGCTGGCCCTGGAAGTGGATGCCGTCGCGTTGCACGACCCGGTTCTTCGGGACGGTCAGGAGGAGCCCGTCGAGGTCTTCGAGGCTGTCGGGCATGCGGGGTAGCCAACCATCGGCGACCCAGGCGTCCCGGGGTGAGATGCCCAGCTCGCGGTGTGTCCGGTCGTTGTAGGTGGCGATGAAGGCGCCGATCACGCGGTCGAGGCCGGGGAGATCGAGTACCGGTTGCGGCTTCCGGGTGCCGGGTCCGAGATGCCCGGGCAGGGTGGCGAGCAGTTCGGTGTTGATGGTGCCGAAGAAGCGTTCGACCTTCCCGCGGCCTTGGGGCCGCCCGACGGTGGAGTGGATGAGGCGGATGTGCAGGTCGATGGCGGTGCGTTCGAGGTGGTGACTGGTGAAGTCGGAGCCGTGGTCGACGTGCAGGATGTCGGGGATCCCGCACATTGCCCACGCGGGGTCGGTCTTGCGCCAGATCGCCTGGCGGAGCGCCAGCGCCGTGTTCAGTGCTGAGGGTGCACCGGTGAACACGGTGTACCCGCAGATCGCGCGGGAGTAGTCGTCCATCACTGCGGTGAGCCAGGG
>DBPQ01000129.1 GCA_002304945.1 Actinomycetales bacterium UBA1416 | reverse complement strand
CGGAACGCTGGCTCACCCCACACCGGAACAGTGGCTCTCACCGAGCGCAATATCCACGGCCAGGTGGTCGGGTTCGCCCAGTAGGACTGAGGTCTCTCAGCTCAGGAGCGCCGCACCAGCGGGGAACTCACTCGGTTCCAGTAATGGACTCCACCACTACAATGGTGGACCAGCTCGCGGGCGTCCACGGCATCAAGGCTGCCAGGGCGGCAGTGGCCTTCGCCGATGCGCGGGCGGAGTCCGCGGGCGAGTCCATCAGCCGCCTGCTGATCCACGAACTGGGCTTCCAGGCTCCGGATCTGCAGGTGGAGGTGGTGGTGAAGGGCCGGCGCTACCGGTCCGACTTCGGCTGGGAGAACGGCGCGCTGCTCGGTGAGTTCGACGGTCGCTCCAAGTACAAGGTCTCGGAGGGCTCTGGCACGCCGGAGGAGATCGTCTGGCAGGAGAAGCAGCGTGAGGATGCGATCCGGTCTGATGGCCACCGTGTGGTCCGCTGGATCTGGGCGGACCTGGACCACGGGCGGCTCGGTCGAATCCTCACCAACGCCGGAGTACCACGGCACACCGCCGGACCATCCTGACTGGGAACTCCCTCGCCATCGCCCTGACCGGCGAACACCCCCGCCGTGGGATGACCTTCCCGTCAACCCTCAACCGGCCGACCACGACGACGTCCCCCACGAGCGCCCGCTCAACGACCCTGCGGGCGCAACCGTGGGGCTCCCTCCCGCTCCACCTCCCCAACAGCGCCCGCTCAACGACACTGCGGGCGCAACCGTGGGGCTCCATCCCGCTCCATAGCCACAACAGCGCCCGCTGAACGATCGGGCGTCCGCGCTTGGAGGGAACAACACGACAGCGCCACACAAGAGCGTACGCAGAACGATCCGGCGGACCTCGTGGACTCCGATTCTGCCCACAAGAGCGAGCGCTCAATCGTCTTGCGTACGCCAAACGATCCTGCAGGTGGTGTACCACCCGCTGAAACGTTCTGCGGGCGCTGTTGGGGACGGTGGTCACAAGGGCGGGCGCTGTTGGGGACGGTGGTCCAAGGGCGTGCGCTGTTGGTGACGGTGAAACGGGATGACGCGTGTGGGCACTCCTGGGGCGGGGGCGAAGGGGGCGAGCGCGGAAAAGCAGCGGCGGCGGGGCGCGAAGCCTGAGGGCGAACGCGGCAGGCAGCGGCGGCAGGAGCGGCAGGCGGAGACGCAGCAAAAGGCCGACCCGGCACCTCCCCTCGGCGAAGATGGGGACGTACCGGGCCGGCGACTGTGGAGGACAGCCCGCGGGATCTACTTCCCGGGGCGGACCTGGATGTTGACGTCGGCGTCGACGTCCTCGTGCAGCCGTACGGAGACCTTGTAGTCCCCGACGGACTTGATCGGGTTGCCCATGCGCACGCGGCGACGGTCCACCTCGATGCCCTGCTCGGAGAGCACGGCGGCGATGTCGGCGGCGGACACGGCCCCGAAGAGCCGGCCGGTGTCGCCGGCGCGCTGGCGCAGCACGAACACCTGGGCCTGGATGCGGTCCCGCAGGGCGCGTGCCTGGTCGACGGACGCGATCTCCCGGGCCTGCCGGGCGGCACGCATCTGCTCGATCTGGCGCGCGGCGCCCTTGGTCCACGCGGTGGCGAACCCGCGGGGCAGGAGGTAGTTGCGGCCGTAGCCGTCCTTGACCTCCACGACGTCGCCCGCGGCCCCGAGCCCGGGGACCTCCTGGGTGAGGATCAGCTTCATGTCAGTTCCTCCCGGTCAGCGAGCGGAGCTCGAGTAGGGCAGCAGGGCCATCTCGCGGGCGTTCTTCACGGCCTTGGCGATCTGGCGCTGTTCCTGGACGGTCACCCCGGTCACCCGGCGAGCGCGGATCTTGCCGCGGTCCGAGATGAACTTCCGGAGGGTGGAGGTGTCCTTGTAGTCGACGGACACGGGCACCTTCAGCGGTGCGACCTTCTTGATGGGCTTGCGAAGTTGTGGCCTCGCCATGGTTTCTCCTCTTTCACTGCCGGGTCTCCCCGGCCACACAACGTTTCAGGGTGCCGCGCCTCGCGCGGCGTGGGCGGCTGCGACCGCCCGGCGGCTCTCGCCGCGGATGCGGCTCGCGCCGCGGATGCAGCTCTCGCCGCGACGATCAGAAGGGCGGCTCGTCACCGAAGTTGGTGGCGCCACCGGTGGCCCAGGGGTCGTCGGCCGCGCCGCCGGCGGGGGCGTTGTAGTCCCCGCGGCCTCCGCCGCCTCCGCCGCCCTGGTTGCCGGAGCCGGAGCCGTAGCCGCCTCCACCACCGAAGCCGCTGCCCTGGTTACCGAAGCCACCTCCGCCGCCGCCGCGCTGGGTGCGGTTGGGCTTGGCGGTGGCGTAGCGCAGGGAGGGTCCGACCTCGTCCACCTGCATCTCGACCACGGTGCGCTTCTCACCCTCACGGGTCTCGAAGGACCGCTGGACCAGCCGGCCCTGGACGATCACGCGGGTGCCCTTGGTGAGGGACTCGGCCACGTTCTCGGCGGCCTCGCGCCAGATCGAGCAGCGGAGGAAGAGGGTGTCCCCGTCCTTCCACTCGCTGGTCTGCCGGTCGAAGGTGCGGGGGGTGGAGGCCACCGTGAAGGAGGCCACCGCCGCACCGGACGGGGTGAACCGGAGTTCGGGGTCGGCGGTCAGGTTTCCCACGACCGTGATGACGGTTTCGCCTGCCATGCTGCTTCTCCCTTCGGGGTCAGCCGGCGTCCGGCCGGCCCGGCTTCGCGTCGGTGCGCGGGCGCCGAGCCTCGGCGGCCGCGCGCTTGGCCTCGGCGGCGGCGCGCTTGGCGACCACCTTCGGGTCGGGGCGGAGGAGCTTGGTGCGCAGCACCGACTCGGACAGGCCGAGCTGCCGGTCCAGTTCCTTCGCCACGTCGGGCTCGGTCGTCATGTTGACGACGGCGTAGACGCCCTCGGAGCGCTTCTTGATGTCGTAGGCGAGGCGTCGCTTGCCCCAGATGTCGACGTTCTCGATGGTGCCCCCGGCGTCCTTGACGACCTTCAGGAACCTGTCAAGGGTCGGGGCGACGGTACGGTCGTCCAGCTCCGGGTCGAGGATCACCATCAGTTCATACTCACGCATGCGTGTAACCCGCCTCCTTCGGTCTCAGCGGTCACGGTCGGTCCGTGACAGGAGGGTTGTGCGTTGATGGTGGCCCGCATGCGCGGATGCACGCGTGGCCAACGGTTCACCCTACCGGACCCGGTCCCGTCCGCGCCAAGCCGGGTCCGTGATCCCTGCCACCCGGGTCAGGTCTCCTCCCCCGGCGGCGGGTCGATGGTGCCGCCGCCCTTCCCCCCGCTGTTCCCGGGCGCGGTGGGCTCCTCGGTGGGTGCGGGCCCCTCGGTCGGTTCCGGCGGGCCGGGATCCTTGGTCGGCTCCGGTGTCGGCGTGGGCGTCGGCGTCGGCTCCTCGGTCGGCGTGGGCGTCGGCGTCGGGGTGGGCGTGGTCGGCTCCGGGGTTGGGGACGGCGTCCGGGTGGGCGTCTTGATGTCGGGCTCCGGGAAGTCCTCCACCTCGACCCCCTCGAGCGCCACCGACATGTAGTCGGTCCACACCCTCGTCGGCCAGGTGCCGCCGGCAACGATGTTCACGCCGCCGAACCCGGTGAGCTCCTCCTCCTCACCGTCCGGGCCCACCTGGTACATGTTCACCACGGTCACGAGCTGCGGAACGAAGCCGGCGAACCACGCGGACCGGTAGTCGTTGGACGAGCCGGTCTTCCCGGCGGCCGGGCGGCCGATCTCGCTGGCGGTGCGCCCCGTGCCGCCCTCCACCACGGCCCGCATCGCGTGGGTGGCGTTCGCGATGACGTCTCCATCCACGACGCGGTCGCCGTCGGAGGTGCCCTTGTAGCGAACGTTCCCGTCCCGGTCGGTGACGGAGTCCACGATGAACGGGTCGTGCCGCACGCCGCCGCTGGCGATGGTGCCGAAGGCGGTGGCGGTGTCGATGGCGCGCGGGCTCGCGGGGCCGAGCACGTTCGACGCCGTGGCGATGAGTCCGGGGGTGTCCTCCGGCATGCCGAGCTTCGTGGCCACCTCGACCGTCCGCTCCGGCCCGTACTCGACGTTCAGCTGGGCGTAGACGGTGTTGACGGAGTCCTGGGTGGCGCGGATCAGGTCGATGCTGCCGCGGTTCGCGGAGTCGAAGTTGCTGACCGGGAAGTCGTAGCCCGGGATCTCCATCGGGGTGTAGGACTCATACTGGTCGCGCAGCGACGCCCCGTCCTCGAGGGCGGCGATCAGCGTGAACGGCTTGAACGTGGAACCGCCCTGGGCGCGGTCCTGGGTGACGGCGTTGCGGGACTGCTCCACGAAGTCGGGGCCGCCGTACAGCGCGACGATCCGCCCGGTGTCCGGGTCCATGGAGACCAGGCCCACGCGGTTGTTCTCCGGCCGGTCCTCCGGCAGGTTGTCGACGGCGGCGACCGCGGCGTCCTGCCGCGGCTTCTCGATGGTGGTCACCACCGTGAGGCCCGCCGTGTTCAGCTCCGCCTCCTCGATACCGGCGTCCTCCACGAGCTCGGTGCGCACCATGTCGAGGAGGTACCCAGTGGGACCGGCGAAGGTGTCCGCGCGGGTCGGTTCGATGGTCGCGGGGAAGGTCTGGGCGTCACGCTCATCCTGGGTGATCCACTCGTCCTCCACCATCAGGTCGAGCACGCGGTTCCACCGCTGTTCCGCCGTCGCCCGGTCCACGGCCGGGTCGTAGTTGGAGGGTGAGGGGATGACGCCGGCCAGCAGCGCCGACTCCGAGACCGTGAGTTCGCTCGCGGGCTTGCCGAAGTAGTTCTGCGCCGCCACCTCGATGCCGTACGAGCCGCGCCCGAAGTAGATCGTGTTGAGGTAGTTCCCGAGGATCTCCTCCTTGTCCTGCTGGTTGTCGATCTTGATCGCGAGGATGGCCTCCTTGAACTTCCCGGTGTAGGAGGTGGTGGTCCCGACGTAGTACCGCTCGACGTACTGCTGGGTGATCGTCGACCCACCCTGGGTGGGCAGGCCACGCAGGTTGTTCCACAGGGCGCGGGCGATGCCGCGCAGGTCGATGCCCTCGTTCTCGAAGAAGGTGCGGTCCTCGGACGCGACGACGGCGTGACCCACGTGCGGCGGGAGCGTCGCGAAGTCCACCGAGGTGCGGTCGTACTCCGCGTAGGACCCCATGAGGGTCTCCCCGTCGGCGTAGTAGACGTTGGTGGTCTCCGCCTGGGAGAAGTCGTCGGGCTCCGGGACCGCGATCGACTGGTAGGCGGCGAAGAACAGCCCCGCTCCGACGGCGGCGATCACCACCGCCGTGCCGAGCACCACCCGCCAGCTCGGGAGCCAGCGCATGACCGGCCCCTTGCCGCGGCGCGGGTACCCCCCGCTCCCCCCGCCACCGCGCGTGGCGCTCGCCCCGCCGGCGGACCTCCGCGTGGCAGTCGCGTGCGACGGCGACTGCCGCAGTGATTCGCGCCGCGGTGGCGTGTTGGACGTGCCTGAAGTTCTGGCCACGGGCTTCCGCTCTCCTCCTGCGCTCGCGCGCATGACGACTGGTCCCGTCCGGGACACCTTCCACAAGTATGGAAGGCCTCACGCGGTTTGGGGTGTTTCAGGGACGGATCTCACAATCGGGGGGCCGGTGATCCCCCCGATGGGGGAGGTCGCCGACAGGTGGCTATGATCGAAGGGTTACCATTCCGGGATTCCCCCATGCGATCCCTCCAGCTTTAGGAGCACCACAATGAGCTCAATCCGCGTTGCCCTCGTGGGTGTCGGCAACTGCGCCTCGTCCCTGGTGCAGGGCATTCACTACTACAAGGACGCGGACCCGACCACTTCCGTCCCCGGTCTCATGCACGTCGTCTTCGGCGACTACCACGTCCGCGACGTCGACGTCGTCGCCGCGTTCGACGTGGACGCCGCGAAGGTCGGCCTCGATCTCGCTGACGCGATCAAGGCGTCCCAGAACTGCACCATCACGTTCTGCGAGGTGCCGCCCACCGGCGTCGTCGTGCAGCGCGGCGTCACCCTCGACGGCCTCGGGAAGTACTACCGCGAGAGCATCGAGGAGTCGTCGGCCGAGCCCGTCGACATCGTGCAGACCCTGAAGGACAACAAGGTCGAGGTCGTCGTCAGCTATCTCCCGGTCGGCTCCGAGCAGGCGGCGCGCTTCTACGCGCAGGCCGCCATCGACGCCGGGTGTGCGTTCGTCAACGCCCTCCCCGTGTTCCTCGCCTCCACCGAGGAGTGGGCACAGAAGTTCGAGGACGCCGGCCTGCCGATCGTGGGGGACGACATCAAGTCCCAGGTCGGGGCCACCATCACCCACCGCGTGCTGGCGCACCTGTTCGAGCAGCGTGGCGTCGAGCTGCAGCGCACCTACCAGCTCAACGTGGGCGGCAACATGGACTTCAAGAACATGCTGGAGCGCGACCGGCTGAAGTCGAAGAAGGTCTCCAAGACCCAGGCCGTGACCTCGAACATCGACGTGAAGCTCGAGGACCGCAACGTGCACGTCGGCCCGAGCGACTACGTCGAGTGGCTGGACGACCGCAAGTGGGCGTTCGTCCGCCTCGAGGGCAAGACCTTCGGTGACGTGCCGCTCAACCTCGAGTACAAGCTCGAGGTCTGGGACTCGCCGAACTCCGCCGGCATCATCATCGACGCCGTGCGCGCCGCGAGGATCGCCCTGGATCGCGGGATCGGCGGCCCGCTGCTCTCCGCGTCGGCCTACTTCATGAAGTCGCCGCCCGAGCAGCGGGAGGACACCTACGCCCGCGAGCAGGTGGAAGCGTTCATCCGCGGCGAGATCGAGCGCTGAGGACGCGCCCACGGTTCACTCCCGGGAGCTCCTGCCCCCGGTGCGCCGGAGCGCCTCGGCGCGCCGGATGAGCTGTCCGTACCGTTCGGCCCGCTTCTCGGAGGAACGGGTGCTCCGGATCCGCAGCTGCAGGTCGCGTTCCGCGGGCAGGCCGGCCTCCAGCTCGACCCCCCGTTCGAGCTCGGCGTTCAGCTGGGCACCGAACAGGAGGGCGAGGTTGATCACGAACAGCCAGAGCAGGAACACGAGCACGCCGGTGAGCGCGCCGTAGTAGTAGTTGAAGCTCGGGAAGTTGGCCACGAACACGCCGAGGCCCGCCGTGGCCACCGCTCCCACCGCGAACGCCACCAGGGCCCCCGGTGTGATCAGGGAGAACGCCCGTGGCACGACGTTCGGGCTGAAGTAGTACAGCAGCGCGATCGCGAGGAGCACGAACAGGACCAGCACCGGCCACTTCCCCACGGTCCACGCCAGCACCACCTCGGGCGGCAGCTCCAGGAAGCGCACGAAGGCCTCCGCGAAGGTGCCGCTCACCACCAGCAGCACGGCCACCACGGCCAGCAGCACCACGAGCAGCGCGGTCAACAGGTACCCGAGCAGGAGCCCGAGCAGCGCGGGCCGGCCCTCCTCCACCCGGTACATCCGGTTGAGGGCGCGCGTGAAGGCCTGGGTGTAGTTCGAGGCGAACCACATCGCTCCCACTAGTCCCAGGATCAGCAGCCAACCCGCCCCCGGCCGGGAGGCGAAGTCGCTGATCGGCTGGGCGAGGATGTCGGCGACGTCGTCGTCCACGAGTTCGTGCATGAAGTCCAGCAGCGCCCGGGTGGTGGTCTCCGCCTGGCCGACCACGCCGAGGATGGACACCATCGCCAGCACGGCCGGCAGCAGGGACAGCACGGACCAGTACGTCAGTCCGGCCGCCTCGTCCACCATGTCGTCGCGCAGGAACTCGGTGACAGTGCGCCGGAGCGCGTACCGCCCCGTCGCCGCGTGGTGCGGCATCAGGCCCCGGCGGCGGAGGTAGGACGGGCGGGCGACGGCGGCCGGCGCGGCGGCGTCGTCGCGCGGCACCTCGCCCGGGCCCGTGGTCATCCGGACCCCCGCTCCTCCCACCAGGCGAGGAGGCGCTCGCGCGCGGCCTCCTCCCCGATCGGCCCCTCCTCCATGCGGAGGTCGAGCAGGAACCGGTAGGCCTCCCCCACCACCGGCCCGGGGGTGATCCCGAGGATCTCCATGATCCGGGCGCCGTCGAGGTCGGGGCGGATCGCCTTCAGCTCCTCCTGCTCGCGGAGCTCGGCGATCCGGGCCTCGAGGTCGTCGTACGCCGCGGCGAGCCGCATGGCCTTCCGCTGGTTGCGGGTGGTGCAGTCCGCCCGGGTGAGCCGGTGGAGCCGCTCCAGCAGCGGCCCGGCATCGGTGACGTAGCGCCGCACCGCGGAGTCCGTCCACTTCGCCTCGCCGTAGCCGTGGAAGCGCAGGTGGAGTTCCACCAGCTTCGCCACGTCCCTCGTGGTCTGGTTGTCGAACCGCAGGGCCCGCATCCGGGCCTTCGTCATGCGCGCGCCCACGAGTTCGTGGTGGTGGAAGCTGACGGTGCCGCCCGGCTCGAAACGGCGCGTGGCGGGCTTCCCGACGTCGTGCATGAGGGCAGCGAAGCGCAGCACGAAGTCGGGGCCGGGCACGGGGCCGTCCGGTCCCGTCTCCAGCGAGATGGCCTGGTCGAGCACGGTCAGGGTGTGCTCGTAGACGTCCTTGTGGCGGCGGTGCTCGTCCACCGTCTCCTGCAGTCTCGACAGTTCGGGCAGTACCACGTCGGCCACCCCGGTGTGCACCATGAGCTCGATGCCCCGGCGCGGCCACAGCGAGGTGACGAGCCGCTCCAGCTCCGCCCGCACCCGTTCGGCGGAGACGATGGCCAGCCGCGAGGACATGGCGGTCATGGCGTCCATCACGTCGGGGGCGACGTCGAAGCCCAGTTGGGCGGTGAAGCGCGCCGCGCGCATGATCCGCAACGGATCGTCATCGAAGGACTGCTCCGCGGTGACGGGCGTGCGCAGGAGTTGGCCGGCGAGGTCGTCCATCCCGCCGGTGGGGTCCACGAAACTGAGGTCAGGCAGGCGCAGGGCCATGGCGTTGACGGTGAAGTCGCGGCGCGTCAGGTCCCCCTCGAGCGTGGTGCCGTACTCGACCTGCGGCTTGCGGGAGCCCATGTCGTAGGACTCCGAACGGTAGGTGGTCACCTCGACGACGTCGTCGCCCTTCGTGGCCCCGATCGTCCCGAAGTCCCGGCCCACGTCCCAGTGCGCGTCCGCCCACCCGGCGAGGATGCGCTCCGTCTCGTCCGGGTGCGCCGAGGTCGCGAAGTCGAGGTCGTGAGAGGTGGCGCCGAGGAACGCGTCCCGCACCGGGCCGCCCACGAGGGCGAGCTCGTGGCCGGCGTCGGCGAAGCGCCGCCCCAGGTCCACGACGTCGAGGGACAGGTTGGTGAGCACGTGCAGGGCGATGCGCCGGAGCTGCTCGACCGAGGGTGTAGACACGCTCCAAGGTTCTCACGCGACGGGCCGGCAGCCGCGTCCGTTCCGGCCCTGACATGCCCGATCGCGGCACGGAGCCTCGCCCGCCCACGGAGCGCCGACTACAGTGGATACATGTCTGCAGTCCCCACCCCGCGCCGGCGCCTCCCCAGGCCGCCGCGCCGGCACCTGCAGACGGTGCGCTCGTTCCTGCCGGTGGCGGACGAGACCTCGGCGGGTGGCCTGATCGTCGACGTCGTCGACGGGCGGGCGTACACGGCCGTCATCGCGCGCCGCAACCGGGCGGGCCGGCTCGAGTGGTGCCTCCCCAAGGGCCACCTCGAGGGCTCCGAGACACCCCAGCAGGCGGCGGTCCGCGAGATCTTCGAGGAAACCGGCATCGAGGGGCGCATCCTGCGCCACCTCGCCACGATCGACTACTGGTTCGCGGGCTCGGACCGGCGCGTCCACAAGGTGGTGTACCACTACCTCCTCGAGGCGACCGGCGGGGAGCTCACCACCGAGAACGACCCGGACCGGGAGGCGGAGGACGTCGCGTGGGTCAACCTGTCCGAGGTGGCCTCCCGCCTCGCCTACCCCAACGAGCGGCACGTCGTCGCGACCGCGAGGGATCTGCTGACCGGCCGGCAATGATGCTCTCGCTCCCGCGGTGCCGCCTACTGGCGACCCTCTCGCTGCTGGTGACCGCGTTCCTGTTCGCAGGTCCCGTGCCGGCACGGGCGGATGCCGTCGGGGCGCTCGACGCCGAGATCCTCGGCCTCGAGCCGGCCGTGCTGGTCGACGGCGCCGACCTCACCCTGCGCGTGCGGGTGACCAACCGCACCGAGAAGCCGGTGGCAGGCGCCACCCTCCGGCTCCTCGCCCAGGAGTGGACCCCGAACACCCGCTCCTCCCTGGCTCGCTGGCTCGACGAGGAGCGCTACGACGCCACCCTGCTGCTCAGCACCACCGAGGTGCCGGACCTCGCGGCCGGGGCCAGCCACGAATCCACCCTCACCGTCCCGGCCTCGGCCTTCGGCTTCGACACCTGGGGTCCGCGCGGCATCGAGGTGTTCGCGAGCGCCCCGCCGGACGCGGACGGGGTGCGGCCCGACTCCGACCGGGAGCGCACCTGGGTGATCTGGTGGAACGAACCCCGGGTCACGCCGATCGGGCTGGCGGTCCTCTCCCCCATCACCCGCACGGCCGCGGAACTCACGGCCGGCGCCGATGACGGCCGGATCGACGCCCTCCTCCGGCAGGCCACCCTCCCGGGGGTGACGGGCGTCGTCGACCCCTCGGTCGGCACGGGGGAGTGGGCGCTCCCGTGGGGGAACGCGGACACGGCCGCACTCGTCGCGGCAGGCCGCACCGATCTGCTGGCGGCGGCGTACGCGGATGTGGGACGACCGGTGGACTGGCCGCCCGTGCCCGACCTCGAGACCCTCGCCACGACCCCCGGGGAGGTGCTCGTCGTGTCCGACGCCGTCGTCGCACCCCAGGAGTTCCGCGCCTACACCCCCCACGGGGTCGGGGAGGTGGCGGGGCGCACCGCCGTCGTCGTCGACACGCTCCTCAGCGACGCGCTGACCGGCACGGCCACGGTGGACGGCACCATCCACCGGATCGACGGCGTGGTGCGGAGCCAGTTCCTCGCCGCGACTGCGGCGGTCCTCGTGCGGGAACGCCCCGCCGCGGCCCGGACCGTGTTCGCGTCGCTCCCGTTCGACGACGATGCCTCCCGGGCCGGGCTGCTCGCCGGGCTCGCCGAGCTGCCATGGGTGACACCCATGACCCTCGCGGAGGCACTCGTCATGGACGCCCGGACCCCGCTCGACGGCTCCGCCCTCCCGACGGCCGTCCAGCTGCCCGGCTCGGCGGTCTCGGCCTCCGACCTCGCCCTGGCGAGCGACACGGCGGCCGAACTGGAGGTGTTCGAGGAGGTCGTGGGAGAGGGGGTCCTGGCGCCGCTGCTCCGCGACCTCGCGCTCGTGCCCTCCCTCGCATGGCGGGACGCCCCGGCCGCGCGCACCGCCCTCCTCCGCGAGGCGGCGGGAGCCGCGGACGATCTCGGCGGCGGGCTGGAGATCCGCGGGGCCTCCTCCATCAACCTCGTCAGCGAGTCCGCCAACTTCCCGGTCACGGTGGTCAGCACCCTGCCCACGGACGCGACCGTCCAACTGGTGCTCGTCCCCTCGGAGCGCGGCCTGTCACAGGCGGAACCGGTGACGGTCACCGTGCCCGCCGGTGGGGAGGTCTCCGCCACCGTCCCCGTGCGCGGCGTGGGCTGGGGCGACATCACGGTGGCGATCCACCTCGCGACGAGCGCGGGCGTCCAGGTGGGCGACGCCGTCGAGATCCCGGTGCGGGTGCGGGCGGACTGGGAGAACATCGCCGTGGGCGGCCTCCTGACGTTCGGGGCCTTGGCGTTCGTGTTCGGGATCATCCGAACCGTCCTGCGCAACCGGAGGACCGGCCGGGCGCGGGAGCTCGAGGAGGCCACCGAGCAGCTGGTCGGACGTGACCGCGAACTCACGCGGGCGACGGGACGGCCGTGAGCTCCCTCGCCTCCTCCATCTCCAAGATGTTCTCCGGCACCCTCGTGTCCCGGATCCTCGGGCAGGTGCGCCTCATCGTCATCGTGGCGGCGCTCGGCACCACCGCCCAGGCCGACGCGTTCATGGTGGCGAACACCCTCCCCAACACGATCTACAACCTGATCGCCGGCGGCGTGCTCAACGCCATCCTCGTGCCCCAGATCGTCCGGGCCATGCAGCGCGACGACGGGGACGAGTACACCGACCGCCTCCTCACCGTGGCCGGCGTGCTCCTCCTCGGGGCCACCGTGGTCCTCACCGCGGGTGCCTCCCTGCTCGTCACCCTGTACGCCTCGCAGATGGCCCCGCAGTGGTACGCCCTGGCCGTCGCGTTCGCGTTCTGGTGCATCCCCCAGGTCTTCTTCTACGGGCTCTACACCCTGCTGGGGAACGTGCTGAACGCGCGGGGCTCGTTCGGCCCGTACATGTGGGCTCCCGTGGTCAACAACATCGTGGCCATCGCCGGACTGCTCGGCTACATCTGGCTGTTCGGCACCGCCGCGTCAGGATCGGGTTCCGACCCCGCGGACTGGACGACCGGGCGCATCGCGCTGGTCGGCGGGCTCGCCACCCTCGGGGTGGTCGCCCAGGCCCTCGTGCTCATCATTCCCCTCCGCCGCTCCGGCTTCCGGTTCCGCTTCCGCTGGGGCCTGCGCGGCTCCGGCCTCGGCGGGGCGTCCCGGATGGCGATGTGGACCTTCGGGGCGCTCGCCGTCGGGCAGCTCGGCTACCTGATGCTCACCAACGTCGCCTCGGCCGCCAACGGCGCGGCGGAGTCGGTGGACGTCTTCGTCCCCACGAACACCGCGTACGCCTCGGCGTTCTCCATCTACATGCTGCCCCAGTCCCTCATCACGACGAGCCTCGTGACAGCGCTCTTCACCCGCATGTCCGGCCACGCCGCGGCCGGCGACGGCGCGGCCGTCCGGGCGGACATGTCGTTCGGCATCCGCGTGGTGGGGGTGTTCACGGTGTTCGCCGCCGCCGCCCTCGCCGTCCTCGCGATCCCCGTGGTGCAGGCCGTCATCCCGACAGCCTCCCCCGAGGCCGCCGTCGGCTTCGCCGCGGTCCTGCTCGCCCTCTCGCTCGGCATCCCCGCCCAGGGGGTGTGGACCATCGATCAGCGGGTGTCCTACGCGTACGAGGATGCCCGCACCCTCTTCCGGATCCAGATCCCCATGGCCGCCGTGGTCGTGGTGGGCGGATTCCTCGCCTTCCTGGCTCCGCCGCAGTGGTGGGTCCCGATCGTGGCCGGGGCGAGCGCCCTGTCCATGTACCTGGGCGCCGTGATCGGGTTCCTGGCGTTGCGGACCAAGCTGCCCAGCCTTGACGGCTCCCGGGTGCTGCGCACCTACCTGCGCCTCACCCTGGCCGTCCTCCCGGCCGCCGTGGCCGGCTGGACCCTGCTCCACTTCTGGGGTCCGGTCTCCGGGGACAGCGCCGGGGTGGGCGCGTTCGCCGCCGCGGTGGTCAAGGTGCTGGCGATCGGCACGGTCATGGCGGCGATCTACATCCTGCTCCTGCGCCGCCTCGACGTCGACGAGCTGGACGAGATCCTCGAGCCGGCGCGCCGCGTCCTCGTGCGGTTCGTCCGGCGCCGCCCCACCGGCGCCGCCGCCCCCGCCGCTGTGCCTAATATGGGCAGTGGCGGAGGAGTGGACGGAGAGGATCCCGACGTGCGTGCTCAGGCAGGGACCCTGGTCGGGGGGAGGTTCCGGCTCGACGACGAGCAGGGACGCACCGCCAGTGGCGCCGTCGTCTGGTCCGGCCACGACACCGTGCTCGACCGGCCCGTGACCGTGCTCCTCGATGCCTCCGGGTCGGCCGACGACGTCCTCGACGCCGCCCGCCGCGCCTCCCTCATCGACGACAACCGCTTTGCACGCATCGTGGACACCGGGCGGGACGGCTCCGGTGCCGCCTTCGTGGTCAGCGAGCAGCCGGAGGGGACCCCGCTCACCGACCTCGCCGGGCACCTCACCCCGGCGAGCGCCCGCGCGATCGTCGGCGAGACCGCGGCGGCCATCGAGGCGGCCCGCCGCCGCGGCGTGCACCACGGTGCGCTGGAACCGCGCCGCGTCGTCGTCACCCCGGAGCGCACCGTGGTCATCACGGGCCTCGGGTACCTCGCCGTGGCCGACGGCCTCGACCAGCAGCACCCCGATCCGGTGGAGGCCTCCCTCGCCCGTTCCCGCACCGACGCCCGCGACCTGCTCCGCCTGCACGGCTTCCTGACCTCCGGCACCGTCCCGGACACCGTGGACGAGCGCTCCAATGCCGGCGAGGTGATGCGGTCCCTGACACCGTGGGAGGAGATCCAGCTCCCGGAGGAACCCACCCCGCCGCGTGCCAATCCGCTGTGGCGGCGGGTCCGGCACGACGCCGGGACCTCCGCCGGCACCGTCGCGGGTGCCGCGGGTGCCGCCACCGCCGCAGGTGCCGCCACCGCTGCAGGCCCCTCGGCTGCCGCGGTGCCCCCTCCCCCACCGCCACCCCCGGTGGACACGTCCTCGTGGATGCCGCGGCGCGGCGCCCACCTCTCCGATCCGCCGCCCGACTTCGACGACGTCCTCGCGGCCTCCTCCCCCGAGCCGGCCGGCCGGGTGGCGCACGCCGCCGTCATCCCGGCCCCGTGGCGGGTCCTGCTCCCGGGCAGCGCGCCCGCTGCCGAGGAGGAGACGGAGACCGCGCAGGAGGAACCTGCGTCCGAGGTGGAGCTGGACGCGGAGCCGACAGCGGAATCGGCAACGGAACCGGAGCCGGAGGACGCGCCGGCGCCCGACTCGGAACCGTCGCCCGATCAGGAATCGGAACCGGAGCCTGCGGAACCCGCCGTCGCCGGAGAATCCTCCGCTCCTCCGGGCCGGCGGGCGCGGTTCGCGACGACGGGCGCTGCCCTCGCCGGAGCCGCCGCAGCAGCGGCGGCAACCGCACGATCGGCGTCGGCGACCGTGGCGGCACGCATGGCCGAACGGC
>DBPQ01000008.1 GCA_002304945.1 Actinomycetales bacterium UBA1416 | reverse complement strand
CCACCGCCCCCCGCTCCGGCCCCGGCGCCCTCCGTCCTCCCGGCTGCGACGGTGGCGCTCAACTTCGCCCTCTCGCAGGTCGGAAAGCCCTACATCTGGGGCGCCACCGGACCGGACGGCTACGACTGCTCCGGCCTCACCCAGACGTCCTACCGCCAGGCAGGCATCTACCTACCGCGGACCACCCGTGACCAGTACTACGCCACCGCCCGCGTGCCGCTCGCTGACATGCGGCCGGGCGACCTCATCTTCTACTCGTCGAACGGTGCGCCGTCGGGGATCTACCACGTCGCGATCTACGCGGGCGGCGGGATGCGGGTGCACGCGCCGAGTCCGGGCAAGTTCGTGGAGCACGTGAAGATGTACTACGGCAACATCATGCCGCACGCCGGCCGGGTGACCGGCTGACGCCGACAGCCACCAGCCGGCTGGGACTCAGTGGTGCTCGCCGGCGTCCTTGAGGCGCTGGAACGAACGCGCGATCTCCTCCTCGGCGGCCTCGCGGCCCACCCAGTGCGCGCCCTCCACGGACTTGCCGGGCTCGAGGTCCTTGTAGACCTCGAAGAAGTGCTGGATCTCGAGGCGGTGGAACTCGGAGACGTCCTCGATGTCCGTGCGCCACGACATGCGCTGGTCCCCGGCGGGCACGCAGAGCACCTTGTCGTCCCCGCCGGCCTCGTCGCTCATGCGGAACATGCCGAGCGCCCGGCACCGGATCACGCAACCCGGGAAGGTGGGCTCCTCCAGCAACACGAGGGCGTCGAGCGGGTCCCCGTCCTCGCCGAGCGTGTCGTCGATGAACCCGTAGTCGTCCGGGTAGCGCGTGGAGGTGAACAGCATCCGGTCCAGACGGATGCGACCGGTCACGTGGTCGACCTCGTACTTGTTCCGATTCCCCTTGGGGATCTCGATGGTGACGTCGAATTCCACGTTGAACCTACTTCCCGGCAGCAGCGCGTCGATGGGTTGACCACCACCCACATTAGTCTGTGCAGTACCCGGGGACACAGGGAAGGGAGCGGCAGCGTATGAAGGCCGTCGGTGCCGTGGTCGCCACGCTCCTGCTGCTCGCCGGCGGCTACGTGGCCGCCGACGTCCAGGACGCCGTCCCCGGTCCCCTGACCATGCGCCGCGTCATCACCGACCCGGTGCCGCACCCCCGGGTGGTCGCGCTGCCGGAACCGGTCCCGGCGATCGCCGTCGACCCCGATCCGGTGCCCGCGGGCGACCTCCAGCCGGCCGTCGACGACCTCGCCGCCCAGACCGCCCCGCTCTCCGTCACCCTCGTGGACCTCGCCACCGGGACGACGGTGGGCGCGATCGAGCCTGCGACGCCCCGCGTCCCGGCGTCCTCCCTCAAGCTGCTCACCGCCGCCGCCGCCCTCCACCAGCTCGGTCCCACCCACGTGCTCCCGACCACCGCCACCTGGGACGGGACCACCGTGACCCTCGTGGGCGGGGGAGACATCCTCCTCACGGTCGGCGCCGGCGCCGGCCGCGCCTCGCTCACGGACCTCGCCGTCCAGGTGGCGGACGAGGTGGGGGAGGGGACCGTGACGCTCGCCGTCGACGACACGCTGTTCACGGGGCCGCGGCACGCCGCCGACTGGGGGGCCATCGACCGGGACTACGTCATGCCGATGGCGTCGCTCGCGGTGGGTGCCGGCCGTTCCGACGGCACGGCCTGGGACGCCGATCCGGCGCTCGCGGCGGCGCGGCTCTTCGCCACCGAGCTCGCCGCCGCCGGGGTGCGGGTCGACGGCGAACCCCTGCGGGCCCCCTCCCCGCCCGGTGCCACCGAGATCGGACGGGTGGTCTCCGCGCCGCTCTCCGAGGTGGTCCGCCACACCCTGAAGGAGTCCGACAACTCGGTGGCCGAGGCCCTCGGCCGCCTCGTCGCGCTCGCCCGGGGGAGGGCGGGCACGGCGGAGGAGGCCGCGTCCGCCGTCGTCGAGGTGATCGCGGAGCTCGGCCTGGACACCGCGGGCGTCGTGCTCGGGGACGCGTCCGGGCTGTCCACCTCCACCCGGGTCACCACCGACCTCCTCACCGGCGTGCTCACCACCTCGCTCGATCCTGCCCACCCCCGCCTGGCCGGCCTGATCCCCGCGCTGCCGGTCGCGCACCTCGACGGCACGCTCGCCGAGCGGATCGAGGGCGCCGCCGGTCAGGTCCGTGCGAAGACCGGGACGCTCCTCAGCGTGGTCTCGCTCACCGGGGTGTTGCGCACCGACGGCGGCGCTGCCGTGGCGTTCTCCGCAGTACTGGCGGACCTCCCGCTGGGCGGGGTTGCTGGGGCACGGGAACGGCTGGACGCGTTCGTGACTGTGGTCGCCTCCGATGGCGGGTGAGGTTACCGTGAAGTCATGACCGATCTCGACTGGGTCGTCGCGGCGCGGCGAGCGGGCCAGCTCGCCCCGGCGGGCCCCTCCGGCACCAGGGTCCAGCTCCGCGGCGTGGTCGAGTCGCTGCGGCGCTCGGCGCAGCGGGCGCCGGCGCTGGTGGGGGAGATCACCGGACTGGAGGCGGCGGCCCGGGCCGCGGGCGAGATGCCGGTCTACGTGGTCGACCGGCCCCGCTGGTCCGAGGCCAACACCCAGATCTTCCGCGCCCTGCTGGAGGACTCGCTGCCGGAGGGCTCGCGCTCCTCCGCCCGGGTGGCAGCGGAGGAGATGGGCCTGCTGCTCGCACTCCTCTCCTCGCGGGTGCTCGGCCAGTTCGACCCCTTCAGCACCGAGCAGCGCCTCCTGCTGGTGGCTCCCAACATCGTCTCGATCGAACGCGAGCTGGACCTCGACGTGATGGACTTCCGCCTCTGGGTAAGCCTCCACGAGCAGACGCACGCCGTCCAGTTCGCCGCCGCCCCGTGGCTGGCCGGCCACCTCGCCGAGCACATCGCGGCGATGGGGGCTCGCCTCGCCGAGCCCGAGGACGGGAGCGAGCGGCTGCGCGCGGCGCTGGATGCGCTCATCGACGTCATCCGCCAGCGCACCGCCGGTGCCGACCTCCTCCACAGCCTCCTGTCCGAGGACGAGCAGCGCGAGCTCGACCGCGTGATCGCGGTGATGAGCCTGCTCGAGGGGCACGCCGACGTCGTGATGGACGAGGTCGGGCCGGCCCGCCTGCCCTCGGTGCGGCGGATCCGCGCGAGCTTCGAGAAGCGCCGCGACGGCGCCGGGCCCTTCGACCTCGTGGTGCGGCGCATCCTCGGTATGGACGCCAAGATCGCCCAGTACCGCAACGGCGCCGCCTTCGTCCGCGGCGTGCTGGAGGCGGTGGGACACCCCGGCCTGAACGCGGTCTGGGCGGAGCCGGCGAACCTGCCCACCCAGGAGGAGATCGCCCGCCCGGAACTCTGGGTGAGCCGCGTCCACGGCTGATGGGCGGCCCCACTCCCCGGGTCGCGGCCGCCCGCTCGGCGCTCGCGGACCTCGACCTCCCCGCCGGTTCGGCCGTGCTGGTCGCCTGTTCCGGCGGGGCGGACTCCCTGGCCCTGGCCGCCACCCTCGCCCACGTCGCGCCCCGTCGGGGCTGGAGGGCGGGCGCCGTCGTCGTCGATCACGCGCTGCGCCCCTCCTCGGCCGACGACGCCGCCGCG
>DBPQ01000113.1 GCA_002304945.1 Actinomycetales bacterium UBA1416 | reverse complement strand
CAGCCGCCGGCGTGGCGGGACCTCACAGTGGCCGCGCAGGAGGAGGACCCCTCCTCGACGCTGTGGCTGTTCCGGCGAGCGCTCGCACTGCGGCGCTCGGAGCCAAGCATGCGGCGCGGCACCGTGGCGTGGCTGGACCCGGCAGGCCCCGGGGAGGACGCGCTCCGGCTCCGGCGGGAGTCCGACGGCGGGCGGGCCCTGGTCGTCGTCACGAACTTCGGGACGGAACCGGTGCCGCTGCCGGCGGGGGAGGTGCTGCTCGCCAGCACGTCCCTGGAGGGTGAGCTGCCGGGGGAGGCGACCGCCGTCGTCGCCCCGGAGGGCGGCTAGGCTGGGCGCAGCGACGGGAGGGACGGAACGGGTGGACGCGACCCCCAGGAGCCGGGATGGCAGCATCCACGTGACCGACGAGCGGGTCAACACGATCTCGCACCTCGTGGCCGCGTGCTTCGCGGTGCTCGGCGCCGCGCTGCTGATCAGCCAGGCGGCCGTGCAGGGGGACCCGTGGAAGATCGTGGGGATGAGCATCTACGGGCTCTCGCTGGTCTCGCTGTTCGTGTTCTCGACACTGCACCACGGCCTGGACCGCGGCCCGCGGTTCAACGAGGTGCTGCGTACCTTCGACTACATCTCCGTCTTCCTCCTCATTGCTGGCACGATCACGCCGCTGGTGCTCGTGCTGTTCCGGACGGTGTTCGGCTGGACGGTGTTCGGCGTGGTGTGGGCGATCGCGGCGCTCGGGATCACTCTGCGATCGGTGTTCCCGGACCTGCCCAAGTACGTAACCAACACCTTCTTCATCACTCTCGGCTGGCTGCCCGTGGTGCTGGTGCTGGGGGACATGTCCCTGCCGTTGGGCGCACTCGCGCTGCTGGCCGCGGGTGGGCTGGTGTACAGCGCGGGCTTCGCGGTGTTCGTGCTGGAGCGGCCGAACCCGTGGCCCGGGGTGTTCGGCTTCCACGAGCTGTGGCACCTGCTCGTTGCCCTCGCCGCGCTGCTGCACTACCTCCTCATGTACTGGCACGTGCTGCCCGCCTGACACGGCGGCGCGAATTGGGATTGACGCGGCCCGCGCCGCGCGTCATCCTCAGGTGCCACCACTGCGACGCCCCGTGAGGAGGTGCCCATGCCCCGCGCATTCCGCCCGTTCGCGATCCGCGACTACCGCGTGCTCGCCTCCGCGCTCGCGATCAGCGTGTTCGGGCACGGGCTGTGGGCCGTCGCGATGGTCTACCAGGTCAAGGCGCTCGGCGGCGGTCCCGTGCAACTCTCGGTGGTGGCCACGGCCACGTCCGTGGGCATCCTGGCGTTCGTGCTGCTGGGCGGCATCGTGGCGGACCGTGTGCCCGGCCGCCGGATCCTCATCCTCGTGGAGATCACCACCCTGGTGACCGTGGCGACGGTGGCCACGCTCGCGCTCACCGGATGGCTCCAGCTCTGGCAGCTCGCCGTGGCCGGGTTTCTGCTCGGCTCCGGTGCGGCGTTCTTCTTCCCCGCCTACTCCGCGCTGCTGCCCCGCATCCTGCCCGACGACATGCTGCTCGCCGCCAACGGCGTCGAGGGAACGATGCGGCCCGTGCTCCAGCAGGCGGCCGGGCCGGCCGCAGCGGGCGCCCTGGTCGCGGCCCTCAGCCCGGGGCACGCCGTCGCGATCATGGCCGTCTGCCACCTCGCGGCGACGTGGATCCTCACCACCCTCAGCCGGGAGGCCTCCGGCGAGGTGGTTGACGACGGCGCACCCGACGACGCCGCGGCGGCCCCGCCGTCGGCGCGAGTCGCCCTCTCCGGCATCCTGGCCGACCTTCGGGAGGGCGTGGCCTACACCGCGCAGACGCCGTGGCTGAAGTGGACGCTGCTGTTCGCGGTGGTGTGGGTGTTCCTGTTCATCGGGCCGATCGAGGTGCTGCTGCCGTTCGCGGTCGCGGACCAGTTGGGCGGGGACGCGCGCACGTTCGGCTTCATCCTCGCGTTCTTCGGCGCGGGCGGGGCGATCGGATCCTTCACGACGGCGTCGGTGCGGCTGCCGCGCCGCTACCTCACCCTGATGATCACGGCGTGGGCGATCGGCGGGATGCCGCTCGCGGCCGTGGGGATCCTCGACGCGTTCTGGCAGATGGCCCTCGTCCTGTTCGTGGTGGGCCTGACCGGTGGGATGGGGCAGGTGCTGTGGGGCACCATGCTGCAGCGGCGGGTGCCGCGGCACATGCTGGGCCGCGTCTCCTCCCTCGACTTCTTCGTCTCGCTCCTGCTCATGCCGGTCTCGATGGCGGCCGCGGGCCCGCTCGGTGCAGTGGTGCCGATCGGGGTGGTCTTCCTCGTGGCCGGGCTCGCCTCGCCGCTAATCGGGCTGGTCGCGTGGATCGCCGCCGACATGGCACGCGACGAGATCGCCAACCCGCTCCGGGAGCCGGCGATCCCGGCGGCGTGAGGTCAGTCGTCGTCCGGTTCGGTGGTGCTGGCCGTCGCGTCCGCTCCAGACGGAAAGGTGTGGTCGCGGCGCCAGAGGCGCTGATCGCGCAGGAGAGCTCGCGGCGGCTGGCCCGGCTCGGGGGGAGCGATCCTGACGCCGCGGCCGCCCCGCGGAGGCGGGACGCTGCGGCGTCGTGATCCTCGTCGACGTACACCTGCTCGCGTCCGTGCTGCTGACGCCGGGGGCGCGGCTGTTCATCCGCGACCGGCGCCTTGCGGCGGCCGCGAGCGCCTTGGGGATCGGTTCCCACGGCTGAGGTGGCTATGGCCTGGCTCACAGCAGGGTGACACACTGGAGGCACGAGAGGAGGCCGCCATGCGACGGATTCTCATGATTGGCCCGATGGTGGCCGCCCTGCTCCTGCTGACCGCGGGGTGCACTTCCACCACCCCCGACGGAGGCACCGGTTCAGGGACGCCGACGACGTCGGGCACGCCTGCGCCGTCGCCCTCACGGACGATGCCGAGTGGCCTGCCGTCACCGACGGCGCTGCCCACGGGCGGCGGCACCCCCGTCACCGGCGAGGTGCCGGCGGCCCTGCTGGCGGAGATCGTCGCCGACGCGGCACTGCGGAGCGGGGTGGCGGAGGCGGACATCGTGGTGGTCCGCGGGGAGTCCGTGACGTGGAGCGACGGCTCGCTCGGCTGCCCGCAGCCCGGGATGAACTACACCCAGGCGCTGGTGCCGGGCTACTGGGTGGTCCTCGACGCCGACGGCACCGAGTACGACTATCGCGCCAGCGCGCGAGGGTCGTTCACGCTGTGCGAGGGCGGCGGCAGCCCGCCGGCGGAGTCCCGGGACAGGTAGGGAGTCCGGGCCACCCTCGACGGAGTGCCGGGAAGAGTCCAGATGGTTCCCGAGTCGCGCTCGGGGTCTCACCCCAACCGGGCGAGTTCCTCCTCGCTCAACTCGAGGTCCGCCGCCAGGACCGAGTCCCGCACGCTCTCGGGCCGGGACGCCCCGGGGATGGGGATCACCACATCGGCCTTCGCCAGCTCCCACGCCAGCGCCACCTGCTGCGGGCTCACCCCGCGCTCGGCCGCCACCTCCGCGAACGCCGCGTGCTGGCCGCCCAGCTCGCCGGCCCGCGCGATCCCGCCGAGCGGGCTCCACGGCAGGAACGCGATCCCCATCTCCGCGCACAGCTCCAGTTCCGGCTCCGAGCTGCGGAAGCGCGGGGAGAACTGGTTCTGCACCGAGACCAGCCGCCCGCCGAGGATCTCCTGCGCCATCCGGATCTGCTCCGGGTTCGCGTTGGAGATGCCCGCCATGAGGATCTTGCCCTCGTCCAGCAGGTCCCGGATCGCGCCCACCGAGTCCGCGTACGGCACCGCCGGGTCCGGCCGGTGGAACTGGTACAGGCCGATCGCCTCCACGTCCAGCCGCTGCAGCGACGCCTCGCACGCCAGCTTCAGGTAGGCCGGGTCGCCCTGCACGTACCACGTGCCGTCGCCCGGGCGCCGGTGCCCGCCCTTCGTGGCCACGAGCACCTCGTCCGGTCGCACGCCGGCGAGGCGCAGCGCCTTCGCGATGAGGAGCTCGTTGTGTCCCACGTCGGTGGGGTCGCGGTGGTAGGCGTCCGCGGTGTCGATGAGGGTCACGCCGGCCTCGAGCGCTGCGTGGATGGTCGCGATGGAGCGAGCCTCGTCCGGCCTGCCCTCGATCGACATCGGCATCCCGCCGAGCCCGATCGCACTGACGTCCCGATCGCCGATCCTGCGCTGCCTCATCTCGTCCTCCACATCCGCACCGCCGGGCCGTCGCCCGGCAACTCGACCACGCCGTCGATGGGCGCCACGTCGACCGTACCCGCCAACCCTGACCAATCGCGCCCGAACCGTCCCGCTGGCAGCCGTACCGGGGCGTGATCCGCCCGCGACACCTGGACCACCACGGTCTCGCCGGGAGCCTCGCGCTCGAGCGCGGCGACGTCGTCGTCCACCACCAGCCACCGCAACCCGCCCCGGCGCAGCGCCACGGAGTCCCGCCGCGCCCCGAACAGGGCGCGCACCGCCCCCAGGATTCGCTCGTTCCAGGGCCCGTCCCACGGGAACGGCCGGCGGCCGTCCTCGCCGAACGTGCCCTCCATCCCGATCTCGTCGCCGGACCAGATCATCGGGATGCCGGGCATGGTGGCCATCAGCCCCAGCGCCACGACCGCCAGCTCGTCGTCGCCGAGGCGGGTCCGGACGCGGGCGGTGTCATGCGAGCTCACCAGGTTCATGGCGTGCGCGGTGGCCCNNGGCCCGCCACGGCGACGCGGCCGCCACCTCCCGCATCCCGGCCACCATCGCCCCACCCGGCAGACGCGGGATGTCCGCGTACATCGAGTGCCGGAGCGGCCGTTCCGGACTCAGCCACTGCCACGCCGGGATCGAGAAGCCGGTGTAGTTCATCGTGCCGTGCCAGCCGTCGCCGAGCAGATCGGCGGAGGCGTCGAAGTTGTGCTCGGCGAGCAGGAGCGCGTCCGGCCGCACCTCGGCCAGCGTGGCCCGGATCGCCCGGGCGACGTCGTGGGCCACGTCCACGTCCCGGTGGCGGCCCGTCATGTTGGCCACGTCGATGCGCCAGCCGTCCAGCACCCCCAGCCAGCGCCCGACGACGGAATCGCGCCCCTCCACCAGCGCGCGCCGCAGCGCCGGGTTGCGGAGGTCCAGCTTGGGGAGCGTGGGGTGGCCGAGCCAGCAGGCGTAGGCGTCCGGGTGATGCTCGAAGTGGAACCACCCCGCCTCCGGCGACGCGGGATCGGCGACGGCGGTGCGGAACCAGTCGTGGCCCACGCCGCAGTGGTTGGTGGTCAGGTCCCCCATGAGGCGCATGCCCCGGGCGTGGAGAGCGTCAGAGAGGCGGGCAAGTGCCTCGTCCCCGCCCAGCAGCGGATCCACTGCGCCGAACGTGGTGGCGTCGTAGCGGTGGGTGCTCCCCGCGGGGAAGAAGGGGGTGAGGTAGACGGTGTTGGCGCCCAGGGAGGCGATGTGGTCGAGGTGGGCGGCCACGCCGTCGAGGTCCCCGCCGTAGAACTGGCGGGCCAGCGTGGGGCGGTCCGTGCCGAGCGGTGCGTCCCAGGCCTCCGGGATCGCCCACTCGGGGGCGTCCCGCTCGCGGGATTTCGCGAACCTGTCCGGGAACACCTGGTACAGCACGGCGTCCTGGCCCCAGTCCGGCGGCGGGGCGAACGCGGCCAGGCGGAAGTCCGCGGCGTCGGTCACCTGGCGGGCGTGCAGGCCCGTGCCGTTCAGCCACTGGAAGCCGTGCGCGCCGCCGTCGAGGAGCCAGCGGTAGGTCGCCACCGGGTTGTGGACCGGGAGGTCCGCCCGGAACCACGTGTCCCACTCGTCCGTGCGGTCCACGGTGGCGGGCGCGAGGAGGCGTTCGCCGTCGACGACGTGGCTCAGGTGCACCTCGCCCACGCCCGATTCGCGGGGCACCCGCAGGAACACCGGCACCGTCTCGCCCAGCTCCGGGGCCGGGTTCGCGACGTACAGCGCGGAGCCGTCATGGTGGGGTTCGGACCAGGGCTGGGTGCGGGACATTCGCTCACTTCCGGGACGGGGTCCGGACAATCCTGCCACGCTTGGGGCCATGGATCCCGCCTCCGCCGCCCGCCTCGAGGACCTGATGGCCGCCGACTGGCCGGCCGGGCTGCCCCGGCCCGTGGAGGCCGGCCCGACCCCCGGCGGTTGGGTGGCCACCACCTGGCTGGTGGTGCTGGCGGACGGGCGCGACGCCGTCGTCAAGCTGACGCCGTACCCCGCGGACGCGGAGGTGGATGGGCTGGAGGCACTGGCGACGGCGGGCGTCCCGGTGCCCGGCGTCCTCGGCCACGCCGGCGGCACCCTCGTGCTGGAGCGCGTGCACGGGCCGGCGGACTGGGAGCTGCTCGGCCGGGCGATCGCCGGCATGCACCAGGTGGCGGGGGAGAGATACGGGTGGCACCGCGACAACCGGGCGGGCCGGTTCGTGCAGGTGAACGCGTGGTCCGACCACTGGCCCACCTTCTTCGCCGAGCAGCGCGTACGGGTGCACCTGGCCGACCCGAGCGTGCCCCCGGACGTGCGGATCCGCCTGGAGCGCGCCTGCGACGGTCCGATCCAGGAACTGTTGCCCGCGCACCCGACGCCGGCGCTCACCCACGGCGACTTCTGGCTCGGCAACACGGTGGAGGGCCGGTGGGTGGTGGACCCGGAGGTCAGCTTCGCCGACCGCGAGCTGGATCTCGCGTACATGCAGATCTCCAAGAAGGACCCGCTGCCGGAGGAGTTCTGGGGCGCCTACCTGGAGGTGCTGCCGTTCCCGGAAGGCTATGAGGAACGGCGGCGCGTGCTCGAACTGCACCACCGGCTGCTGAACGTGCTGCACTTCGGGGACCGGGCCATGCCGCAACTCACCGAGACCCTCGCTGCGCTCGGGTGGTGAGTCACGCCGTCGGCTCGCCCGGATCCAGCTCGCGGGCCACGCGCTCCCGGAACGCCGGCGCCGTGCGGAGCGCCCAGACAAGCAGGACGGCGGCCGCCACGGTGGCGCCGCTCGCCACCCAGAGGCCGGCGTCGTAGGACCCGGTGACGTCCACGGCCAGGCCCCACAGCGGCGTGCCGATCGCGATCCCCACCGGTCCGGCGGCCATCACGGGGCCGAGGATCGCCGCGTAGTCACGCGGCCCGAAGAGCACCATCACGAGGATCGGGACCAGGACCAGGGGGAGGCTGGAACCGAGGGCGAACACGGTGATCCCCGCGGCCAGCGGCAGGTACCGCGGCCGGCGACGGCGTCGTCGTCCTCGGGCGGAACGCCACCGTGATCCTCGCGGACCATCCCGGAGCGCTCCACGTCAAGCTGGACGGTCCGCTGGAGCAACGGGTGGCCCGCGCGGCGGCGGAGGCGGGCATCCCGCTGGCGGAGGCCTCCAGGCGCCAGGCGCGGGAGGACCGGGTGCGCGCCGAGATGTCGCTGCGGCTGTACAACTGGGACCCGCGGTCGAACGACAGGTTCGATCTCGTGGTCAACACCGGCCTCGTGGGCCTCGACGCTGCCGTGGAGCTGATTCTCGAGGCGCTCCGGGTCCTGTCCCGACGCCCTTCTTGAGCCTGGCACGCTGCTGGCTGCTGCTCCCTGCTGACTCCACTCAGCGGCGGTAGGCGGGGGTCGCCAGCGCGAGGAGGATGAACGCGGCGGCAAGGACCGTCGTCAGGACCGTGGCCATGGCAACCGCGTCCCCGCCGAGGAACCCGACGAACGGGCTCACCACCCCGGCCAGCCCTGACTGGAGGGAACCGAGGAACGCCGCGGCGGTGCCGGCCCTCTCGCCGTGGCGGCTCAGCGCGAGTGCGGTGGCGTTGGCCGGGAGGATCATCGTGGCGCTCATCAGCAGCCAGAGCGGAACGAGCAGGCCGAAGAGCCCTCCGAAGCTGGTCGCCGCGATGAGCAGCAGGACCGCGGCGAGGGCCAGCACCCCGGGAATCGCCACCCGCAGGATCGCCAGGGGTTCGTACCGCCGCACGAGGGAGGCGTTCACCTGGGACAGGATCACCCCGCCCAGCCCGTTGGCCGCGAACACCAGCGCGAACTGCTGGGCGCTCAGCCCGAACTGCTCCCGCAACACGAACGGGGCGCCCGACACGTAGCTCAGCACCACGCTCATGGCGAGGGCGGGCAGGAAGGCGAGGGCCACGAACTGCCGGTCCCGCAGCAGGGCGGCGTATCCCCGCAGCGCCGTGCTCACACCGGCCGAGGTGCGGTTCTCCGGCGCGAGGGTGTCCGGGAGGAAGCGGTACACGAGCAGCGCCAGCACCACGCCGAACAGTGCAAGCGCCGCGAACACCGCCCGCCACCCGCCGAACTGGTTCGCGATGAACCCGCCGACGGTCGGGGCGAGGAGCGGTGCCACCCCGATCACCAGCATGAGCCGGGAGAGCACCCGCGCCGCCGGCCCGCCGGTGAGCCTGTCCCGGATCACGGCCATGGCGGTCACGGTGGCCGCGGAGTTCCCGATGCCCTGCAGCATCCGCATCGCGATCAGGATCTCGATCGTGGGAGCCACCATGCAGGCGAGTGAGGCCACCACGTGGATCGCGATGCCCACCAGGGCGGGGCGGCGGCGGCCGTACCTGTCGGACAGCGGCCCCATCAGCAACTGGCCCAGGCCGGCCCCGATCAGCACGCCTGAGATGGTGAACTGGGCGGCGGTGGCCGAGGTGCCGAGGTCGGTGGCCACGTCCGGCAGCGAGGGCAGGTACATGTCCATGGTGACCGCGCCCAGGCCCGCGATCAGCCCCAGCAGCGCCACGAAGCGTGCGGACATGCGCCCGTGGTACGGCGAATTGGGGAGGCTCACCGGTCCATGCTTGTCTGCTCGGCCGGGCGGTGTCGAGTTCGGAGCAGCAGCAGTGCCGAACCCCACACCAGCAGCACCCCGGCGGACGACCAGATGCTCTCCGGGTGCAACACCGCACCGTTCCGCCACACCAGTGCGGTGCCGGTCAGCAAGACCACTACGCCCGCCACCCGCCATCGGCCCGACGGCGCCGTGCCCCGCCCCAGCCACCGCTCCACCCGTGCGATCCACGGCACCACCGCCACGATCACGGCCACCGTCACGGCGAGGACCGCCACCGGGTGGAGCAGCACGGCTGCCAGCCCCGAGACCGCCCGGCCCGCCGCCGCCAGGGCCAGGACTGCCACGATGATGCAGGCGGCCTGCCACAGGTAGACCGTCACGAGGTGCGCCCCGGCCACGGCCAGCCGCCGCTCCCACGCCGCACCGACTGCCCGCAGCACGCCGGCCCGGCGCAGCAGCGCCAGCACGCTCGCCTGCGCGAGCCCGAGCAGCACGATGGCCACGCTCGGCGGGTAGTAGTTGGCGATGGGGGACAGCGGGTACCCCGCCACCGTCACGAGGACGACGACGCCCGCAGCCGCCGTCGTCGCCGTCACCCACGGCCACCGTGTGAACCAGCCGCGCCGCAGTCCGACCCCGAACTGGTGGCACGCCAGCCACACCAGCGCCCAGTTGGCGTCGCGGGCCACACCGCCGAGCTGGTCGGCCAGCGCAGCGCCGGCACCGAGCCCGAGCACCACCGCCACGCCCCAGCGCTCCTGCAGGCGGACCATCACGTCGGCGAGGGCCACCACCGCGAGGTACGCGACGAGGAACCAGAGGAAGTCGGCATAGTCGCGGGAGACCGCGGCCGCCAGGCCGAGCCAGCCGAGGCCCTCGACGCCCGGGTACGGGAGCGACGGCGGTGCCCCGGGCCACCACGCCGCCGCCGTGGCGAGGGCGGCGAGCGCCGTCACGAAGAGGCCGATCGGGCCGGCCAGGCGCTCGACCCGGCGGACGAGGCGTGGCACCGCTCCGTCAAGGGTGGCAGCGCGCCCGTCCGCGGAGGCGGCGTGCCCGAAGCCGGCGGCGATGAAGAACACCGGCAGGATCATGACGAACCAGCCCAGCACGAGCAACGGCCTGCCCGGCTCCCAGCGGTTCACGGTGAGGCGACCGCCGTCCAGACCCACCTCGAAGAACAGCACGTGGTAGACCACCACGGTGGCGACCGCGAGCACGCGGGCGGCGTCGATGAGGTGGTCACGCCGCGCCATGCGGTCCATCATCCCCGCCCGGGGCCCGCCGGGGGCCACGGCCGTTGCGCAGATCGTCTAGTGTCGGGACGTGCACGCGTTCCTCGCGTTCCTCACCGTGGTGGTGGTGCCCGTCTCGGCAGTCGGCCTGCTCGCGCTCCTGCTCGCTCCCCGGCTGCGCGACCGGTTCGGCCGCCCGGTGCTGTCCGCGATTGCCCTCGCAGCGGCACTGACCCTGACGGCCGGCTTCACCGGGCTGGTGTCGGGCACAGGAGCCACGGCCCATGCGGGGTACGGCACCACCCTGATGGTGCTGGTCCTCGCGCTGCTGGTTGCAGGGTCGGGCTGGTACCACCTGCAGCGGCGGGCGGCCCAGGCGCCTCCGCCGGAGGACCGCGGCCTGCCGCCCGCCTTCGAGATGCTGGCAGGGATCGCGACGCTCGGGATCGTGTTCGCCACGCTCATCACCGTGGTGGCGGCGTGGGCGTCGGGGCCTCGCGGGTAGGCGCTGCGGCGGTCCGGAGCGGGCGGAGCGAGACGCGCGGCCTCTCAGCGGGGCGGGCCCGCTGCACCCTCCAGCCACTCCGCGAACGAGTCCAACACGGGCACCTGTCCCTTCGCCACCTTCTCGCGCGCCACCGGGAGCGGGAACCACTCGGCCCGGTCCACCTCCGGGAAGCTCCTGAACTGCCCGCTCCCGCGCGGCCACTCGAGCTCGAACTCGTTCGAGGCCACGAACGCCAGGGACGGCGGCGCCTCACCCACGAAGACCGCGAGCCGCTTGCCGCTCGGCTGCCGGAACTCGCCGAGGAACTCCAACGGCCCGTCCCATGGCACCCCGATCTCCTCGGCGAACTCCCGCCGGGCCGCCGCCGCCGGGTCCTCCGCGCCGGGCTCGTACACGCCCTTCGGGAGGGACCACGCGCCCGCATCCTTGCGCGCCCAGAACGGGCCGCCCATGTGGCCCAGGAACACGAGCGGCTCCCCGCCCTCGAGCCGGTACGCCAGCACGGCCGCCGAGTGCAGCACCATCACGCCACCTCCGCGGCAAGGCTACGCCTCACGGCCGGGTCGGCCCGTCGAGCAGTCCTCCGCGCGCGGGCACTCCTCCGCGCGCGAACATGATGGCCCACCGGAGCGCCCCGCCCCGGGCGTACGCTGGCGCGCGGAGGCCGAGGAGTGAGGCGAGCCATGGACGAGCGTCGGGCGCCGGCGGGTGGGGCCGCCGTCGTCGAACGAGACCGGGTCCTCGACGCGGCACGAGCGTTCGCGCTGCTGGTCGTGGTGGTGGCGCACTCGCTGGCGTGGGACCTCAGCACCACCTCTCCGATGAGCGTCCTCGACCTCCATCCGGGCGCCGCCGGCTGGACCTGGTCCCTGCAGATCCTGCCCCTCTTCTTCGCCGCGGGGGCCGTCACCAACCTCGGCTCGTGGCAGCGCCGTCCGGACGGCTTCCTGTCCCGCCGGCTCGTGTGCCTCGGTGTGCCCGCTCTCGTCTACACCGCGTTCTGGACGGCGATCGGCCTCCCCGCGGCGCTGCTCGTGCCGGGCGCCGACCTCGTCGGGCGGTTCCTCGCCCAGTTGCTCTGGTTCCTCGGCGTGTACGCCGCCGTCACCGCCGCGGTGCCCTGGACGGTCCGGTGGACCGCCCGGCCCGTGCTCAGCCTCGGCGTGTGGCTCGCGGTGATCGCCGTCGTCGACGCGCTGCGCTGGAACGTCCACCCCACGCTCGGGCAGCTCAACCTCCTCTTCGTGTGGGGCTTCCTCCACCAGGTCGGCCTCCACCTCCCGGCGCTGCGGCGGGCACGCCCGGCGGTGCTGCTCGCCGGCGCGGCATCCGCCGTCGCGAGTGCGGTGGGCCTCGCGGTCCTGGGCCCGTACTCGTCGTCGCTCGTCACCTACGCTGCCGACCCCGAGCCCTCCAACCTCTCCCCGCCCACCCTGGTGGTGGCGCTGTACGGTCTCGGCCTCGTGCTGGTGCTGGCCGCCCTGTGGCGTCCCCTCACCGCGGTGCTCTCGCATGATCGGGTGTACCGCGTGATCGGCGCGTTCGGCGCACGTGCCGTGGGGGTGTACCTCTGGCACATCCCGATCGTCGCGCTGGTCGTGGGCGCCGCCTGGCTCGCCCGGTTCTGGGAACCGGCGTTCACCCCCGAGTGGTGGTCCGCCCACCTCCTCGGACTCGCCGTGACGCTGGTCCTCGCCTGGCTGCTCGCCGGGGTGGTGGCGCGCGCCGACGGCGCCGTCCTGGCGTGGCTCCGTCGCCGGCCGGGGCGCGGTGGGACGACGACGGACGCCGTCCTCGCCGTCGCCCTCCCGCTGGTCCTGCTCGCCGTCACGACGACGGGGTTCGCCACCTGGTGGGGCCCGGGGCCGCTCGGCGTGCCCACCTCGAGCCTGCTGAACCTCGTGCTGCTCGCAGCGGTGCTCCGCGGGCTCGCGCGGGCCCGGACATGAGGACGGCGCCCCACGCGGCTGGTGGGGCGCCGTCGTCGGCCGGCTACGCCGGGCTGTCCGCGCTGGGTGGGCTGTCCGGGGAGTCGGGGGAGTCCGGGGAGTCCGCACTCTCGGGGGAGTCGGGGGAGTCCGGGCTGTCGGCGACGTCGGGACCGTCCGCGTCGTCGGTCTCGGTGACCGCCGCAACCGCAGCCGCTGCCGCGACCGGCGTTCCGGCGTCCTCGTAACGGAAGAACACCGCACCGAGCGGCGGGATCACCACCGACGCGCTCGCCGGGAAGCCGTTCCACGGCTCGTCCACGGCGATCACCTGGCCCAGGTTCCCGAAGGACCCGGTGCCGTCGAAGCTGGCGTCGTCGGAGTTGAAGATCTCCGTCCACGTGCCCGCCTGCGGCAGGCCGATCCGGTACTGCGTCCACGGCACCGAGGAGAAGTTGATGGCGCAGGCGATCTGCTGGCCGTCTCCGTCGAAGCGGAGCCAGGAGAACGTGTTCGCGCCGGCGTCGTCGCCGTTGATCCAGCGGAAGCCCTCCGGATCGGAGTCCAGCTTCCAGAGCGCCGGGTGTTCGCGGTACAGCTCGTTGAGGCTCTTGAACATGAGCTGGAGGCCGTGGTGGCCCCAGAGCCCGTCCACCCACCACTCGAGGCTGGTGGCCTCGTTCCACTCGGAGCGCTGCCCGAACTCCGAGCCCATGAACACGAGCTTCTTGCCCGGGAAGGACCACATGAAGGAATAGAACGCGCGGAGGGTGGCGAACTTACGCCAGTCGTCCTGCGGGATCTTGTTGATCATCGACCCCTTGCCGTGGACCACCTCGTCGTGGCTGATGGGGAGCACGTAGTTCTCGGAGTACTGGTACACCATCGCGAACGTCATCTCGTGGTGGTGGTACTGCCGGTGGATCGGCTCCTCGGCGATGTAGCCCAGCGAGTCGTGCATCCAGCCCATGTTCCACTTGAACCCGAACCCGAGCCCGCCCACGCTGACCGGCTTCGTGACGCCGCTGAACGCCGTGGACTCCTCAGCGATCGTGACGACGCCCGGCACCCGCTCGTACAGGTGGCTGTTGACGTACTTCAGGAAGTCGATGGCCTCGAGGTTGTGGTTCCCGCCGTGGATGTTCGGCACCCACTGGCCGTCCTCGCGGTTGTAGTCGAGGTAGAGCATCGAGGCGACGGCGTCCACGCGCAGCGCGTCGATGTGGAACTCGGTCACCCAGTACAGGGCGTTGGAGACGAGGAAGGACTTCACCTCGTTGCGAGCGTAGTTGAAGATGTAGGTGCCCCACTCCTTGTGCTCGCCCTGGCGGGGGTCCGCGTGCTCGTAGAGGGCGGTGCCGTCGAAGCGGCCGAGCGCCCACTCGTCCTTGGGGAAGTGCCCGGGAACCCAGTCAAGGATCACGCCGATGCCGGCCTGGTGCAGGCGGTCCACGAGGTAGCGGAACTCGTCCGGGCGGCCGAGCCGGGACATGGGGGCGAAGTAGTTCGTGACCTGGTAACCCCACGAGGCCTCGAGCGGGTGCTCCGTGACCGGCATGAGCTCCACGTGGGTGAAACCCTGCCAGGTGACGTACTCGACCAGTTCGTCCGCCAGTTCGAGGTAGGTCTTGCCGCGACGCCACGAGCCGAGGTGCACCTCGTAGATCGACATGGGCGAGGTGTGCGGGGTGTGGGCGGCCCGCGAGGCCAGCCACTCGTCGTCGGACCAGGCGTACTTGCTCTCGTAGACGATCGAGGCGTTCGACGGCGCCCGCTCGGCGAAGCGCGCCATCGGGTCCACCTTCTCGTGCCAGATCCCGTCGGCACCGAGGATGTTGTACTTGTACATGGCGCCCTCGCCGACGCCCTCGACGAACAGCGCCCACACCCCGGAGCCGGGAACCAGGTGCATGTCGTCCCCGGTCCACCAGTTGAAGTCCCCGTTGATCCGCACCGCGTGGGCGTTGGGGGCCCAGACCGCGAAGCGGGTGCCGGTGATCTCACCCCGCTCGTCGTCCTGGATCGTCACCACGTGCGCGCCGAGACGTTTCCAGCACTCCGTGTCACCACCTTGGTGGAAGCCTTCGAGGTCCCAGCCGGTCAGACCACCGGTCACGTCGTGTGCCACGAGTTCTCCTCATCGTCGGATGCCGTTCCCGGGGGGTGCGTCCTCCCGGGGGATGGTGTCCATCATTCCGTGACCGCGGTCCCGGTGGGTGATCTTGCGGGGTCGGTTTTGGTGGAGAGGTCCCGTCCGGCGCCCCGGCGGCCACCAGATGCTCGTGCAGGGCGGCGTCCGGGGGATACGTGCGTGGTGTCCCGCCCACCATGGGCCCAAGGGCGCACGCTGGACGATCCTGCGGGCGCAGTTGTGTCAGCGGGGCTCGCGGGCTGCCGGACGCGGGCCCAAGAGCGCACGCTGGACGATCCTGCGGGCGCAGTCGGGGCACGGGTCGCCTTCCGAGGGCCCAAGAGCGCCCGCAGAACGTTCCAGCGGGTCCTCTGACGGGATGGGGCGCTCCCAAAGGCGTGCGCCGAATCGTTGTGCGTACGCAGAACGATCCTGCGGGTGGTGTACCACCCGCTCGAACGTTGTGCGTACGCCCTTGGGGAGGAGGGGCACACGTGCGGGCGCTGTTGGGGGCAGCTCGGCAACGGCGCCCCGCCTGCTCCACACGTGCGGGCGCTGTTGGGGGCCGGCTCGGCGACGGCATCCACTCAGCACAGCGAGACGGCCCTCGCCCGCAACCCACCGCCGCCTACGCTGAACGCATGAACATCCCCTCCCGGGTGAGTACGGGAATGCCGGGCTTCGACACCGTCATCGACCACCTGCGCCTTGGGGACAACGTGGTGTGGCAGGTGGACTCGGTCTTCGACTACCGGATGGTGGTGGACCCCTTCGTCGCACAGGCCGGGGCGGACGGGCGGAAGCTCGTGTACGTGCGGTTCGGCCGGCACGAACCGCTCATGGACGACTCCCCGGAGGTGATCACCCATCACGTGGACGCCTCGATGGGTTTCGAGAGCTTCGCCACCGAGGTCAACGCGATCGTGGAGCGGGAGGGCATGCGGGCGTTCTACGTCTTCGACTGCCTCACGGACCTGCTCGAGTACTGGTACTCGGACCTGATGATCGGGAACTTCTTCAAGGTGACCTGCCCGTTCCTCTACGAGCTGGACACGATCGCCTACTTCGCGCTCATCCGCAACGCCCACACGTACTCGACGATCGCCGGTATCCGGGAGACCACCCAGCTGCTGCTGGACCTCTACGAGGTGGACGACCAGCTCTACATCCACCCCCTCAAGGTGTGGCAGCGGTACTCGCCCACCATGTTCTTCCCCCACCTGATCGAGGAGGACACGGCGACGAGCGTCACCGCGAGCTCGGAGGTCGCCGCGCTCTTCTCCACCATCCAGCACCCCTCGGACCGGCCGGACTTCTGGAACGTCACCTTCAGCCGTGCCCGTGAGGCCCTCAGTCGGCCGCCGGAGGACCAGGAGTCGATCAAGACCCTCCTCATGCAGATGCTCATCGGCAGGGACTCGAAGATGTTCGAGCTCTGCCAGAGGTACCTCACCCTCGCGGACATCCTCCGCATCGCCTCCCGCGAGGTGGGCACGGGCTTCATCGGGGGCAAGAGCGTGGGGATGCTGCTCGCCACGGCGATCCTCGAGGCGGAGATGGGCGAGCGGTTCACCGCCCACAAGGAGCCCCACGACTCCTTCTACCTGGGCGCGGACATCTTCTACACCTACATCGTGGAGAACGGGTGGTGGCGGCTCCGCACGCGCCAGAAGACGCCCGAGGGCTATCACGCCCACGCTCCGGAACTGCGCGAGAAGCTCCTCCACGGGGAGTTCCCCACCGGGATCCGCGAGCAGTTCCTGCAGATGCTCGAGTACTTCGGGGCATCCCCGATCATCGTCCGGTCCAGTTCCCTCCTGGAGGACAGCTACGGCAACGCCTTCGCCGGGAAGTACACCTCGGTGTTCTGCGCCAACCAGGGCACGCCCGAGGAACGGTACCGGGCCTTCTCCCACGCGGTCCGCTCCGTGTACGCGAGCACCATGAACGAGGATGCGCTCGCCTACCGCCTGGACCGCGGTCTCTTCGACAAGGACGAGCAGATGGCCATCCTCGTCCAGCGGGTCTCGGGGGACAGGCACGGCTCCGACTACTTCCCGCACGTGGCCGGCGTGGGCAACTCCTCCAACCTCTACATCTGGGACAGCGACATGGACATGTCCGCCGGGATGCTCCGCCTCGTCTTCGGGCTCGGCACGCGCGCGGTGGACCGCACCGAGGGGGATTATGCGCGCATCGTCACCCTCGACGACCCGCTGCGCCTCCCGCCCATGAACTACGGGGACGAGAAGAAGTTCTCCCAGCGCTCGGTCGACGTCATCTCGCTCGCCGACAACGCCCTCGTCACCCGCCCCATGGAGGACGTGATCGGCCAGGACCTGAAGACGGACCGGAGCCTCTTCGTGAGCGTGGACCATCAGACCGTCCGGTGGCTGCGCGAGATGGGCCACAAGGAGTCCCGGGTGCCGCCCTCCATTCTCGACTTCCGCACGTTGCTGGGCCGCACGGACTTCCCGCGTCTCATGCGGGAGGCGCTCGCCACCCTGGAACGCGCCTACGACTACCCGGTGGACGTGGAGTTCACCGCCAACTTCGATGCCCGGGGGCAGTTCAAGGTCAACGTCGTCCAGTGCCGCCCGCTGCAGACGAAGGGCCTCGGCGTCACGGTGGACATGCCCCACTGGGAGGATCCGGACGAGTTGTTCTTCGCCAACACCGGCAACTTCATGGGCGGGAACGTGCGGATCCCGCTGGACCACGTGATCCTCGTGCGTGCCCAGGAGTACCTCGACCTCCCCGAGCAGGCCAAGCACGCGGTGGCGCGGGAGATCGGCGTCCTCAACCGGGTGCTGCACGACAGGACGGTCCTGCTGGCCGGCCCTGGCCGGTGGGGGACCACGACGCCGTCGCTCGGGGTGCCCGTCCGCTTCGCCGAGGTGGCGACGATGGAGGTGATCTGCGAGTTCGCGTCCAAGGGGGACGGCTTCATGCCGGAGCTGTCCTACGGCTCACATTTCTTCCAGGACCTCGTGGAGTCCGGCATCTTCTACGTCGCGATCTTCGACGGGCAGGAGGACGTCGTGTTCAACCCCGACCGCATCCTCCGGGAACTCAACGTCATCGCGGAGGTCTCACCCTCGGGTGCGAACCTCGCCCACGTCATCCATGTGGCGGCGACCCCGGGGCTCGTCGTCTACTCCAACGTCGTCACCCAGGAAGTCCGCTGCGGGTGACCGCCACCCGCCGACGGCGTCGCGCCGGTTGCCGACGGCGTCGCCCGCGTTCGCCGTCGCCGTCGCGCCCGCACTGCCGCGCCCGCCCCTCCCGTCAGCGGAGGCGCCGACCCCGGGTCTCGCGCAGGTCCGCGAGCAGCTGGTAGCGCGCCTCGGCGTAGGGGTGGGAGACCTCCCGCAGGAAGCCGGCCATCTCCTCGTGCCCCTGCTCGCCCAGCGCGTCGGCGACACCCGCGACGTCCACCGGGTGCCGGTTCTGGTTCATCTTCGCCTTCCCGATCACGCGGGTCAGCCGCACCTCCACGCCCACGATCGCGCGGGCCATCCGCTCGAGCCGGGCCTCGCCCACCTCGGCGAGCACCGACTCCGGTTCGTGGATCCCCGTGAGCTCGCGTGCGGCGGCGAGCGCCCACTCCGGGTCGTCGTGGAGCGTGAGTTCCCCGTAGGCGTGCACGGTGATGTAGTCCCAGGTCGGCACGTCGGGCTGGTTCACGTTGGTGGGGTACCACGCGGGGGAGACGTACGCGTCGTCGACGTCCATGATCACCAGAGCCTCACCGTCCGGCGTCTCGCGGGCCTGCGGGTTCGTCCGCACGAGATGGGTGATGAGCGTGCCGTGCTCCCCGCCGCGGTCCACGTGGAAGAACGGGACGAGCGTCGCGTGCAGGCCGGAGGCGGCGTGGGTGATGAGGTTGGCCGCCCGCGGCGCGGAGAGGATCTCATGCGACTGCTCGGCGGTCAGGGCGAAGTGGTCGGGAACGTACACCCCGCCAGCGTACGGTCCCTCCCTGACGTTGCGGCACCCCGGTGACGCACAATGGACGCGTGAGCATCCCGCCCGACGACCTGCCGCGCTCGCCCACCGGCCGCGTGCCGGAGTGGGTGCGGCTGGAGGCCGCCGGTCGGGAGGTCCCGGACACCGCCTGGCGGTTCGAGGACATCCCGTACGCCCCGCGGCCCGCCCGCCGCCGCCGCCGGCGCGGGCGTGGCCTCGCCGTCGTCCTCGTCCTGCTGCTCGGTGCGGGTGGCGTGTGGTGGGCGGGCAGCCCGGACCCACGTGGGGAGATCGAGGCGCTCGCCGACCCCGCGACCTGGGACGAGCTGTGGGCGCAGGCGGGTGACGCCGTCGACGAGCTGCAGGGCGGGTCCGCCCCGGACGACCCGGCCGCCCCGGGAGCGCCGGATGCGCCGGATGCGCCGCCGCCCGTGGTCGTCGATCCCGGGCCGCAGGAGTTCCCCACGGCGGGCCACGAGGAGCAGCCCCGCCGATTGCTGCCTGCCGTCACCCCGGCCGCACGGGACGACTCCCACGCCTTCATGGTCCTCCAGCCGGACGGGTCCGGCCCGATCACGTGGTCGCCGTGCCGGCCGATCCACCTCGTCGTGAACGACGACGGCGCCCCGGCCTCCTTCGCCGACGCCGTCGCCGGCGTGGCCGCGGAGGTGAGCGCCGCGACGGGGCTGGTGCTCGTCGTCGACGGTGGCACGGACGAGGCGCCCGTACTCGAACGGGACGCCTACCAGCCGGACCGCTACGGGGACCGGTGGGCCCCGGTGCTCGTGGCGTTCACGGACGCGGGCAGCGTCCCCTACCTGGACGGGCAGGTGGCGGGCGTGGCGAACACGTACCGGGTGGAGCTGAACGGGGTCGCCCACCTCGTCTCCGGATCGGTGCTGTTGGACGCCGACGTCCTCGACGCTCCCGCGATCGGAGAGGAACCGGCGTGGCGGGCGGTGCTGCGCCACGAGATGGGCCACCTGATGGGCCTCGACCACGTCGAGGACCCGGAGCAGCTCATGAACCCCGTGACCACGTCGGTCACCACCTTCCAGGACGGGGACCTGACCGGGCTCGCCGCGCTCGGGCAGGGGGCCTGCGCTCCCGGCCTGTGAGGAGGCGGTCCCACGAGCTGGACAGATCGCCGGCCCGGAGTCGGGAGAGTGTGTCCCACGTTACGATCGATGGCATGAATCCCTCCCGCCACGCCGCGGCGTCGCGCTGCGCCGCCGTGACCACGGGTCGGTAACGCATGTCGCTGCTGTGGACCCTCCTCGTGCTGGTCGCCGCCCTGGCGGTGGTGGCGCCGCTCACGCGCGTGCTCGGCCGGAACACCGGCTGGCCGCTCGCGGGGCTGTACCTCGCGTCCTGGGTGGCGTTCCTCCCGGCGATCCGCGAGGTCCTCGGTGGGGGTGAGACCACCTGGTCCGTGCCGTGGGTCCCGGAGCTCGGCGTGGACCTCGCCTTCCGGGCGGACGGACTCGGCGTGGTGTTCGGTTCGATCGCCCTGCTGATCGGCGCGGTGGTGCTGGTGTACGCCACGCGCTACCTCGAGCCGGGACGGCAGCTCGGCTTCTACCTGGTCATGGCCGTGTTCACCGTGTCGATGGTGGGCCTGGTGCTGGCGGACGACCTGATCCTGCTCTTCATCTGCTGGGAGCTCACATCCCTGGCCTCGTTCCTGCTCATCGCGCAGGGCGGCCGCTACGGGGAGCTGGCGTCGATGCGGACGCTGCTCATCACGTTCGTCGGCGGGCTCACGATGATCCCGGCGATCATGCTCATCATCGTCCTGACCGGCACCACCTCCGTGACCGAGGCGCTCGCCCACCCGGTGTGGTCCACGAACCCGGGCCTGACCGCCCTCGTGGCCGTGCTCGTGGCGATCGCCGCGATGACCAAGTCCGCCCAGTTCCCCTTCCACCTGTGGTTGCCGGACGCGATGGCCGCCTCCACCCCGGTGAGCGCCTACCTGCACGCCGCCGCCGTGGTCAAGGCGGGCATCTTCCTCCTCATGCGGTTCAGCCCCGCGTTCCACGACACGCTCGTCTGGAACGTCCTCCTGCTGGTGGTGGGGCTCTGGACCGCCCTGCTCGGTGGTCGCGTGGCGCTGCAGCAGACGGACCTGAAGAAGCTGATGGCCTACTCCACGGTCAGCCAGCTCGGCCTCATCGTGGCCACCATCGGGATCGGCACCGAGTACGCCCTCACCGCGGCCGTGCTCCACACCATCGCCCACGCCATGTTCAAGTCCGGGCTCTTCATGATGGTCGGCGTCGTCGACCACGCCACCCACACCCGGGACCTGCGCCGCCTGCCCCAGCTCTACCGCCAGATGCCGTGGAGCTTCGCCGTCGTGGTGCTCGGCACCGCCTCGATGGCGGGCGTCCCGCCGATGCTCGGCTTCATCTCGAAGGAGTCGATGCTCGCCGCGATGCGGCAGGCGCCCGGCGAGGCGTGGGCGGGCTGGGCGGCCCTCGTCGTGATGGCGGCGGGCGCGGTCCTGACCTTCGCCTACAGCGTGCGGATCGTGTTCGGTGGCTTCGTGGACGGCAGGGATCCCCGGCCGGTGCACGGCACCACCCCGGGACTCTTCCTCCCGGCGGCGCTCCCGATCGTGGCGAGCGTGCCGCTGGCGTTCGCGGTCGGACTCCTGGACGTCCCCGTGGGTCGCGCCGTGAAGGCGGCCCTGCCGCACCTCGAGCCGGAGACCCACCTCTACCTCTGGCACGGGTTCACGGTCGAGCTGCTGGTGACGGCCCTCGTCATCGCGGCGGGCGTGGCCGTGATCCTGCGGCGCCACCAGCTCCAGCCGGCGTTCGAGCGGACCGTCCTGCCCTTCGACGGCGTCGGCGTGATCGAGCGCCTCCACGTCCTCTCCCGCGCGCTCGGCGTCCGGGCGAACCGGCCCGTCGAGGCGGATTACGCCACCCGGCACGCCGCGGCGATCATCACCACGTTCACCCTCGTGATCGGAGCAGGCCTGCTCGCGGTGATCCCGTCGATGCCGCCCGTGACGCCGGGTCTCTCCCAGCCCATCGACGCCGTCCTGCTGCTGCTGATCGCCGCGGCGGTGGTGATGGTGGTGGCCGCGCGGTCCCGCCTGGCCGCCACCGTCTCGCTGTCCGCCGTCGGCATCCTCGCCACGGTGCAGATCATCGCGCTCGGCGCGCCCGACGTGGGGCTGACCCAGCTGCTCGTCGAGGCCCTCACGATCATCGTCATCATGCTCGTGCTGCAGAAGCTGCCGCTGACCTTCGGGTCCCCCACCCGCCTCATCCGATCCTCCTCGCTGCTGCTGGCCCTCGCCGCCGGCGTGGTGTTCGGCGGGGCCACGTGGGTGCTCACCGGCCGCCGCGAGCGCTCCCCGGTGGCGCAGTGGTACCTGACGGAGGGTCCGGAGTACGCCGGGGCGGACAACATCGTCAACGTGATCCTCGTGGAGTTCCGCGCGCTCGACACCCTCGGCGAGCTGACGGTGCTCGGCATGGCCGGCGTGGCGATCGTGGCCGTGCTGTCCTCCGTGAAGGACCGCTACCTGGAGCCGGAGCACGAGGACGACCTCCCCGAGCCGAGGCTCCGCGCCGGGGGCACCACCGCCGAGCGCGCGATCCGCGAGGCGTGGCCGAACCTCGTCCCGTTGCAGCTCGTGCTGCGCGTGACCGGCCCGCTCCTCCTGCTCATCTCCTTCGTCCTGTTCATGCGGGGCCACAACGCCCCGGGCGGCGGTTTCATCGCCGCGCTCGTGGCGTCCGCCGCCATCGGGCTCATCTACCTGTCCACCTCCCGTGACCGGCGGATCGGTCCCGCGCGCCTGCCCCTCTACCTCATCGGCGGCGGCGTGGCGTTCGCGATCCTCACCGGGATCGTGGGCCTCGTGGCGGCGGACTCGTTCCTGGAGCCCATCTACGGCTACGTGTTCACCGAGCACGTGAGCACCTCGATGCTCTTCGACCTCGGCGTGTTCGCCGCCGTGGTCGGCCTCATCACCGTCGCGTTCAACCTGCTCGGCAGCACCCCCCGCCCGGCACCCGGCGAGTCCACCGGACTTCGGGTGGACGAGGCGGTGGAGGGAGCCCTGTTCTCCCGGCCCGAGTCCGTGACCCGCGAGCGCGAGCCCCGCGTGAACGCCTCCACCACGCACATCCTCGACGGTGCGCCACCCCGGGAGTTGGGCCGATGATCCTCGCGATGACCGTGGGCGTGCTCGCCGCGGGCGGTGTGTACCTGCTCCTGCAGCGCAGCATGGTTCGCGCCGTGTTCGGCATCGGGCTCCTCAGCCACGCCGCCAACTTCGTGCTGCTGGCCGCCGGGGTCTCGGCGTGGCGCGCCGAACCGCTCGCCAACCGGACGGACGCCGCCGTGGCCGCGGACCCGTTGCCCCAGGCCTTCGTCCTGACCGCCATCGTCATCACGCTCGCGGTGACCGTCTACATGCTCATGCTCGCGGTGCTCGGCAACAACGACGACACGCACCGGATGCCCAACACGGGGGAGTCGCACGACGAATGAACGCCGCGCTCCTTCCCCTCCTCGCCGCCCTGCCCCTGCTGGCGGCCGCCATCACCGTCCTGGTGCGCACGCCGCTCGTCGACCGGATCCTCATGCTCGGCATCCCGGCGGCCAGCACGCTCGCGGGCATCCTCCTGGTCCTCCACCACGCCGCGGAGCCGGTGGTCGCCCACTCGGTCGGCGCGTTCGTGCCGGGCGTGGCCATCCCGTTCGTCTCCGACACGTTCACCGCCGTGATGATCACGGTGACCTCCTTCACCACCATGATCGGGGCGCTGTTCCTGACCAGGACGGGGGAGGACCGGCTGCGATTCCTGCCCGCGCTCGTCCTCATGCTCGTGGGCGGGGTCAACGGTGCCCTCCTCACGGGCGACCTCTTCAACCTGTTCGTGTTCATCGAGGTCATGCTCCTGCCCTCCTACGCGCTGCTCGCCATCACCGGCACGTGGCGGCGCCTCGGCGTGGGCCGCCTGTTCGTGCTCATCAACCTCCTGACCAGCACGATCCTGCTCATCGGGGTCGGCCTCGTGTACGGAGTGGTCGGGACGGTCACGATGGCGGAGCTCGTCGGCGTGGCCCAGGAGGACCCGCGGGCCGCCCTCGCGGTCGGGGTGGTGCTGTTCGCGCTCTCGATCAAGGCGGGGGTCGTGCCGTTGCACGGCTGGCTGCCGCGGTCCTACCCGGCAACGTCGTCCGGCATCATGGCCCTGTTCGCGGGCCTCCACACCAAGGTCGCCATCTACGCGCTGTACCGCGTCTACGCGATCACCCAGGACGGGACGCCGTCGGCGTGGATCCCGCTCCTCGCCGTCGTCGTCGTGGTGACCATCCTCCTGGGCGCCGTCGCCAGCTACGGCGAGTTCCGGATCCGGGGCGTGCTGGCCTACCAGATGGTCAGCGGGGTCGGGCACATCCTGCTCGGCCTGGCGATCTTCACCGAGCTCGCGCTCGCCGCCGGGATCTTCTACATGGCCCATCACATCATCACCATGGGGGCGCTGCTGCTCACCGCGGGCGCCATCGAGGAGACCTACGGCACCGGCCGGCTCGACCGCCTCCAGGGCCTGATGCGCCGCGAGTGGTGGTTGGCGGCGATGTTCGCGGTCGGGCTGCTCTCGCTCGTCGGACTCCCGCCGACGTCCGGACTGTGGGGGAAGGTGGGTCTCGTGCTCGCCGCCGTCGGCGTGGGCGGCTGGGAGGCGTGGGTCTACGTGGGCGCGATCGTGGCGGCGTCGATCGCGTCCATGCTCGCCCTCCAGTACCTGTGGGGCGAGGTGTTCTGGGGGGCTCCCCAGCAGGTCTACTGGCCCGCGAGCGCGCGCACGGGGGAGGGACCGGAGCTCGAACTGCCCGAGACGCTGCGAGCGCGCGCCGGACTGGTGGCCCCCGGGACGATCCTGCTCGGCACCTCGGTGGCGATCTTCGTTGCCGCCGGCTGGCTGATGCCGGTGGTCACGAGGGCCGGTGCCGGTCTGCTCGACCTGGCCCCCTACGTCGAGGCGGTGCTCGGCTGATGCTCCATCCTTGGTACGCGCTCCGCTACGTCGGCTTCATCACGCGGGAACTGGCCGCCGGCGCCCTCAAGGTCGCCTGGGGGGCCTTCACGCCCGGCCTCCAGTCCACCCCGGCGATCGTCGAGTTCCCGCTGCGATGCCGGACGGACCTCGAGGTCACCCTCATGACGTCGTCGATCACGATCACCCCGGGAACGCTGGTGGTCGGGATCGCGGCGGGAGGGAACGGCGAGCCCGCCACCATCTTCGTGCACCACATGTTCAGCGGCGGCCGGGGTGACGTCGTCGCCGGGCTGACGGACATGGAGGACCGCCTGCTGCTCATGACCCGCGGCCGGGAGGGCACGCCATGACCGTCGCCATCTGGATCGCCATCGCGATCCTGTCCGCCGGCATCCTGCTGGGGCTGTACCGCATCGTCACCGCCACGGACGGGGCGAGCAGGGCGGTGGTCGGTGACCTCGTGTACTTCTCGGCGATCGGGATCATGGTGCTGCTCGGCATGCTGGTCCGCTCCGCGGTGGTGGTGGACGCGGCACTCATCGCCTCGGTGCTCGGGATCGTCGCGACGATCGCCCTCGCCCGCATACTGACGAGGGGGGAGCGGTGATGGACGCCGTCCTGCAGGCGATCGCGGGAGCGCTCGCGATCATCGGAGCCCTGTTCATGCTGACCAGTGCGGTGGCGATGCTCCGGCAGTCCGACGCCCTCACGCGCATCAACGTCCTCAGCCCCGCCACCGGGATGGGCCTGCCCCTCATCGTGATCGCGGCCTGGCTCGACAAGCTCGTGGATCGCGGCTTCGAGTGGATGCCGCTCGTCCAGACGATCATCACGATCGCGGCGCTTCTCGTGGTCTCCTCGGTGGCGAGCAACACCCTCGCCCGGGCGGCCTATCTGTCGGGTGCGCCGGTCGATCCGCGCACCGACCCGCAGGACCTCGCGCGGGAGCCCGGCCGAGGGGTCTGACCGCGGGTGCGGGCCCTGAGCCTGTGGGGATCCCGCTCGGAACCGGGGACCCGCTCGGAACTCGTCTGCCCGGCGGTCAGGCGATGTTCACCATCCAGGCGGTGCCGAACCGGTCGGTGAGCATGCCGAAGCTGTCGCCCCACGGGGAGGGGCCGAGCGGCATGACCACGGTTGCGCCGTCGGCGAGCCCGTCCCAGAGGGCGTGGAGGCGCTCGGGGTCGTCACCGCTCAGCGAGAGCGACACCGCGGACCCTCTGTTGAACTCCATGGAGTTCGGGGTGTCCGAGGCCATGAGGACCATTCCGTCCTCGGTCTCGAGCATCGCGTGCATGACCTTGTCCGCTTCGGCGGGGTCCTCGCTCGCGTGGAATTCGGCGAACGTGCTGATGGTGAGGGTGCCGCCGAGGACGGAGCGGTAGAACTCCATCGCCTCGCGGGCGTTGTCACGGAAGGACAGGTACGGGTTCAGGCGTGTGACCATCGGCACATTCTGCACCCGTCACCGCGCCTGCGCCAGTGTCGCAATCCCCTGATTGTGCGGGTGGTCAGCCCTGCCGGCTGTCAGGAGCAGCCAAAGGTGGGCGCAGGCTGGGTGTCAGCTACCCTGGGGCGCGCAGGCCAATCCGTTCCCTCTCCATAGGGTGCCTTCGGTCTCTAACCCTAACCAACGCTTGTTTGGCGAGGTTGAAAACTCTTGGCGAGGGCTATATCCCTAACCGCCGGCTCACAACCTCGCCAAACAGGCGTTGGTTAGGGATCGTGCAGGGGGGGCGGGGCCCCGCATCGCCGAGCACCGTGTCAGACCGCCGTGCCACACTGGCGACACCATGGATGCCCTGGACGATTTCTCCCCTCCCACACGGGAGTGGTTCACGAGTGCGTTCTCCGGCCCGACGGCGGCCCAGACCGGCGCGTGGGAGGCGATCCGACAGGCGCAGCACACCCTCGTCGTAGCGCCCACCGGGTCGGGCAAGACGCTCGCCGCCTTCCTCTGGGCCCTCGACCGCATCATGGCGTCCCCACCTCTCGCGGAGCCCACCCACCGCTGCCGCGTGGTCTACGTGTCCCCGATGAAGGCCCTCGCGGTGGACGTGGAGCGCAACCTCCGGTCCCCGCTCGTTGGGATCGGCCATGCCGCCACCCGGCTGGGCACGGAGGTCCCGCCCGTCCAGGTGGCGGTGCGCTCCGCGGACACCACTCAGGCCGAACGGCGGGACTTCGCCCGCCACGGCGCGGACGTCCTCATCACCACCCCGGAGTCCCTCTTCCTCATCCTCACTTCGCAGGCGCGCGAGGCGCTGCGCGGGGTGGAGACCGTCATCCTGGACGAGGTGCACGCCGTCGCGGGCACGAAGCGCGGCGCCCACCTCGCCCTCACCCTCGAACGGCTCGATGCACTCCTCCAACGCCCCGCGCAACGGATCGGCCTGTCCGCCACCGTGCGGCCGGTGGAGGAGGTCGAGCGCTTCCTCGCCGGCGGACGGCCGGTGGTGCGGGTGCAGCCGCCGTCCACCAAGCAGTGGGATCTCACGATCACCGTCCCGATCGAGGACATGACCGACCTCGGCCAGCCCACCGGGGACCTCGCCGGCGCCGCGGCCGGTGAGCCCCGCCGGTCCTCGATCTGGCCGCACGTCGAGGAGC
>DBPQ01000061.1:165-20590 GCA_002304945.1 Actinomycetales bacterium UBA1416 | reverse complement strand
CCCGCGACACCTCCACCAGCCGCGCCGCGACAAGCCTCGCCGCCGCCACCAGCCGCGACACCTCCAGCGGCACCGGTGCCGCCGGCCCGCGAGCCGGTGTCGCAGCCCGACGCGCCACGGCAGGAACCGGGCCCGCCCACCGACCGGGCCCCGGCACGAACGACCCCCACGGACGCACCGTCCGCGGCACCGCCGGCCGCACCTCCCACGGCAAGTCCCGAGCCTCCGTCCTCCACCGGCGACGTCGACGCGGCCCTGGTCCGCCGTCGCTGGGGCGAGGTTCTCGAGACCCTGGGGCGGATCCGCCGCACCTCCTGGGTGCTGGTCGCGAGGAGCGCGACAGTCGGTGAGATCCGCGACGGGGTGATGCACCTGATCTTCGAGACGGATGGCCTGCGGACCGCCTTCCGCTCGGGGCGGCACGACGAGAACGTCTCCCTCGCGCTCGACCAGACGCTCGGCGTGAAGGTGCGCGTGGTGGGCGTCATCGCCGATGCGGACGACCCCTCGACCGCTGCCGCGCCCCCCAGTGCCGCCTCCGCGGCTGCCCCGCCCACCGACCTGCGGCAGGACACGTCCGGCGCCCCGGGCCGCTCCGCCCGGCCGGCCATCCCCGAACCGGCGCAGGAACAGGCCGCCGTTGCGCGGCCCCGGCCCGCCGTCGCCGCGTCGGGCCCGGACGAGGAGGACGCGCCGTCGCCCGATGACGCGGACGCGGAGGACTCCGGGCTCATGGGCATCCCCGTGATCGAGCGGCTGCTCGGCGGCAGGGTGATCGATGAGGAGCCGCGGTGAGCGTCTACGACGGCGCCCTCCAGGACCTCATCGACGAGCTCGGGCAGCTCCCCGGCATCGGTCCCCGCAGCGCCCAGCGGATCGCGTTCCACGTGCTCGCCGCCCCCCGCGAGGACATCGCCCGGCTCGCCNNGCGCTCACCGCGGTGAAGGAGCGCTCCCGCACGTGTGACGTGTGCGGCAACGTCTCCGAGGCGGAACTCTGCCGGGTGTGCGCGGATCCGCGGCGCATCCGCTCCGTGATCTGCGTGGTCGAGGACGCGAAGGACGTGCCCGCGATCGAACGCACCCGCGAGTACCGCGGGCTCTACCACGTGCTCGGCGGGGCTATCAATCCGATCCGCGGAGTCGGACCGGACCAGCTCCGGGTGCGCGAGCTCATGGGCCGCCTCTCCACCGGGGAGGTGGAGGAGGTGATCCTCGCGACCAACCCCAACATCGAGGGGGAGGCCACCGCCACCTACCTCGCGCGCATGCTCTCCTCCATGGAGGTCCCGGTGTCCCGGCTCGCGTCCGGCCTGCCGGTCGGCGGGGACCTGGAGTACGCGGACGAGATCACCCTCGGCCGGGCGTTCGAGGGCCGGCGGCGCCTCAATGCTCCCCGTCCCTGAGCTGCTCCCCGTCCCGGACCTCGGCCCCACCGCCTGGGTGCTCATCGTCCTCGCCGGCTTCGCGGCGGGCTGGGTGGACGCCGTCGTCGGTGGCGGCGGACTGATCCAGCTCCCTGCGCTCCTCCTCGTCCCCGGGCTGAGCCCGCTCAACGTGCTCGCCACCAACAAGCTCGGCTCGATCATGGGCACCACGACGTCGGCGGTTACCTACCAGCGCCGCGTCCACCCCGATCTCCGCACGGCGCTGCCCATGGCCCTGGCCGCCCTGCTCGGTGCGGTCGGAGGTGCCGCCCTCGCCGCCCAGATCCCCGCGGACCTCTTCCGCCCCATCATCGTGCTGGCGTGCACCGCCGTGCTGGCCTGGACGATCGCCCGTCCGGCCGCCGGGCTCGTGACCGCCCACCGCTTCACCGGCCACCGCCACCGGGGCCTCGCGGTGCTGCTCGGGGTCCTGATCGGCACCTACGACGGCGTCCTCGGACCGGGCACCGGCTCCTTCCTCGTCATCAGCCTCGTCGGCGTGCTCGGCTACGCCTTCGTGCCCGCCTCTGCGATCGCGAAGATCGTCAACATGGCCACCAACGCCGGAGCGCTCGCGTTCTTCATCCCCGCCGGGCACGTCGTGTGGGGGTTGGGGCTCGCCGTGGGGGCCGCCAACATGCTCGGCGGCTACATCGGTGCCCGCACTGCGGTGGCGCGCGGGTCGCGGTTCGTGCGCGTCGTGTTCCTCGTCGTCGTCTCGGGCCTCATCGCCCGCCTCGTGGCGGACATCACCTGAGTCGGCCGGGACGTCCCGGGACCCGAGATGCCCCCGGGTCGCCCTGTGAGACGCCCCTAGGATGGGCGCCAGACACCGCGGCCGGGAGGCCGCAGCGAAGGAGGGAGCAGCATGGCACTGGTCGTGCAGAAGTTCGGCGGGTCCTCCGTCTCCGATGCCACCGCGATGAAGCGTGTCGCCCGCCGCGTCGCGGCGACGCGGCGGGCGGGGAACGACGTCGTCGTGGTGGTCTCCGCGATGGGAGACACCACGGACGAGCTCCTCGACCTGGCGGCCCAGATCACGGACGAGCCGCCGGCACGCGAGATGGACATCCTGCTCACCGCGGGGGAGCGCATCTCGATGGCGCTGCTCGCGCTTGCCATCAACGCAGAGGGCGTCGAGGCACGCTCCTACACCGGCCAGCAGGCGGGGGTCATGACCGACTCCAGATACGGCAAGGCGTCCATCACGGGCGTCGTGCCGGACCGCATCACCCGCACCCTCGCCGAGGGGCAGGTCGCGATCGTCGCCGGCTTCCAGGGCGTCAACGACAGCAACGACGTCACCACGCTCGGCCGGGGCGGCTCGGACACCACCGCCGTCGCGCTGGCAGCCGCCCTGAAGGCCGACGCGTGCGAGATCTACACCGACGTCGATGGCGTCTACACGGCGGACCCGCGGGTGGTCCGCTCCGCCCGCCGGATTCCGAGGCTCAGCACCGAGGAGACGCTGGAGCTCGCGTCCCACGGCGCCAAGATCCTGCACCTGCGGGCGGTGGAGTTCGCCCGCCGCTACGACGTGCCGCTGCACGTCCGCTCGAGCTTCTCCGACCTGGAGGGAACCTGGGTCGTCAACCCCACCGAGGAGGAACCGTTGGAAGAACCGATCATCGCCGGCGTGGCCCATGACCGCAGCCAGGGCAAGGTCACCGTGGTCGGCGTGCACGACGAGCCGGGAGCGGCCGCGCGCCTCTTCACCGCCGTCGCCGCCGCGGACGTGAACATCGACATGATCGTGCAGAACATCTCGCACGAGACGCACAAGACGGACATCTCCTTCACCGTGCCGGAGGCCGACGTGGCCGAGGCCGTCCTCGCGATCCAGGAGGCGAAGGACACCCTCGCCTTCGACGACATCGTCTACAACGCCAACATCGGCATCGTGTCCCTCGTGGGCGCCGGGATGCGCACCAACCCGGGCGTGTCCGCCACCCTGTTCGGGGCGCTCGCCCAGGCCGGGATCAACATCGAGATGATCTCCACCTCGGAGATCCGCATCTCCGTGGTCGTGGAGTCCGACCGGGTGGACGACGCCGTGCGCGCCATCCATACCGCCTTCGGGCTGGACTCGGCGGACACCGAGGCCGTGGTGTACGGGGGGACGGGACGATGAGCCGACCGATGAACGTCGCCGTCGTGGGTGCCACCGGCCAGGTCGGTGGCGTGATGCGCGCCATCCTCGCCGAGCGGGACTTCCCGGTCGCCTCGATGCGCTACTTCTCCTCCGCCCGGTCCGCCGGCACCACGCTGGACTGGCGCGGCCAGGACGTGACGGTCGAGGACGTCGCCACCGCCGACCTCTCCGGCATCGACATCGCCATCTTCTCCGCCGGTGCCACCGCCTCCCGGGAGTTCGCGCCGAAGTTCGCCGAGGCAGGCGCCGTGGTGGTGGACAACTCCTCCGCCTGGCGCATGAATCCCGAGGTGCCCCTCGTCGTGTCCGAGGTCAACCCGGAGGCCGCGCTCGACCGGCCGAGGGGGATCATCGCCAACCCCAACTGCACCACGATGGCGGCCATGCCCGTCCTCAAGGTGCTGCACGACGCCGCCGGGTTGCGCCGGCTGGTCGTCACCACCTTCCAGGCCGTGTCCGGGTCCGGCCTCGCCGGCGTGCGCGAGCTGGAGGGCCAGGTGCGGGCCGCCGTCGAGCAGGACCTGACGGCGCTGACGTACGACGGCGGCGCCGTCACCTTCCCGGACCCCGTCAAGTACGTGGCGCCCATCGCCTTCGACGTCGTCGCGATCGCCGGGTCCATCGTGGACGACGGCGAGGGGGAGACGGACGAGGAGAAGAAGCTCCGCAACGAGTCCCGCAAGATCCTGGACATCCCGGACCTCCTGGTGAGCGGCACCTGCGTGCGCGTCCCGGTGTTCTCCGGGCACTCGCTCGCCGTGAACGCGGAGTTCGACCGGCCCCTGAGTCCGGAACGGGCGCTCGAGGTGCTCGCCGAGGCCCCCGGCGTGGAGGTCGTCGACGTCCCGACGCCGCTGCAGGCCGCCGGCGCGGACCCGAGCTTCGTGGGACGCGTCCGGGCGGACCAGTCTGCCCCGGAGGGCCACGGCCTCGCCATGTTCATCTCCAACGACAACCTGCGCAAGGGTGCGGCGCTGAACGCGATCCAGATCGCGGAACTGGTGGCCGCCGAACTGTCCTGACCGCCGGCTGGTGGGGATAGCCTGACGTCACCGGCCGGTCGACGGCCGGTGACGGGGGGTTGACGTGCTGTCGGCACTTTTGTTCGACGTCGACGGAACGCTGGCGGACACCGAGCGGGATGGCCACCGGCCCGCGTTCAACGCCGCCTTCATGGAGTTCGGGCTCGGCTGGGAGTGGGATCCGGACCTCTACGGCGCGCTCCTTGCCGTCACCGGGGGCAAGGAACGAATCCGCTTCCACGCGGAGCGGATCGGCACCTCGTTGCCGGATGACCTGGTGGTCGAACTGCACGCCGCCAAGACCCGGCACTACACCCGGATGCTCGCCGAGGGTGGCATCCCGCTGCGACCGGGAGTGCGGCGGCTGCTGGAGGAGGCGCGGGCGGCCGGCGTGGTCCTCGCGATCGCCACCACGACCACGCCGGAGAACGTCACCGCCCTGCTCCGCCACAGCCTCGCCCCCGACGGCCCCGAATGGTTCGCCCTGATCGCCGCGGGCGACGTGGTGCCGGCCAAGAAGCCGGCCCCGGACATCTACCGGTGGGCCCTGGAGCGGCTCGGCCTGCGGCCGGGGGAGTGCCTCGCTCTCGAGGACTCCCACAACGGACTGAGGGCGTCACTCGGGGCCGGCATCCCGACCGTCATCACCGTCAACGGCTACACCCGGGATGACGATTTCACCGGGGCCCTCGCGGTGCTGACCGACCTGGGGGAACCGGGGGCGCCGTACCGCCGCCTCGACGGCGAGGGCTCCGGCGTCGTCGACCTCGCCACGCTCCGGTCCTGGCACGGACGGTGACGGGCCGGCATTCCGCCGGCCCGTCTGCGTCCCGGGTTCAGCGCGCGAACCTGCGCTGCGGCTGGCGGACGAGATCGGGGCCGAGTCGCTCACGATCCGCCGCCTCGCCGCCGCCCTCGGCGTGAAGCATATGACGATCTACCACCACGTGCCCGGCAAGGAGCAGATCCTCGACGGGATCGTGGACATGGTGTTCGCGGAGATCGACCTGCCACCTGAGGACCTGCCCTGGAAGGCTGCGATGCGGCACCGGTGCGCCTCCGCCCGCGAGGTCCTCCGCCGCCACCCGTGGGCGCCGGCGATGATGGAGGGGCGATCCTCTCCGGGGCCGGCGTCGCTGCGCCACCACGATGCGGTGATCGGGTGCTTCCGGCGTGGGCCCTCGATCACGATGACGGCGCACGCCTACGCGATCGTCGAGCACCCACCACGTCCTCCAGCCGGGCTACGGCTTCGGGAAGTCCTTCGATGTTGGGCTCGACCTCATCCTCGACGGGATCGAGGCGGCCGCCGCGCGTCAGTGAGGCCGGGGAAGTGGAGCCGTGAACAGACGAGGCCGCCGACCTGCGCTCTCGCAGGGCCGGCGGCCTCACCAACAGTCGGGGTGGCGGGATTCGAACCCACGACCTCTTCGTCCCGAACGAAGCGCGCTACCAAGCTGCGCCACACCCCGTTGGCCCGTCAAGCATAGCGGTTGTGGGGCCGTGCCCAGAAATCGGGCTCTTGTGATGCTTCCGGGGGTCAGTCCCCGCTGGATGTGGAGGGCTGGCGGGACTCGCGGGGTCGATTCGTTGCACCGGCGCGGCAAAGTTGCCCCGGGAGCTCTCACCGATCGTCCGCTCCTGCGCCATCCGACATCCCGGCCGGTCGCCGGTCCGCTCCCCGGTGAGGGCGGGGTCTGTGAGCAGTTGCATGCGGATCCGCAAGGTACTGCTCACACGCCCGCCGCTGACGTGCCACCCATCGGTCGGGAGGTCCCACCTCTCACCATCGGCTCATCCTCTCGCCAAACAGGCGATGGTTGGCCGCATCCTCTCGCAAACCGGCGGCCTTCGAGTAGGCCGGACCTGTGTCCAGTGCGCACCGTTCGACGAGCCGACAGGTCGGGCCACAGCGTGGGCTCGCTTGCTCAGCGGCTCGTCAGGACCAGCAGGCTGGCCTCTGGCGGGCACGCGAACCGCACCCGGGCGTATGGCGAGGTCCCCAGCCCGGCGGAGATGTTCAGCCACATGGTGGGGGCGGGAGTGGCCACCCGGGCCTCGTGGGGGATCGGGGCGAACCGCCGCTCGGGAGCGACCGCGACGCCGTCGGGCCGGAGGCCGGGCCACGCCTGGAGACCCGAGGCGCGCCAGCGGGGCATGTCGCAGTTGGTCACGAGGGCGCCGTACCCGGGCACGCACACCTGGCCCCCGTGGGTGTGGCCCGCGAAGGCCACGTGGCACCCGTCGAGGAGGAACTCGTCGAGGATCCGCGCGTACGGGGCGTGGGTGACGCCGAGGTGCAGGCGGCCGCGCACGCCGTCGTCGGCAGGGAACTCGTCGTAGTCACGGTGGGGGTCGTCCACGCCCACCAGTGTCACGTCCAGGCCGGCCGCCGTGAGGTGGCCACGCGCGTTCGTGAGGTCCACCCAGCCGCGCGCCGTGAAGGCGCGGGCCAACTCGTCCGCGGGCAGGTGCTCGGGTTCCGCCCGCCGGTGGCCGGAGGTGGGGGAGAAGAAGTAGGTGAACGGGTTGCGGGGGGTCGGGCCGAAGTAGTCGTTGGACCCGAACACGAACGCCCCGGGAACACCGAGGAGTGGGTCGAGGGCCTCGAGCGCGGCCGCCATGCCCTCCCGCGACGCCATGTTGTCCCCGGTGGAGATCACGAGGTCGGGGGCGAGGTCCGCGAGGCCCCGGACGAAGTCGACGCGGCTCCGCTGCCGGGGCAGCAGGTGCAGGTCCGAGACGTGGAGGACCCGCAGATCCGGTGTCCCGGGAGGCAGGACGGGCACCACGTGCCGGCGGAGCCGATACTGCTGCGCCGCCTCGTGGAGGCCCCATCCGAGAGCGCCGGCACCTGCCGCGGCAAGGAGTCCAGTGCCTCGGAGGGCTGCGCTACGGAACGCGCTCATTGCCGCCGCCGCGGCCCTCGTCGTCGTCACCGCCGCCGTCGTCCGCCGGGGGCTCGGGCTCGGGTTCGGGTCGTGGCGGTGGGGGCGGGGCCGGCGCGGGACCCGCGGACAGGTTCAGTACGATCACGGACCCGGCCGTGAGCTGCGTCCCCGGCCCGGGCGTCATGCCCGCCACCGTGCCACGGGCGTAGGAGGAGTAGATGTTCCCGCCCGTCTGGACGGCAAACCCGGCGTCCCCGAGGATCTCGGTGGCGGAGGCGAGGCTGAGGCCGTAAACGGAGGGGACCGCCCGCTTCTCGCCGTAGATCGTCTTCTCGTTCGGCGAGGGGAAGCCCTGCGGCGAGACGCCGGCCAGCGCCACCTCCATGTACTTGCGCCAGGTCGGGGCCGGCAGCAGGCCACCGTACACCTGGCCGTACTGGATGCCATTGATGCGCGCCCCCACCATGGAGACGTCGCCCTCGCTGTGGCCCATCCAGACGGCGGCGGCGAGCTGGGGGGTGTAGCCCACGAACCAGGCGTGGTAGTCGTTGTTCGCCGTCCCGGTCTTGCCGGCGATGGGGCGGTCCGGGAGCGCGGCCCGGAAGCCGGTGCCCCCGGTCTTCGTGACCTCCTGGAGGGCGTAGTTGATGCCGCGCGAGATCTCCGGTTCGATCACCTGCGTACAGGCGGATTCCGGGACGGCGAGTTCCTGGCCATCGCGAGTGGTCACCCGCGAGATCGCGATCGGGCTGCAGTAGACGCCGTCGTTCGCGTAGGTCGCGAAGGCGTTGGCCATGTCGAGGGGGGCGATGGTGTTGGACCCCAGGGCCATCGAGGGCACGATCAGGAGCGGTTCGCCGTTGCCCTTGTCGAGTCCCATGGAGCCCGCCACGTCCGCGATCCCGCACAGGTCCATCTGGCTGGCCATCTCCACGAAGGGCAGGTTGATGGACTTGCGGGTGGCCTCCAGCACGGAGACACGTTCGCCGCCCACGCCCTCGAGGTTCTTGGGCTCGTAGGGCTCCAGGGGCACGTTCTCCGGGGCGCAGGAGATGTTCCACGCCTCGCGCGGGTAGCTGCGCCGGTTGCCGGCGACGATGTCGGAGAGCGAGTGCCCGGTGCGCAGCCACTGGGTGAGCACGAGGACCTTGAAGGTGGAGCCCGTCTGGAAGCCCTCGCCGCCGCCGTGCGCGCGGTCGACGGCGAAGTTCACGGCCGTCCGTGACGGATCCTCCGGGCTCGCGGTGGTGCCGTAGTTCGTGTTCTGCGCGAGCGCCTGGATGCGCCCGGTGCCGGGCTCCACCGAGGCGAGCGCCATCTTGATGTTGGAGGAGTCGTTGATCGGGACGGTGGAGGTGACGGCCTCGAAGGCGGCCTTCTGACGCGCCGGGTCGAGGGTGGTCTCCACCACCAGCCCGCCGCGGAGCAGGAGGGCGCGCCGCTCGTCCACAGTGCCGCCGAAGCTCTCGTCGTTGAGGAGCTCCTTGACCACGTACTCGCAGAAATAGGCGGCGGATCCGGCCGAGGCACAGCCACTCGAGATGGTCTGCGGCTTCATCATGTCCTCGATCGGCGTCGCGACCGCCTCGTCGTACTCCGCCCGGGTGATGTAGCCCAGCTCGAGCATGTCGTAGAGCACCACGTTGCGCCGTTCGACGGCGTTCTCCGGGTTGCGCAGCGGGTCCCACTTGCCGGGCGCCTGGGGGATGCCGGCGAGCAACGCCGCCTCGGCGATGGTCAGATCGATGGCGCTCTTCGAGAAGTACTGGCGGGCCGCCGCCTCGACGCCGTAGACCGACGCGCCGAACTGGGCGATGTTGAGGTACCCGGTGAGGATCTCCTCCTTGGAGTACTTCTCCTCGAGTGCGATGGCGAAACGGGCCTCCTGCAGCTTCCGGCCGTAGGTCTGCTCCGTGGCCTGCTCGAACAGTTCCTGGTCCCCACTGACGCGGGAGCGCTCGATGAGGATGTTCTTCACGTACTGCTGCGTCAGGGTCGAGGCACCCTCGGTGGAGCTGTTGACGGCGTTGTTGACGAAGGCGCGGCCCATGCCCTCGACGTCCACGCCGTTGTGCTCGTAGAACCGGCGGTCCTCGACCGCGACGATGGCCTCCCGGATGGAGGGTGCCATCTCGTCGGCACCCACGATGATGCGGTTGTCCGCGTAGAAGGTGGCGAGCACGGAGCCGTCAGCGGCGAGCATGATGCTCTGCTCGGACGGCTTGTCGATGTCCAGCTCACCGGGCAACTCGTTGAACAACCCGGTGGTGGAGTTGGCGACGGTGCCGGCGGCGGTCACGAACGGGACGGCCATGCCGGCCATCAGGAAGCCACCGACCCCGCTCACGAGGAGGAAGGCGAGCAGCATGGCGAGCACCTGCGGCGGGCGCAGGATCCGGCTGGAGGATCGCGGAGACATGCCTCAAGGGTACGTGCCCGCCGTGGGACCCACCAGTGGCCGCACCGCCCACCATGTCACATCGTCCGCGACCATCACCGCAGGTCGATGCCACTGTGGCCGGAGAGGGCGGCATTGCGTTGAGCGCCCTTCTTTCGATACGGTCAGGGAAAGCTCAAGCTCGGAGGATCCATGGGCGTCAACGATGACCAGACGTGGGCCGCTCGTGCAGCATGTGCCTCCGCCCCACCGGACTCGCTGTTCGTCCGGGGTGCGGCGCAACGTGAGGTTCGGGGGCGTTGTTTCAGTTGCGAGGTACGCATGCAGTGCCTCGCGGACGCACTGAACTCACGGACCACGTTCGGCGTCTGGGGAGGCCTCACCGAACGTGAGCGTCGCGCCCTGCTGCGGCAGTACCCGGACGTCACGGACTGGACGGAGTGGCTCGCGAGCGACGACGAGGCCGCCGCGGAACTCCGCACCCCGATGCCCCCTCGCATCATCACGCGGCTCCGCCAGCAGCAGGCGGGCCTGCGCAGCTGCTGATCGCGCTGCCCGACCCCCGCCCCTAGGATTGCCCCATGACCACATGGGAGTACGCCACGATTCCGCTGCTGATCCACAACACGAAGGCGATCCTCGACCAGTGGGGTGCCGACGGGTGGGAGCTCGTCCAGGTGGTCCCGGGCCCCGCGGGCTCCACGAACCTGGTCGCCTACCTCAAGCGCCCGAAGGGCGAGGCGTGAGCCTGTCCGGCCGGCTCGCCGAGCTCGGCATCGCCCTCCCTCCCGTGCCGAGGCCCGTCGCGGCCTACGTCCCGGCGGTGCGCGCGGGGAACCTCGTGTTCTCCTCCGGCCAGCTCCCGTTCGTCGACGGCGCGCTCGCCGTGACCGGACGGGTGGGCTCCGCCGTCACGGAGGCCGAGGCGACCGACGCCGCCCGGACGGCCGCGTTGAACGCGCTCGCCGCCGTCGCCGCGGTCGCGGGTGGTATCGACGCCGTCGAGCGGGTCGTCAAGATGACCGTGTTCGTGGCCTCCACCGACGACTTCCACGCCCAGCCCGCCGTGGCGAACGGGGCCTCCCAGCTCATCGGCGAACTCTTCGGGGACGACGGCGCGCACGCCCGCAGCGCCGTTGGGGTGGCGGCCCTGCCGCTGGACGCCCCGATCGAGGTGGAACTCGTCGTCGCCCTGCACCAGTGATCGCACGGGTCGGCGGCCCGGACCGGCCGAGCACTCAACCGGCGTGACCAGCGGCGGCCCTGCCTGACGTGCTCAGCGGGCGCGGCGCCGCAGGCGGTCGACGTCGAGCAGGTGCACGCCCCGTCCCTCGAGGCGGATCCACCCGCGCGAGACGAACTCGGCGAGGGACTTGTTGACCGTCTCACGAGAGGCGCCCACCAGCTGGGCGAGTTCCTCCTGGGTGAGCTCGTGCGGCACGTGGATGGTGCCGTCGTCCGCCCTCGTCCCGAACCTGTCGGACAGGTCGAGCAGCGCCTTGGCCACGCGGCCGGGCACGTCGGAGAAGACCAGGTCGGCCAGGGCCGTGTTGGTGCGGCGCAGCCGCTGCGCGAGGGCCTTCAGCATGTGCTTCGCGAGCTCGGGGCGTGAGTCGATGAACGACATCATGGCCTCGTGGTCGAGCTGCATCATCCGGGTGGGCGCCACGGCGGTGGCAGTGGTGGACCGGGGGCCCGGGTCGAAGAGCGTGAGCTCGCCGATCATCTCGCCGGGGCCGAGCACCGCGAGCAGGTTCTCGCGGCCGTCCGCCGCGGTGTGCCCGAGCTTCACCTTGCCCTCCACCAGCAGGTAGAGCCGGTCACCGGGGTCACCCTCGTTGAAGAGCTTCTCCCCCCGGCGGAAGACGACCTCGCTCATCATCGCGGCGAGCTGGTGCTGGTCCTCGACGTCGAGGGCTGAGAACAGGGGCACGGCGGCGATCAAGGACTCGTCCACGTTGTTTCCTAACTGTTGGCGCTGGCTCCATACTGCCACCGACTGTGACGCACAGCACCGGAAAACGCGGGCGGGCGCGCCCGGAACATGCTCGGACCATAGGGTGGAACCCATGAGGGAGAGCAGGAGGGCCCTGCGGGAGCGGGCGCGACTCGTCAACGACCGGCTCGCCGAGCTCCACCCGGACGCCCACTGCGAACTCGCCTTCCGGGATCCCTACCAGCTGCTCCTGGCAACCGTGCTCTCCGCGCAGACCACGGACGCGCGGGTCAACCAGGTGACCCCGGAGCTGTTCGCCCGGTACCCGGACGCCGTCGCCCTCGCCGGCGCACGGCTGGAGGACCTGGAGGAGATCCTCCACTCCCTCGGCTTCTTCCGGGCGAAGGCCCGTTCCCTCGCGGGGATCGGCATGGCGCTCACCGAGCGCTTCGCGGGAGAGGTCCCCGGCACGCTCGAGGAACTCGTCACCCTCCCCGGAGTGGGACGGAAGACCGCCAACGTGGTGCTCGGCAACGCGTTCGGCGTCCCCGGCATCACGGTGGACACCCACGTGGGACGCCTCGCCCGCCGGCTCGGCTGGACGCGGAACACCGACCCCCTGAAGGTGGAGACGGACATCGCCGACCTCCTGCCGCCTGAGGAGTGGACGATGGCCTGCCACCGCCTCATCTTCCACGGCCGGCGCGTGTGCACGGCCCGACGGCCCGCCTGCGAGACCTGTGGCATCGTCGACCTGTGCCCGCGGATCGGGGTGGGCGCGCCAGCGCGCACGGCCCGGTCCGGACCCGCCCGGAGGGGGACCACCCGATGATCGAGTTCAAGGACGTCACGAAGGTGTTCCCGGACGGGACACGGGCCGTCAGCGGGGTCTCCCTCCAGGTGCCTCCCCACCGCACCACCGTCTTCGTCGGCACGTCCGGCAGCGGCAAGACCACGCTGCTGCGCATGGTGAACCGCATGGTGGACCCCACCTCCGGCAGTATCGAGATCGACGGCGTCGACGTCGCGACCCGCAACCCCGTCACCCTGCGGCGGTCCATCGGGTACGTCATGCAGAACTCCGGCCTGCTGCCCCACCGGACCGTCGCGGACAACATCGCCACCGTGCCGCGCCTGGAGGGGACCTCCCGCCGGGACGCGCACGGCCGGGCGCTGGAGCTCATGGACCTGGTCGGCCTCGACCGGGGCCTCGCCGAGCGCTACCCCGCGCAGCTCTCCGGCGGCCAGCAGCAACGCGTCGGCGTGGCCCGCGGCCTCGCGGCCGACCCCAACATCCTCCTCATGGACGAGCCCTTCGGCGCCGTCGACCCCCTCGTGCGCGCGGACCTGCAGCACGAGCTCCGCCAGCTTCAGGACCGGCTCGGCAAGACCATCATCTTCGTCACCCACGACATCGACGAGGCCTTCACCCTCGGCCACCAGGTGGTCCTCCTCCGCACCGGCGGCACGATCGCCCAGCGTGGCACGCCCGCCGAGATCCTCGCGGACCCGGCCGACCAGTTCGTGGCGGACTTCATCGGCCTGAACCGTGCACAGCGCCGCTTCCGCCTCGAGACCACCCCGCGGGGCACCATGGTGATCGACGGTGAGGACCGGCCGGCCGGCTACCTGGCCGACGGCGAGGGGTCCGCGGCGCCATGACGTGGGTGCTCGCGAACCTCGGCCTCCTGCTGGACCGCACGCTCGCCCACCTCGCGCTCGCGGTCCCCTCGATCCTCGCCGCGTTCGCCCTGTCCATCCCCCTCGGTTGGGCCGCCTTCCGGTACCGGCTGATCCGGGGGCCGCTCCTCACCGGGGCCGGCCTCCTCTACGCGATCCCCTCCCTGCCCCTGTTCGTGGCGCTCCCGGCGCTGATCGGCACCGGGGCGCGGGATGCCGTCAACGTGATCGTGGCCCTCACCCTGTACGGCATCGCCCTCATGACGCGGTCCGTCGCGGACGCCCTCGCAGCCGTCCCGCCCGAGACCCACCAGTCCGCCACCGCGCTCGGCTACTCCCCGTGGGGCCGGTTCTGGCTGGTGGAGATCCCCCTGGCGGGGCCGGCGATTTTGGCGGGCCTGCGCGTGGTGACCGTCAGCACCGTCAGCCTCGTCACCGTCAGCGCGGTCCTCGGGGTGGACAGCCTCGGCCTGCTGTTCACCGACGGCTTCCAGCGCGGCATCGTCGCCGAGGTGGTCGCCGGGCTCGTCCTCACCATCGTCGTGGCGCTCGCCCTCGATGCCGCCGCTGTGCTCGCGGGCCGGATCCTCATGCCGTGGACCCGGGTGGGCCGGCCGCGCCGGCGGCGTCGGGCCCAGCCGGCCGTGGAGGTGGGCGTGTGAACCAGTTGGCCGCCGCGTGGCAGTGGATCCTCGACCCGGCGCACTGGGCCGGACCGGACGGCATCCCCGTCCGGATGTGGGAGCACCTCTGGTACACGTTCGCCGCCGTCGGCATCGCCGCGGCCATCGCGATCCCCATCGGCCTCGCCATCGGGCACACCGGCCGGGGCCGGGCGCTCGCCGTCGGCAGCACGAGTGCGGCCCGCGCCATCCCCACCCTCGGCCTCATCACCCTCCTCGCCCTCATGTGGGGGGTGGGCCTGACCGCTCCCATGGTGGCGTTCGTCGTGCTGGCGATCCCCTCGATCCTCGCCGGCGCCTACGCCGGGGTCGACTCGGTGGAACCCCACGTCACGGATGCGGCGACGGCGATGGGCATGACGGGCACCCAGGTGCTCGGCCGCGTCGAGGTACCCCTCGCGCTCCCCATGATCTGGGGTGGGATCCGTGCCGGCACGCTCCAGGTGGTGGCCACCGCGACCCTCGCCGCGTACGTCGGGTCCGGGGGGCTGGGCCGCTACCTGTTCCGTGGACTGAAGACGCAGGACTACCCCCAGATGCTCGCCTCCGCCCTCCTCGTGGTGGGCCTCGCGATCGCGCTGGAGGCCGTGCTGGCGTTCGCCCAGCGCGTGATGGTGCCCCGGGGGGTGCGCGAACGCTCCCGCCGCTGACAGGATGGCAGCAATCAACGGAAGGGCAGGACGATGAAGAGGATCAGGACTCTCACGGTGGTCGCCGCCGCCACCCTCGCGTTGGCGGCCTGCGGCAGCAGCGACCCCCTCGGCGACGACGACGCCACCACCGCCTCGACCGGTGGCGCGGCGGACGGCGGCACCGTCGTCGTCGGATCGCAGCAGTACTACTCGAACGAGATCATCGCCGAGGTCTACGCCCAGGCGCTCGAGGCCGCGGGCTACGAGGTGGACCGGCAGTACCAGATCGGGCAGCGGGAGGTGTACCTGCCGGAGCTGGAGTCCGGTGCGATCGACATCCTCCCCGAGTACTCCGGCAACCTCCTGCAGTACTACGACAGCGGCACCACGGCCACCACCCCGGACGAGGTGGTCGCCGCCCTCGGGGAGGCGCTGCCGGAGGGCCTGCGGGTGCTGGAGCCTGCGACGGCGGCGGACCAGGACTCGTTCAACGTCACCGCGGAGTTCGCGGAGGAGTGGGGCCTTGAGTCGATCGGCGATCTCGCCGAGGTGGACGTGCCGCTCATCGTCGGCGCGAACTCCGAGTTCGAGACGCGCCCCTACGGACCCGCGGGCCTGTCGGAGGTGTACGGCGTGGAGGTGACCGTGCTGCCGATCGAGGACTCCGGCGGCCCGCTGACGGTCAAGGCGCTGCAGGACGGCACCGTGAACGTGGCGGACATCTACAGTGCGGACCCGACCATCCAGGAGAACGGGTTCGTCACCCTGGAGGACCCGGAGGCCCTGGTGCTGCCGCAGCAGGTGGTCCCGCTCGTGTCCGACCGGGTGGATGAGGAGATCGCCGCGGTGCTGAACGGGGTCTCGGCCGAGCTGACCACCGCGGACCTCGTCGCGATGAACGCGCGGAGCGTCACGGAGCAGCTCGCCTCGGACGTCATCGCCTCCGACTGGCTGGCTGAGAAGGGCCTGGCCTGACGTCCTCGAGCCCAGCCGCGTGCCGGGCCGTCGCAACGGCCCGGCGACCCTAGCGGCTGGGCTCGGGGCCGTCCCCGCCGAGGAACTCGAGGAGGGCGCCGGTGACGGCGTCCGGCGCCTCCTCCGGGAGGAAGTGACCGGCACCGGGCACCAGCCGGTGCTCGGCGTGCGGCGCCACCTCGGCGTCGTAGCGGTAGAGGCTGGGCGGCAGCACCCGGTCGTGCTCGCCGAACAGCACGAGGGTGCGCACGGCCGGAGCGGTGCGCAGCCGGCGCATGTAGGCGCGCCCGTCGTTGCGGCCCGCGGAGCGCACCTGCCACCGGAAGTGCTCCATCGCGCAGTGCGCGGCGAACGGCAGGCGCATCGCCTCCGTGTAGAGCGCCGCCTGGGAGACCACCGGTTCCTGCACGTGGGAGCACGCCCGGAGGTAGCCCTCCACGGCGTCACCGTGCGTGATCGAGCGCTCGGGGAACCACGGCGCCTGAATCCACTGCAGCCACGCGGCGGTCCCCACAGGAAGCCGGTGGCGCCGCAACGTGAGCGGGTGCGGGGCCGAGAGGGCGACCACCGCCGTCGTCACCTCGGGCGTGAACGCGGTCATCGACCACGCCGCGAGCGCGCCGACGCCGTGCCCCACCACGGTCGCCCGGGAGTACCCGAGGGCGGATACCACGCCGGCGACGTCGAAGCACGAGCGTGGGGTCGCGATGTTGCGGGGGGACTTGTCGGAGGCGCCGAAGCCGCGCAGGTCCATGGCCGCCACGTGGTACCCGGCGGCGGCCAGCGCCGGGATCTGGTTGCGCCACGCCCACCAGAACTGGGGGTAATCGTGGAGGAGCACGACGAGCGGCGCACCGTCCGTCCCGGCCTCGGCGAGGTGGAACCTCGAGCCGTTGGCGGTGATGGTGCGGTGCTCCCAGGGGCCCGGCACGAGGACGGACGACGAATCGGCTACCACGCATGCGAGGGTACCCCAGTGCCGGTGGGTCCCCGGCAGGGCCGGGACGCACCGGCGACCGCGCCGGGGGTGCGAGCGGCCCCCTACCTCCCGGCGAGACCCTGCTGGATCAGCGACATCACCGAGGAGTCCGCCAGTGTTGTGACGTCCCCCACCTGGCGGTGCTCGGCGACGTCCTTGAGCAGGCGGCGCATGATCTTGCCGCTGCGCGTCTTGGGCAGGGCATCGGCAAACTGAATCCAGTCTGGCCGGGCCGTGGGGCCGATCTCGACCCGCACATGGTCCAGCAGCTCTTTGACCAGTTTGTCCGTCTTTTCTACACCGCCATGCAGCGTGACATAGGCATACAGCGCCTGCCCCTTGATGTCATGCGGGCGGCCCACCACGGCGGCCTCGGCCACGGCGGGATGGCTCACCAGGGCGCTCTCGACCTCAGCCGTGCCGATGCGGTGGCCGGACACATTGACCACATCATCAATGCGGCCCTGGAGCCAGTAATCGCCATCCGCGTCTTTGATGCACCCGTCACCGGTAAAGTACAGGTCGTTGTACATGGTGAAATAGGTGTCAATGAAGCGGTCATGGTCGCCCCAGGTGGTGCGCATGATGCCGGGCCACGGCTTTTTGATGCACAGCTTGCCGCTCTCGCCAACCGGGCATTCGGTGCCATCATCGCGCAGGATGATCGGCTCGACGCCAAAGAAGGGCCTGGAGGCGCTGGCGGGCTTGAGCGTCATGGCGCCCGGCAGCGGCGTAATCAGGATGCCGCCCGTCTCGGTTTGCCACCAGGTATCTACGATGGGGCAATTGCCGTGGCCAACATTGTCATAGTACCAGAGCCAGGCCGCCGGGTTGATGGGCTCGCCCACCGAGCCGAGCAGGCGCAGGCTGGAGAGATCGCACTTTTGCACCCACTCGACCCCCTGGCTGGCCAGGGCGCGAATGGCCGTGGGCGCGGTGTAAAAGATATTGACCTGGAACTTGTCCACGATCTGCCAGAAGCGGCTGTTATCGGGCCAGGAGGGCACGCCCTCGAACATGATACTGGTGGCGCCGTTGGCCAGCGGGCCGTAAACGATATAGCTGTGGCCGGTGATCCAGCCCACATCGGCGGTGCACCAGTAGGTGTCTTCATCGTGGATGTCAAAGATATACTTGTGGGTCACGGCGGCGTAGGTGAGATAGCCACCGGTGGTGTGCTGTACGCCCTTGGGCTGGCCCGTGGAGCCAGAGGTGTACAGGATGAACAGGGTATCCTCGGCGTTCATCACCTCGGCGGGGCAATCGGGCGAGGCAGTCGCCATATCGTCGTGCCACCAGCTATCGCGGCCCTCGGTCATGGACACGGCATCTGGCGTGCGCCGCACCACGATCTGATGCTCCACCGTCGGGCAGGTTTGCAACGCCTCATCGCAGGTCGCTTTGAGCGGGAGCTTGCGGCCGGCGCGCAAGGAGACATTGCTGGTGATCAGCAGCTTGCAGTCTGAATCTTGAATGCGGGCGGCCAGCGACATGGCGCTAAAGCCCGCAAAGACGATTGAGTGAATGGCGCCGATGCGCGTGCAGGCCAGCATGGCAATGGCCAGTTCGGGGATCATGGGCAGATAGATGGCGACGCGATCACCCTTTTTGATGCCCTTGCCCTTGAGCACATTGGCGAACTTGGACACTTCGCGGTGCAATTCTTGATAGGTCAGGATGCGCACATCATCCTCAGGCTCGCCCTGCCAGATGATCGCCGCCTTGTTCTTGCGCCAAGTCGTCAGGTGGCGATCCAGGCAGTTATAGGCAACGTTGAGTTGGCCATCCTCAAAGAACTTTATGTCAATGACGCGGTTCTCGGTATCCCAGGTGTACTCGCGGCCTTTGGTAGGCTTTTTGAACCAGTCGAGCGTCTCGGCCATCTTGAGCCAAAAGCCATCGGGATCCTCGATGGATTCCTGGTACATCGCCTGATACTGTTCGAGTGAACCGATCAGCGCATTGGCAGCAAAATCTGCCGGAGGCGGGAACTTGAGACGATCTAGACCAACATCTGCTGGCATGCTATGAACCTCCTGAGTGCCTGCGGTTTGGATAGACGCTTTCCTTGGCCCCATTGCCAGGCGATCTTTTGACAAACCAGACGCATGACGCCGCGACGGCCAGAGGATTGGCGAACTGCCAGGGCCAGTGTATCAACTATTGAAAACGATGTCAATGGCTTTCGAAAACGAAAAATACAAAAAACCAAAGAAACTCACGGCCAATCATTCTGACGCTTTTGCCCGGCCATTCCAAGAGGTGTAAGATATCTGCCGCCATTACCTAGAAGGGGTACCGCGATGTCCAAACTAGACATGCTCTTTCATCCCGATGGCGTCGCCATCATTGGCGCTTCAACCAACCCATCGAAAATCGGCTATCAAATCCTCAGCAACCTTCGCAAGAGCGGCTATCAAGGGGGCATCTACCCGGTGAACCCCGGCGCCACCGAGATCCTCGGGCTCAAGGCATATTCCTCCATCCTGGATGTGCCGGGCCAGGTAGACCAGGCCGTGATCGTCATCCCCTCCAAGGCCGTGCCCGCCGTGCTGGAGGATTGCGGCAAAAAGGGCGTCAAGGGCGTCGTCGTCATTACCGCAGGCTTTCGCGAATCGGGCGCCGAAGGCCGCGCGCTCGAAGCCAAGGCGCTGGAGGTGGCCGGGCGCTATGGCATGCGCATGGTAGGCCCCAACTGCCTCGGCTTGATGGACATGTGGACCCCAATGGATACCTCTTTTGCGCCCGCCATGACATCTGCCGGCTATATCGCCTTCACATCGCAATCGGGCGCCTTGGGCACTGCCGTGCTGGACTATGCCCTGGAGAACAACATCGGCATGTCGCGTTTTGTCAGCCTGGGCAACAAGGCCGACNNTGAGGCGGCGCTCTACGAAGCCTGCCAGGAAGACCCCCGCACCAAGGTGCTGATCTCATACATCGAGGGCGTCAAGAATGGCGCCGAGTTCATGCGCAAAGCCAGCGAGACGGCGCGTATCAAGCCGATCATCGCCGTCAAGTCGGGCCGCACCGCCTCCGGCTCCAAAGCCGTCTCTTCGCACACGGGCAGCCTGGCCGGCTCGGACGCGGCTTACGACGCCGCCTTTTTGCAGTCGGGCATCATTCGCGCCAACTCGGTGCAAGAGATGTTCGACTTTTCGACAGCCTTTGCCTATCAGCCGCTGCTCAAGGGCNNGGTGGCCCCGGCGTCATGGCAACCGATGCGCTGGAGAGCCAGCAACTGCTGCTCGCCGAGCTGCTGCCTGAAACCGAAGAGACCCTGGCCAAGGCCCTCCCCGCGGCTGCCAGCACCCACAACCCGGTGGATGTGCTGGGCGATGCGACCGCCGAGCGCTATCGCGCGGCGATCCGCGAGGTGCTCAAAGACCCGAACGTGGATGGCATTCTGGTCATCCTCACGCCGCAGTCCAACACCGAGGTTATGGAGTCGGCCCAGGTGCTGGTGGAAGAGACCAAGGGCGCCGACAAGCCGGTGCTGGCCTGCTGGATGGGCGGCCACGTCATCAGCCGCGCCGTAGACATGCTGAGCCGCAGCGACATTCCCACCTACCCCTTCCCAGAACGCGCCATCGCTGCAATGGGCGCCATGTATCGCTATGGCGTCTGGCGCCAGCAGCCGCTGGGCGCCAT
>DBPQ01000061.1:0-129 GCA_002304945.1 Actinomycetales bacterium UBA1416 | reverse complement strand
GGCGACTCTGAGGCGCAAGACATCCTCAAGGCCTACGGCATCACCACGCCGCGCTCTGCCGTGACGGCCACCCCCGATGAGGCCGTGGCCTATTGCCGCCAGATCGGCTACCCGGTGGTGATGAAGATC
>DBPQ01000136.1 GCA_002304945.1 Actinomycetales bacterium UBA1416 | reverse complement strand
GTCCGGCAGGTCGTCCACGTTGGGAAGGCCGAGCTCCTGGCCCTGGTAGACGAAGGCGGCGCCGGGGAGCGCGAGCATGAGGAGCGCAGCGGCCCGCGCCCGGCGGAGGCCGCGGGCCAGGTCCACCGCGCCGTCGTCGCCACCCGCCGCGGTGGGCGCGTAGTGGCCCTCGAGTCGCACCCCGGCGCCGAAGCGGGTGACGGAGCGGGGGTTGTCGTGGTTGTCGAGGACCCAGGTGACGGGTGCCCCCACGGCCGCGTTCGCCGCGAGGGAGGAGTCGATCGCGTCCCGGAACTCGCCGGCGCCCCACGCCGCCTTCGCGAACCGGAGGTTGAAGGCGAGGTGCATCTCGTCCGGGCGGAGGAAGAGTGCCACCACGTCATCAGGGGCTCCGGTCTCCACCACGGCCATCCGGTCCCCGGGGTAGGAGTCGAGGACGCCACGGAGCGCGCGGTAGACCTCGTGGACAGGGGAGGGGGCGTCCTTCGGGATCACCGGCCAGCCGCCCGGGGTGTCCGGGAAGGCCGGGTCCTTGGCGAGGGCGTCGGCCACGTCGATGCGGAAGCCGTCCACCCCGCGGTCCAGCCAGAACCGCAGCACCCGCTCGAACTCGATGAGCACCTCGGGATTCTCCCAGTTGAGGTCCGGCTGTTCGGGCGCGAACAGGTGGTAGTACCACTCCCCCGGCGTGCCGTCCGGCTCGGTGACGCGGGTCCACGACGGCCCGCCGAACACGCTCGTCCAGTTGTTGGGCGGCTCGGCGCCGCCCGGATCGCGCCCGGCCCGGAAGTGGAACCTCGCCCGTTCGGCCGAGCCCGGGCCGGCGGCGAGGGCGGCCCGGAACCAGGGGTGGGCGTCGGACACGTGGTTGGGGACGACGTCGACGATCACCTTCAGGCCGCGGGCGTGCGCCGCGGTGACGAGGGCGTCGAGATCCGCGAGCGTGCCGTACCGGGGATCGACGTCGCAGTGGTCGGCGATGTCGTAGCCGCCGTCCACGCCCGGCGAGGGGTAGAAGGGGTTCAGCCACAGGGCGTCCACGCCCAGCGCCACGAGGTGGTCGAGGCGGGCGACGACGCCGCGCAGGTCCCCCTCGCCGTCGCCGTCGCCGTCGGCGTCCGCGAAGGACCGTGGGTAGACCTGGTACACGACGGCGTCGCGCCACCACTCGGCGCCCTGGTTGCCCGGCATCCCACTACCGTAGTGGTTCGATCCGACGAGAGGCAGGCCCATGTCCGACGCCGTCACCGTGGTGGCCCTGATCCACGTCGCACCCGGGAGGGTCGCGGCCCAACTCGAGGCGTTCCGTGAGGTCTCGCCCCTGGTCCACGCGGAGCAGGGGTGCGAGCTGTACGCCGCCCACGTGGCGGAGGACGGCGAGACCGTGGTGATGGTGGAGCGTTGGGCCTCGCGCGCGGACCTTGAGGCGCACCTGGCGGGGCCGGCGATCGCGCGGCTCGGTGAGCTGAGTGCCGGGCTCCGGTCCGCCCCGACGGACATGTACCTCCTCGACCCCGTCCCGCTCGGGGACGAGCGGAAGGGCGCGCTGCCGCGCTGAGGTCTTCCGGCCTGTCCACAGGCTGAACCGGCGGGAGCCGGTCCCCAGATCCGGGGAGGTAGGCGGCAGGTGCAGCCGGAGCGGCTCCAGACTCGTCACACCACGACGAGACTGGAGGACGGCATGAGCACGGACGAGGAGCGACGCGAGCGGCGGCTGCAGGAGATGGAGAGGCAGGCAGCGGCGATCACCCCCGGCGAGGAGTGGATCTATCGTGCGCAGGACAAGGGCCGCTCCCAGCGCGTCCGCGTCATCGGGCAGGAGCGCATGGTCTCCACGATCCAGATGGAGGTGGAGTTCCTGGACGGCGAGCGAACGGGCCGCCGCAGGCTCGTGGGCCTGCAGCGGCTCAAGGCACCGTGGTCCGAGGTCGGGGAGTACGACGCCCGCGACACGAAGCTGCGGCGCATCGAGGGTTCGCACGACCGTTTCAACCCGAGCCGTCGTGCCGCGCACGTCGTGTTCCAGCGCCTCATACCGACGGCCGTTGCCGTGCCGTCCCGCTGGCCGATGCGCGGCATTGTGGTGCAGGATGCCGAAGCGCTGGGCACTCTCTGCCGGCACCCGGTCACTGAACTGGTGACCGAGGAGGAGTCCATCTCGACGGGCTCCGGGCTGCTCCTCAGCACAGCGGCCATGGTGAGCGTCGCCAAGGCGGCCTGCGCGGCCGATCCGGACGGGATGCGCAGCGAACTCCTGGCAAGGGACCGGCGGTCGCTCCTGGCACCGTCGCAGCGCAACGAGTGGGAGATCGACTCGGAGGAAGAGGTCACGGAGATCCTGCACGCCTGGTGCGGGACCCGGCCACTCGAATTCCGCCGGATGGTGATCCGCCTCGAGAACGAGGTGGCCTGGCAGAGGGCTCTGGTCGCGTCGGCCATCGACGCACTGCGGCGCTGCCGGGCGCGAAAGGCCGCCGAGAATCTGGAGCGTCTCGCGCGAGAGGGCCCGCCAGAGGTCGACGAGGCGATCGAGTATGTCAGGGTGACACTGCCCGAAGCCGAGGCGCGGCCGGGTGCTCCAGTGGCATGGGTCGACGAGGATTGGGACCCGATGAGCCGGCCGGAGAGCGAGGAGTTCCCCGCCTGCCCGTGGGATTGATCAGTCTAGGCGCACCGGCAGGTGCTTCCGCGGCGCCATCCGCGGGCCCCGCCGCGGCGCCCGGATCCCGGCGAGCTCCACCAGACGCTGCACCCGGTAGCGGTGCCCGCGGAACGGTTCGAGCAGTTCGGCCAGGCCGGCGTCATCGCCGCGCTCGCCGGTGAGGGCAAACCCGATGTCCTGGGCGACGTGGTAGTCGCCGAAACTCACGGCGTCCGCGTCCCCGTGGGCGCGGGCGCGGACCTCGGCACTGGTCCACACGCCGATGCCGGGCAGAGACCGGAGGGCCCGGTCCGCCTCCTCGCGCCCCCACGCCGTCGTCCGTTCCAGCGCCGCGGCGCGACGGGCGGCACCGACGACGGCGCGGGACCGGGCGCCGTCGACACCCAGCCGGAGCCACTCCCACGAGGGCAGCCCCGCGAGCACCTCCGCCGACGGCTGGACGCGCAGGCCGCGGGCGGCCCCGGGGCCGGGGGCCGGCTCACCCCATCGCAACACCAGGCGACGGTAGGCGGCGAAGGATTCCTGCCCCGTCACCTTCTGCTCGAGCACGGCGGGCAGGAGAGCCTCGAGCACGAGCCCCGTCCGTGGCACGCGCCAGTGGGGGTGGGCGCGCTGCAGGCTGGCGACGGCGGGGTGGCAGCTGGGATCGAAGCCGGCGGTGTCGTCGAGCGCGCCCAGCATGGCGGGGAGCGAGTCGAGCGTCCACGCCGCCCCGCTGCCCCACGCGGAGGCGAGGACGACGCCGTCGCCGGGCCGGGATTCGAGCCGCAGGGTCGCGGGACCACCGGGCGTGCGGATGCCGCGCCAGATCGTGCCGGACTCGCGGTGGAACGTGGGGTCACCCGTTCCGTGACGGAGCGGCCCGAGCACCTGGCCGACGGGGCACGGCCAGCCCGGCCGCCACGTCCGCTCCTCAGGCGCCCTCGACGCCAGGACCTGCACTCAGCCCTCGCCCACGTGCTCGTCCAGCCACTCCAGCAGTGGCTCGTAGGTCCGCCAGTCCTCGCGCACCCGGTCCAGCGCCTCGGGAGTCGGGAGCCACTCCGGAACGCCGTGCCGGCGGTCCACCGTCAGCGAGCGGTGCCGCAGCAGCTCGATCCGCGGGTGGTCGGGCGCCATGCCGCGCGGGTGGGTCTTCAGCCGGTCGCCGTCGAGCACGTACCCGGCCTCCCGCAGTCCGTCCACGATCTGCCGCAGGACCTCCCCTGGCCTCGCGTCGTCGACGGCGCGGCGGTAGCGGGCGAGCTGGCTGGGCGTCCCGTCGTACCACCCTGCGGCGGTCATGAGTCCCTCGGCACTGACCTGGACGTACCAGCCCATGCCTGACGCCGTCGCCACGACGATCCCCTGGTGCGTCTTGTACGGGGACTTGTCCGGGGAGAAGCGCACGTCCCGGTACGGGCGGAAGGCCTTCGCGGGCCCGAACTCCTCCTCCAGGCCGGCGGCGAGCGCCTCCATGGGGACGCGCACCTCGCGCTCGTAGACATCCCGGTGGGCCGCCCACCACTCGCGGGAGTTGTGGTGCTCGAGGTCCTCGTAGAAGTCCAGCGCGGCGAGCGGGATGCCCTCGAATGCGTTCACGGGGCCACGCTAGCCGCTCAGGCCGACATGTCCGGGGCGATCTCCGGCGGGGTGTCACCCGGCGGTTGGTGCATGAGCCGGGCGAACCACTGTGTGAGCGGCGGCAGGATGCGACCGACGATCAGCCCCACGAGGAACATCGCGACCAGGGTTCCTTCTCGGATCCCCTCGATGCGCCCGAACATCGCAAGAGAGATCACCGCACCGATGCCCACGAGCGTGACGTCGAAGGCGATCTTCATCGTCCCGATCCGCACCCCGGTGACGTGCGCGAGCGCAGCCACGGTGCCCTCCCCCGCGTTCATCAGCACCTTCGGCAGGAACTGGACCGTGATTCCCACGGCAAGGATCGCGCTCCCCACGAGCACGCCCACCCACTGGAGCCAGTAGGCCTCGGGGCGGAACCACCCGGTGAGGACCATGGCGGCGTCGATGAACACGCCGAATCCCACGCCCACGAGCACCTGGAGCAGTTGGATCCACTCGAACTCGCGGCGCAGCAGGGCGATCTGGAGCGCCACGAAGCCCACGTGCATGACGATGGTCGCGAGCCCCAGGGTGATCCCGCCGCCGAGGCTCACCACGTAGGGCGGGGTCGAGATGGGGGTGGTGCCCAGGGTCGCGCGGGCGGTGATCGCGATCCCGATCGCCATCACGAACATGCCGACGGCGAACACCAGGTACCGCAGGCCCAGCCGTCCCTCGTAGGCGCCGGGGATCGGCCCGCCCCTCACCCCACTCTCACCGTGGCGGTGAACGGCGTGTCCTCACTGGAGGTGCCGACGTACACGGTGTACTCCCCGGGCCTCACCTGGAAGGACTGCGTGCAGTAGTCCCACACCGAGAGGGGGTGGTGGGTCGCGGCGGGATCCACCTCGATGGTCACGGTCTGCACCTCCCCCGGTTCGAGCCACACCTTCCGGAACCCGACGAGCCGCTTCGGCGGCTGCCCGTCCACGGGGATTCCCAGGTACACCTGGACCACCTCGGCGCCCGCGACCTCGCCCGTGTTGCGGACGGCACCCTGAACGGTCAGCGGGGCGACGCCGTCGGACTCCCGCGGACTGACGGAGAAGGCGGACAGCTCGAACGTGGTGTAGGACAGGCCGTGCCCGAACGGGAACAGCGGCGCGATCCCCTGGGACTGGAACCAGCGGTAGCCGATCCTGAGGCCCTCCGTGTACCGCATCGTGGGCCAGCCCTCGCCCTCGTCGGTGCCGGGGTAGCGGACGGGGTCGCCGTACTCCATGAGGTCCTCGCGGCGGACGGCGTACGTGGTGGGTACCTTGCCGGACGGGTTGACGACGCCCCAGAGCAGCTCGGCCACCACGTGGCCGTCCTCCGCCCCCTGGTTCCAGACCTCCAGCACGGTGTCGGCGTCGCCGATCCACGGCAGGATCATGGGGGCCGAGCTCTTCAGCACCACGACGGTCCTCGGGCACTGCCCGAGCAGCGCCGCGACCATGGCGTCCTGGTTGTAGGGCAGCTCCGGCGCCGGCATGTCGGCGCCCTCCGTGGCGATCAGGCCCGCCATGATGACGACGACGTCCGCCTCCTTGCACGCGGCGACGGCCGCGTCCAGGTTGGAGTGGTCGCGTTCGACGACGAACAGCTCCGCCGTTGACGCGGCGTCGAGGTCGGCGAGGATGTCGCGCATGCCGGGCAGCGGGTCGACCGTGTACAGCGGGTCGACCTTCGATGATCCGCCCCCACCCTGGCACGCCTTCGCGGCGAAGCTGTCCATGCCGACGATCAACACCCGGCCGGCGTCGGGGGCGAGCGGCAGCAGGCCGGCGTCGTTCTTGAGCAGGACGGCCATCTCCTGGCCCATGCGGCGGCTCACCTCGCCGTGCTCGCCGGCCGGGATCTCGGTCGGCGCGTACGGCTTCTCGAAGTGCCCGAACCGGAACATCTGCGTGAAGCGCCGGACGAGCGCGCGGTCGATGGTCTGGATCTCCAGCGACGTGTCGTTCAGCGCGTTCCTCACGTTGGTCTCGTTCAGCCACTTGGCGTCCGGCATCTCCAGGTCCATGCCCGCGTTCAGTGACCCCGCCGCCGACCGGCAGCTCCAGAAGTCGGACTGCACGTAGCCGTCCCACCCCCACTCCTCGCGCAGGATCGTGTGCAGCGTGTACCGGTTCTCGGTGGCGTACACGCCCCGCACGCGGTTGTAGGCGCTCATGATGGAGGCGACGTCGCCGTCCTTGCACACCATCTCGAACGGGAGCAGGTAGAGCTCACGCAACACGTGCTCGTCCACCTCGACGTTGTTGCGGAACCGCTCGTACTCCTGGTCGTTGACCACGTAGTGCTTCGCCATGGCGATCACGTCGTGCGCCTGGATGGCCTTCGTGACCTCCACGCCCATGACGCCGGACAGGTACGGGTCCTCGGAGAAGTACTCGAAGTTGCGGCCCGCGGTCACCGTGCGGTGCAGGCACAGCCCGGGCCCCTCCAGCACGTGCTGGCCGAGGTGCACGCACTCCTTGCCGATGATGTCCCCGTAGTCGTGGGCGAGCTCGGGGTCGAAGGACGCCGCGACGCCGATCGTCATGGGGAGCGCGGTGGCGGGCGGCGACGGCGTCCCGTCACCCATTCCCACGCCGACGGGCCCGTTGGTGATGCGCATCCGCGGGATGCCGAGGTCGTCGTCCGCGATGACGTGCCGCTCGACGCGGATCTGCGCGGCGAGCTGCTCCATCTCCTCGGCGCTCGTGGCCTGGTTCGCGAGGCCGTAGATGTCGATGGTCTCCATGTTGCCGTGCAGCTGGGCGATCTTCTGCTCCAGGGTCATCGCTGCGACGAGCTTCTCGGCGCGCTCGCGTGGAGACAGTGCGGCGTCCATCCAGGGGCGGGCTTCATCGGTCATGGGGATCTCCTTCGATCACATCCGGACGTGACTCCACCCTACGAGCCGAGCACCCGCCGCGCTGGCAACTTGTCGTGCGCGGGCCGAAGCCACCGAGATCGACTCGATCAGTGCGCGTCCTCCCCGCCGTCGGCCACGGGGATCTTCACGTAGTGGACGGTGAACGCCGTGCCGATCACGCGGAACTCCTGGCGGCTGCGGCCGAAGTCGAAAGGGTTGTCGCTCGGCCTCTGCCAGATGTCGAGGCCTTTGCCGAGATCGATGCGCCAGCCGTGGTTGGTCTCGATGCGGCGGTCGTGGATCGTGTCGTCAAGCCGCACTCCGAGACGAACACCAACTGCGTCGGACGCGTCCTTGATCGACTTGAGCATCAGCAACTGGCCGTGCTTGAACTCGGCCTTCGACTCCTCGGTCGTGACGAGTAGGACGTCGATCTCATCGGCGTCGTCCTTGGCGGCGGCGAGAAGGCTGAGGAGGTCCGCGAGGTTGCGACCCTGGTGTGGCATGCGAATGTATGGGTCCGTGATCGTGATCGTGGACGCCCCACGCAGGTAGGGCAGGAGGAGGGTCTCGTAGGAGACTCCCCGCTGGCCGGCAGTGAAATCTCGATGTCCTTCCGCCAACGGCGAGGGCGCGGGCTGGGCGGGCGCGTCCGGTGCAGCCACAGAGGATTCGGACGATGGCGCAGTCGCCGGGTTCGGAAGGACTCCCGTGGCCGCGCCTGCGTTCGCTCCATCCTCACTCTCGGGAATCGCATCCCAATCCCGCCGATACAGCTGCGGGTACTGACTTTCCTCAAGCGTCGCGACGTCGTGCCGCCCCCCCGCCATGTCCGAGTACCGGAACCGAACGGGCGTGTCGCGCATGGTGGCGTCGATTCGCAGGATCGAGTCCTTGACGCGCTTGCGGCCTTCGATCGCGAACTCCAGCAGCGCGCGGACCTCATCCTCCGTGGCCTCCCCCGTGGGGTGCACGAGCTTCATCAGCCCGGAGAAGGTCTTGCGGATGCCGTCCTGGTCGCGCGTCGAGATCGAGCTGTCGAGCGTGAAGTAGTTCTTGTACTTGTCGGAGAAGTCCTCGGACCGCTTCGCCCGCAGGATCTCGGCGAGGTAATCGACGACGAACCCGTAGCCGGTCGAGAACATCTCCGAGCGGATCGGCGCGACCTCCCAGCCGGGGATGTAGTGGTGGATGCGGTCGAGCCATGCCGGGTCGCGGTAGGCGTCGGGCAGCTCGTCGAACAGGTCGGAGCTCTTCAGCATGTATGGCACGGTGTGCGTCGTGTTGCCGATGAACGCCATCGAGGCTTCGGCGCCGTAGATGCTCGTGCCGCGCGAGAACGACTTGTTCGCGAGGTAGTTCTTCATCACGTTGACGAGGTTCTGGTCGGTGCGCCGGTTGGCAGCGAACTCGTCGAACGCGACGCAGTCCCAGTAGCCGACCAAGCCGATGCGTCCGCTGGCGTTGTTGACGAAGAGCTTGGCGACAGTGACCTCTCCGCCGGAGATCAGGATGCCATTCGGGGAGAACTCGCTGAACGTGTGTGACTTGCCGGTTCCCTTGGGTCCGAGTTCGACGATGTTGTAGTTCCGCTCGACGAACGGGACGAGCCGAGTCAGGGAAATGAGCTTGCCGCGCTCGTTGAACTGCTCGGGGTTGAGTCCGATCGACTGCATGAGCAGGTCGATCCACTCCTCGGTCGTGAACGCCTTGCGGGCCGCGTAGTAGTGGTCGATGTCGACGCCTGCGACCTGGATGGGCTTGAGGCTGCCGAGGATCCAGGGCACGACGCGCTGGTCGTCGGAGTGGACGTACTCGATGTCACAGATGCACCAGACGCCGCCGACGAGGAGCTTGGGGTTCCGCTTGACCGTGCCGTCGTCGATGATGACGCCCTTGACCTGGAGGTTCTCGAAATCAGCCTCGTGGACGTCGTTCTTGTCGTTGAGCGTGACGGTGACCTTGTCAATCACGCGGTGGCGGCCCCTGCGGCGGATCTCCGACTTCACAAGCATGTGCTCGTTGCGGTTGACGTAGTGGGTCCCGAGGATCTGCCGCACGCTGTCGATCCCGGCCTGGATCGTCGCCTCGTCGTCGGATGCGGCGTACTGGCCCAGCAGGTACTCCAGCACGTACGACGGCACGACGGCGTTGCCGCGGACCGCCTTCACGAGGTCCTTGCGCACGACGGCACCACCGAAGTACTCGTTGATCTTGTCGTCGAGCGCGGACTTCGTCGGCGCGGTGTCGGTGGCTTCTGCAGCGGCGAGGATGTCGATCCCGCCGAGAGCATCTTCGAGGTTGGTCATACCTGTCCTAGAAGTCGAAGTCTGTCGTGAACGACCGCTTGATGGTGTAGTTGCCCTTCGAGAACGACTTCCACTGCGTCGTGTTCGGGATCGGCTCTTCGAGCCGCAGCTCGACGGGCCGGTTGTTGTACTGGTCGGCGTCCTGCGTCAGGTACAGCACGGCCTTCTGGTAGCGGTCACGATGGTCGTCGGATGCGCTGTCGAAGATGAGGACGGGCTGGTCGGAGATCAGTGTGTCGCCGACGTAGAGGCCGAGCCGGACCTGGCGCAGCTGGATCTTGTCGGTGACGGCTTCGCGCTGGAGCAGCTTGACGGCGAGCTGCCCGGTGGTGATCTTGTCGGTCTCGGGCATGAGATCAACGTTGACCGGACGGATGTCGCTCTTGCGCTTCTTGTTGACCGCGATCACCGGCACGACGATCTCCTGGAGAGATGCGCCGCCGTGCACGTAGCGGGTGCCAGCCCCGGGTAGCGGGATGCGGTGGATCGACTTGGGAATCTGGATGTCGACGTCTCCCGCGAGCCCGGCCTGGGCCGAAGTGAAGGTCATGAAGGACGGTGAGGGCTTCAGCGATCGGCCGAGCACGTAGCGGCGGTTGGTCTTGGTGACCGCGTCACCCTGCGGGCTCTCCGAGAGGTAGTACGCCTGCTCCAACGGGATGTCCTGGTACTGGAACCCGTGGTCGGCCGTGATAAGGACGTTCGTCGCGTTGGCGTTGGTCCACTTCTTCACCAGCAACAGCAGCTCGCGGAGGGTCTCCTCGGCGGCCTCAAAGACAGTCCGCTCCGTCGGGGCCTTGTCGCCTGCAGCGTCGATCCGGTCGTGGTACACGTAGAAGACCTGATGCTTCGTGTACAGCTCGCGAAGCTCGCTCCCCGGCATGGCCAGCACCTCGGCGGCGGTGATGGCGTGTCCCTTAACCGCTTGCAGGATCTTGCCGCGGTTCGCGGTGCCGTTCGTTGGCTTCCCGTCCGCCAACACCGGCAGACCCTCGGGATCGAGTTCCAGGCTCGAGTGCGGCAGCAGCGACGCCATGCCGAGCTGGGTGTAACTCGGCAGGGAACCGAGCACGGCCGAGAGCGAGGCATCGAAGCGGTCCTCGCTGCGGATCATCGACGCGAGTTGCTCGGCAATCTCGTACCGCATGCCGTCGGAGATGATGACGACCACCTTGGTGCGCCCGTCCTTGACGACGGGGGCGACGTGACGGTCGAAGAACCTCGCCTGCGGACTGAGCGTCGCTGACTTCCACTCGCTCATGGGTTCCAGAGCCTGCTGCCAGAGCCCGCCGAAGTCGTAGAGGTACTTGTTGGCGTACTGCTTGTCGACCTCGGCTTTGAGCGCTTCGAGCGGCTTCTGGAAGTCGGCGGTCTGGTGAGCGTAGGTGAACCAGCGGTAGTGCTGGTCGATGCGGAACCAGTCGGACTGATACTTCTCCAGCCCGACCGCAGCTGAGGCGATGGCGTGCGGGAGCGCAGCGATCGCCGCAAGCAGCTCCGAGGCGCTCTGAATGGCGTCGCAGAGCTTGGTGTACTTGGCGCTCCACAAGCTGTGCTGACGCTGCCGAACGATGTCGGCGACCTCGCGGGGCGTCACCGCACGGGCGGCGACCGCGGCGGCGAGGTCGACTATGACCTTGCGGTCGATCTCTTCGAAGATCGTGATCCCGGCCAACTCGCGAAAGTCGCGCTGGTCGATCTTCGACTTCACGTCGAGCGCGTCGGCAGCGCGGGACGCGAGGGTCGTCATCACGTCCTGCGTGCGCACGTCGTAACGCAACGCGTTGAAGTCGCTACGGATGTTGCGGAACTCGTCGGGGGTCGCCGACGCGAAATCCTCGATGGCGCGGCCGAACATCCACAGGACGAAGTCGTCCATCGTCGGTATCGCGCTCGGGTACTTGTAGATGCTGGCGAGCCCGTCCCAGAAGAACTGGTCGAGGCCGAAGGCGACGAGGTCGTTGAACTTGGCACTCTTCCCGGAGGCGTTCTCGACGAGCAGTTCGCGGACGATGTCGGTCAGCTTGTTCCCTGATGCCTTCACGAGCACCTGGCACATCTTGGCGCGGAGCCGTGCGGCGTCGTCTCCGTCGCTGAGGAGCCTCTCCAGCGCCTGCTTGCGGCTATTCGCGGAGAAGAACTTCCGGTGCTGCTCGATCACCGGCAGCAGGGCCGGGTCGCTGAGCCCAAGCTCCTGCTGGAGCATCGAGATCTTGTCGGCCGTGAAGACGCCGTACGCGAGTTCGAGGTCGAGCAGCCAGTTGCCGGTACCGCGTGGGACCTCGCCGGAGCGATAGACGAGGTGCTTTCTGATGTGGTCGGCAAGGATCGTGTTCTTCGCGCCGAACTCGTTGTCCTCGACACGGATGACGTTGACCGCGCCGAGGTCGAGCGTGTCGAGGTCGGCGGCGTATTCACCGGAGGGGTCATGCCAGAACACGACTCGCTGTGAGGCGAGTCGGCTTTGGAGGGCGTCCTGGATGGTGATCAGATCGGTCACTCTGACGCCTCCAGGAACTCCCGGCCAGCATCGGTGATCCGATACCGCTGGGCCTTGCTGCGCGGCTTTTCGGGCACCGTCATCGCGAGCAAGCCCGCTTCAATGAGCGGTACAACGTGCCGCGTGTAGTTCTGCGACAGCGGCTTGAGGCCGACAGCTTCGAGCAGGACATCGCGGTGCACAGGGCCATCGACTGCCGCGCTCAACATGCCCACATCATACCTACCAACATGCCTACCATCTTTGCTACGCGCGTAGGCATCTTGCTCGACGAGCTTGGGCGTCGCTGAGTGGTCGGCCACGTGGATCGTGACGCGGACCCGGTCGACGATCTCCTCAATGTCAGGCTTGGGTAGACCGGCCTTCGCGATCTCGCTGTAGACGCGGTTGACGCCGGAACCCCACTGCTCGATGAGCCCAGCGTCCCGGAAGATGCGGGCCAAAGACGGGTTGCGGAGCCGCGACACCCCGCGCATCGTCTCCACCGTCAGGCCGGGCACGAGGCCGCCGGGGCTCTCGACGTCGATGCGCCTGTCGTAGAAGCCGACACGGATGGGGGTGCCGCGCTCCGCGTAGCTGGCGTGGACGAGCGCGTTGACAACCACCTCGCGGATCGCCCCGACGGGGATCGAGTAGACGTCCCTGCGGCGCGCCTCGCCGAACACGCCGGTCTTGTAGGCGTGCTTGGTCAGGAAGGCCATCACGTCGTCGACTGCTTGCGGGAGCGGCTTGTGAATCTCGATCTGGTCGAAGATGTCGATGCCCTCACGGCCGCGGAGCCGCCCGCACTGAACCCACGCTGACGGGAGGAACCTGGTCGGCTCAGGGCAGGCGGCGAGGATCCCGGCATTGGTCGGGACGGTCTGCGCGCCCTGCTTCACCGCGAGCCCCAGAGCGACGAGGTCGTTCGCGGTCGTGGTGCGCCCCCGGAGATCGCCGAGCTGAGCGAGGTCGAGGTCGGCGAGCGTCGCGCGCGGCTCGGGCAGATCCTCGAAGGCGACGCCTCGGGCGGTGCGCTCCAGTTCCGCCACCAGCGCCGGGTCGGCCTGGCGGGTCGTCGACCCGAGGCGCACATAGACGCCGCTATCGATGCCCTGCGTCTTCATGTAATGCGGGCGGCGCGTGCTCAGCGGTACCTCGACGACCAGCACGGTCTCGCCAGCGACGGTGGCGAGGTCGATCGCCGGAACGAGTTGCGGCTCGATGCTGTCGAAGATCAGGCTTGCGAGCCGCTCCTCCTCGGCGAGCGGGTCGCCCACCCCGACAACGGTGCCGTCGTCTGCGACACCGACGACGAGCTGCCCGCCGGCGGAGTTCGCGAAGGCGACGATGGTGCGCAGCGGCTTGGTCGGCGAGGAAAGGTCGCGCTTGTACTCGCGGGTCTTGCCCTCGGGTGCTGCCACCCGACCGTTCGCGTCCAGCGCCAAGAGATCAACCATCACGATCTCCCATCGGTTACTCGGATGCTTCCAGACCCGCGATTTTCCTGAGCGCAGCGCCGAACTTCGGGTAGTTCGTCTTGACGCCATCGTCAAGATCGATGACGACATTCTCGGACGCTTTCGGGTAGAGCGTGTCGTGCTCGTACTCGTTGAGTTCGACGAGGATCCTGCGGAGCCGGTCGGCCTCTGGCGCGTTCCCGCGGCGCTCGGCGTGCTGGAGGGCCGACTCCAGCTTGGTCACATACTCGCGCAGGTACGTGAGCACCGTCGAGACGGTCGACGGCGTGTACCTGTGCATGTAGATCAGGGCGTTGAAGGAGCCCTTGGGGCTGGAGAAGAGCCAGTAGATCGGGCGCTTCTTGTAGCGCTGGACGTGGTCGTCGTAGAACTTCGACGTCGCGCCGCGCCCCGCTGTCTTGATGAAGTAGTCGCGGAGGTTCTTCAGGCCGAGGGTCTCGCTCACGAACCGCAGGTTTGCCTCGAAGTGCTGCTCTCCGAACACCGTGCGGAGGAACAGGCGGAACCGCTCGACAATGTCGTCCTCGAACCAGTCGCCATCGACGATCGGGATGACATTGTCCTTGTCGGGCATGAACGTCGGGTGCGGGACTTTGGCGAGATAGTCGTCGAGGGTGGACCCCTGGTCGCCGAGGATGAGCCCCGGCTGGTCCAGGCTGTAGCGACCGAACATGCAGCCAACGGCGTAGGAGATGAGGTCGACGATGGCGGACTGGGCGAACAGCGCGTCGCGTTCCTCTGCCGTTTTGTTCGGCCAGCGGAACGCGGAGTTGTTCGTCAGCGAGACGCGTTCGAGCGGAACGTGCGACGGAATCTCGTCTTCGAGCCCGTAGAGCTTGGCGACGGCCTCGTTGTTCGCGATCTCCATCCGCTGCTGTTCGAGGGAGCGCGCCCTCCACTCGTCTCGATGCTGCGCAACGGTCTGTTCAAGGGTCTTCAACTGGATGCCTCACGAGGGTCGCCGGGTCTCGGTTTCTCCCGTGGGCCGGGGCACGGAAGATCGCCGTTGGGGTAGCCGATGTGCGTCTGCCTAGGCTACCCGCCCAGGCCAAGCATCTTCGCGGATTCCGCCAGCGCCGCGCGGGTCCGCGTTCGGTCCGTGTGCAGGTAGGACTGAGTACTCAGCACCGAGGAGTGCCCGAGGACGGCCCTTATGGTGGTCTCATCGACCCCGTTGGCTAGGAGCAGGGTGGCGGCGGTGTGCCGCGCTTCGTACAGCAGCGGGCGGCGGGTTGCGCCGTCCGGGAGTGTCACGGTGACGCCGGCCTGGTCGATGATCTCGTACCACTGCGCGCGATCGAACTCCGCCGAGCGCGGGGAACCGTCGTCGCGCGGCCACACAAGGCCGAAGGGCGACGAGGGCACGCACCTGCGCCAGGCGGCCAGTGCGTCAGCGAGCCACGGCACCATCGGGACGACGCGGATTCCCGCACGCGACTTCGGCCGCACCAGGTGATAAGCGGCGACGAGGTGCCGTGACTCGAACCCGCGCGGGACGCGGAATCCGCTCGCGGGGCTTCGGCGCTCCACGTACGGCAGGGCCTTGAGTTGCCACGCGAGCGTCATCGTCGCCACGTCCAAGTCGACCATGTCCCAGGTGAGCCCGAGCGCCTCCGCAGGACGCAGCCCTTCCACGAGCGCGGCGACCCAGCGAGAGGCGTCAGGACGCTCGGCGACGGCGGCGAGGATCCGCATCGCGTCGTCGGTGCTGAGCGCCTGCCGCGACGACGGACCAGTGCCTGGTCCAGCCGTCTCGCGAGCGCGCTGCGAGATCTGGTAACCCTCAGCGACCGCGTCCGTCAGGAGCTTGCCTAGCACCGCATGCGTGCGCTGCATCGTGGGGAGTGCGAGGCCCGCGTTCTCCTGAGCTGTAGCAACCTTGCGTATGTCGGCGGGCGCGAGTGCGTCGAGTCGGACATGGCCGATCGTCGGAACGATCCAGCGGTCGACCGCTGAGCGGTCGGAGACGTACGTTCCCGGCCGCACGACCCGCTGCCGCCCAGCGAGCCACTGGTCGGCCCATCGCTTGACCGTGATGCTCGCGAACGAGGTGACCGGCCCCTCTGCCGCGACTCGTCGCTGTGCCTCAGCGAGCCGCGTGCGGACCTCCGCCTCGGTCCGCGCCTTGAGCGTGAGTCGACGCCGTGTTCCACGCTCCGTCCACCCGGCCTCGATAGCCGCGACCCACTGGCCGCGGGAGTTCTGGTAGATCGAACCGGTCCCTTTGCTGCGCTGCTTGCGTGCCATCGCTATAGGCCACACCGCCGCGACTGGCTGGCTGGGTAGCCATTGGGGTAGCCATCTGAACCGCCCTCGGCTCCGATGGGCTGCGGAACTGCGAATGCACTGCCGACCGCTGTTAGGCGCAGCAACCAAGCCATTCACTGGCCCAGCGAGGGTAGCCATCGGGGTAGCCATCGAGCCCTGAAGCAGGAACGAGCGTGTGCGGGCCGCGGGCGTCCTCGGCACGCGCACGTCGCCGGACGAGGGGGCGCGTCCGTCTACTGCCGTCGACCACCGCAACACAGTTCATGAAGGACGAGTACCCCGACTCGAAGTCCGACCTGTTTGCAGGCTTCATCGAGCGCTGCACCACCCTGGCCGGGCCGCGAGGAACAGGGGCCATGATCACGATGCAGTCATGGATGTTCCTCAGCTCGTACGAGAAGCTCCGCGCCTCCCTCCTCGCCAAGCAGTGGATCGCCTCGATGCTGCACCTTGGCGCTCGCGCCTTCGACTCGATCGGGGGCGAAGTCGTCTCCTCCACAGCGTTCGTCCTGACAAACGTGCCGCCAGAAGCCCAAGGCTCTGCCCGCAAGCGTGCTGGCACGTTCATCCGCCTCGTCGATGGAACGTCCGAAGCGGAGAAGGTCGCCGCGCTGAGCGCCGCCCTTGACGTCCAGCGCAAGGAGGCGGGCTTCCACCTCGCATCGGACGCAGACTTCACGGCGATCCCCGGCTCCCCGATTGTCTACTGGCTTAGTGAAAGGATGCGCGGATCCTTCTCGACTGGGAAACCGCTGAGCGAAGTCGCGAACCTTCGGCAGGGCCTGGCTACCGCCGACAACAACCGGTTCCTCCGTCAGTGGTGGGAGGTCTCTCGGGCGCGCTCCGCGTTCGCTTGCACGTCACGTGAAGAGGCCGCGGCCAGCGGTGCGCGTTGGTTCCCGTACAACAAGGGCGGCGACTTCCGGAGGTGGTATGGGAACCAGGTGGCGCGTAGCGCTGGTTGGTAGCAGTGGTCCGGGTTGCTGATAGCAGGGTTCCGGTGACCGGGTAGCGCCTTGTGAGCGGG
>DBPQ01000012.1:34169-34296 GCA_002304945.1 Actinomycetales bacterium UBA1416 | reverse complement strand
GTACTGCATGTCCCGCTTGTCGACAGTCGCGGTCTCGACCTTGATCCCGGCGTTGAAGGTGCGGTCCAACACCTTCCCGGACAGGACGTTCTTCAGCTTCGTACGGACGAACGCCGGGCCCTTGCCG
>DBPQ01000012.1:0-34154 GCA_002304945.1 Actinomycetales bacterium UBA1416 | reverse complement strand
GCCGTTCTTGAGGTCGTTCGTGGTTGCCACCGATTCAGTCCTTCGGTTGGGGAGTGTGCGCGCAGGAAATCCTACCCCAGCCCGGCGGGTCCCCCGGCCGGCAGCAGCACGAGGACGGCGTCCACGACCTCCTCGACCGTCATGTCCCCCACCTCGACCGCATGGTCGGCGACGGACCGGTACGCCGCCTCCCGCTCCGCGAGCATCCGCGCCCACAGCTGGCGCGCGCTCACGAGCCCGGGCGGCTGGGGTCGGTGGAGGTCCGAGCGGGGGAACGTGTGGGCGAGGTCGGCCGACAGGTGCACCACGACGGCGTCCCGGAGCGCCTCGGCCGAGCGGGGGTCGTCGAGGGCGGCCGACCCCACGGCCAGCACGATGTCGGCGCCCCGGAGTTCCTCGAGCGTCTCGGCGAGGAGCGCCGGGAGCCGTGACGGGTCGTCCAGCACGATGCCGGAGATCTCGCCGTGCCGCTCGGCGACGACCGCGTCGTGATCGACGAACGGCAGTTCGAGACGCGCTGCGACCGCCCGGCCCACCGTGGACTTCCCCGACCCCGGGGGCCCCACCAGCGCGATCACAGGCCGACGATCGGGGCCACCGACGGCCCGATCGAGTCGAGGTAGCCGCGGAGGTTCCGGCGCACCTCCTCGAGCCCGTCCCCTCCGGTCTTCCTCAACAGCTCCTCGGCGAGGACGATCGCGACCATCGCCTGGGCCACCACGGCGGCGGGGGCGGCGGCGCACACGTCGGAGCGCTGGTTGATCGCCTTGGCGGCCTCGCCCGTGAGGGTGTCCACGGTCCGGAGCGCACGCGGGATCGACGAGATGGGTTTGAGGGCCGCCCGGGCGACGATGGGCGAGCCGTTGGACATGCCGCCCTCGATCCCGCCGGCGCGGTTGGTCATCCGGCCGTCGTGGGTCATCTCGTCGTGGGCCCGGGAGCCACGCCGGCGCGCGGTGGCGAACCCGTCGCCGATCTCGACGCCCTTGATGGCCTGGATCCCCATGAGGGCGCCGGCGATCCGCGCGTCGAGCCGCTCCGGCCCGCTCACGTAGGTGCCGAGGCCCACCGGGACGCCGTACGCGATCACCTCGACGACACCCCCCAGGGTGTCGGCGTCCTTGTGGGCGGCGTCGATCTCGGCCGCCATCGCGGCGTCGACGGCGGGGTCAAGGCACCGGACGGCCGTGGCGTCCAGCGCCGCGGTGTCGTCGGGGCCGGGGCGCGGGGCGTCGTCGGGCAGGGAGACGGCGCCCACCCCCGTGACGTGGGAGACGAGGCGGATGCCCGCGACCTGGTCGAGGATCGCCTCGGCGAGAGTCCCGATCACCACGCGCGCCGCCGTCTCGCGTGCGCTCGCCCGTTCGAGGACCGGGCGGATCTCGGAGTGGCCGAACTTGAGCATGCCGGCGAGGTCGGCGTGCCCCGGCCGCGGCCGGGTGAGGGGTGCGCCGCGAGGCGTGGTGGTGACATCGCTGCCGACCGGGTCCGCCGCCATCACCTCCTGCCACTTCGGCCACTCGGTGTTCCCGATCATCACGGCGATCGGGGAGCCGAGGGTGCGCCCGTGCCGGACGCCGGCGAGGATCGTGAGTTCGTCCTGCTCGAACTTCATGCGCGCGCCCCGGCCGTGGCCGAGGCGCCTCCGGGCGAGCGCGCCCCGGAAGTCGTCCGTGGTGATCGTGATCCCGGCCGGCACCCCCTGGGCGAGGGCGACGAGGGCGGGGCCGTGGGACTCGCCAGCGGTCTGCCAGGTGAACATGCCCCGATCCTGCCAGAGCACGATCAGATTCCCCACCTCGTCCACCACGTGGCGACGACGGTCCCGAGGGCGAGGGAGGGCACGAACGCGACGTGCTCCCGGAGGCTGGTGCGGCGCACCAGCCGGCGGACGAGGGCGCTCGCTCCCCCGGCCACCACCGCCGCGAGCAGCATCGCTGCCGGGCCCCACGGGTCGAGCCACCCGGTCCAGAGCCCGGCGAGCGCGGCGACCTTCACATCCCCCAGTCCCACTCCCCCGCGGGTGGCCGCCGCGACCGCGAGCAGCACCAGGCCGGCCCCGGCCGCGCCGAGGACGGCGTCGGCCAGCCGTGAGGGATCCCCGGACGGCACGGACCAGGCGGCGAGCACGGCGAGCAGCGCCCCCGTGGCGGGCAGGACCACCCGGTTCGGGACGCGGTGCGTCCTGAGGTCGGTGGCTCCGAGCCAGCCGAGCACGGCGCCGAGGCCCCCGCCCACGAGGACGTGGGGGAGGTCGACGGCGGCGGCGGCCAGAGCGACGGCGAGGGCGAGGGCGAGGGTCACCCCTCGTTCTCGTCCCTCCACTGCCGGAACTCCTGCACGTACGTCAGGTGCTCCTCGAGGCTGGAGGCGAACTTGGTCTCCCCGGTGTCGAGATTCACGGTGACGAAGTAGAGCCAGTCGCCCTCGGGCGGGTTCCGTACGGCCTCGATGGCGGCGCGGCCCGGGGATCCGATGGGGGTCGGGGGCAGGCCGGGATTGAGGTAGGTGTTGTACGGGGTGTCGGTGTCGAGTTGGGCCTGCGTGGGAACCCCGCCGATCTGTCCGACCCCGTACAGCACGGTCGAGTCCATCTGGAGCCGGCCGCCGACGTCCGCCGTGCTGTCCGTGAGGCGGTTCTCGATGACGCGGGCCACCTGGCCGTAGTACTCCGGGGTGCCCTCCCGCTCGACGATCGAGGCGATGATGAGCGTCTCCTGCCACTCCTCCCTCGGGACGCCGATCTCCTCGAGGTTGGTCACCGTCTTGGTGACCATGGTCGCGAGGATGTCGGTCGCCGTGGCGTTCGGGGCGAACGGGTAGGTGGCGGCAGCGTACCAGCCCTCCGGGTTGCCTCCCGCCTCCGCCGGCAGACCGATCGCCTCGGTGTCCGCCGCGGCCCCCGTGACCTCCTCGAGCGGGATCTCCATGACGTTCGCGATCCGCTCGTAGACCTGTGTCGCGATGAACCCCTCGGGCACGGTGATCGTGAGCTCCGCCCGGTTGGCGGGGTCGAGGAGGGCGGCGACGGCATCGGAGGCCTTCATCTCCTCCATGAGGGCGTAGGTCCCCGCCTGGATGGAGGCCGAGTTGGGGTTGTCGCGGAAGGCGGCGCTGAAGGCGTCCACGGTCTTCACCACCCCGGCGTCCTTCAGGATGATCCCGATGTCCTGGCCGTTCGCACCGGACGGGATGTCGATGATGACCTCGCCGCTGCCCGGCCCCGCGAAGTCCTCAGGAGGCGGCTCGGAGTCGAAGAGGCCGGCGACGATCGGCCATGCGAACGCGATCCCGGCACCCACGAGTGCGATCCCGAGCACGATCGCGACGATCGTGCGCCGGCGCCTCCGCACGCGGTGCGTCCGCTGTGCTGCCCGCCGCGCCTCACGGCGCGACACACCCTCGCCCTCGCTCATCGCCTCTCCTCCAGAAGTTCGCCTGCGGGTTCCCCGGTGCTGCGTTCCATCGCCAGGGCCTGCTCCAGGATCATCGTGGCCGCCACCTGGTCCACCACGCTGCGGTGCCGCCGGCCCGGCCGGCCCGAGTCCCGGAGCGCCTGGTGGGCGCTCACCGTGGTGAGACGCTCGTCGACCAGGCGCACCGGAATCCCTGTCCGGCGGGCGATCTGCCCAGCATACCGGCGCGCCCTGACGGCGGCCTCGCCCTCCTCGCCCGAGAGGGTGAGCGGCAGCCCGACCACAACCTCGATGGCGCCGTACTCCTCGACGATCCGGCCCAGCACCGCGAGTTCGGCGCCGTCCGGGGCCCGGCGGAGCGTCCGCACCGGCAGTGCGAGCACTCCCGCCNNCCCGCCGTGTCGGAGCGGGCGACGCCGACGCGCACCTCCCCCACGTCGACGCCGATGCGCGCCCCGGTCCTCACGCGACCGTACGCCCGACCGCTGCCTCGACGGCGGCCATCGCCGCGCCGATGGCCTCGGGTCGGGTGCCGCCGCCCTGGGCGACGTCGTCGCGCCCGCCGCCGCCCCCGCCGAGGACCGTGGCGGCCTCGCGGACGAGCGCACCCGCGCGAACTCCCCTGTCGCGGGCCTCCTGGGAGGTGGCCACGACGAGGAGCGGGCGGTCGCCGGAGCGGCCGAACAGGGCGACGACGCCGCCGGCGCCGAGCCTGCTCCGGACGTCGAGCGCCAGCGTCCTCAGGTCGTCCGCGCCCGCGACCTCTCCGGCGTCGTGGACGACGACGGCGAGCGGACCCACCCGCCGGGCGGCGCCAGCCACGGTGGCGGCGCTGCCGAGCAGCTGCGCGGTCCGCACCTGGGCGAGTTCGCGCTCGGCGGCCTTCAGGCGCGCCATGATCTGGGTGATGCGCTCGGGGATCTCCTCCGGCCGGGCTCCCACGAGCTGGGACACCTGGGAGACCAGGGCACTCTCCTTCGCCTGGTGGGCGTAGGCCCCCGCGCCGACGAGCGCCTCGATGCGGCGGACGCCGGAGCCGATGGAGGACTCGCCGAGGAGGTTCACGCGCCCGATGTTGCCCGTGAGCGGGACGTGGGTGCCCGCGCAGAGTTCACGGGACCAGCCGTCCCCGATCGTCACGACGCGCACGCGCTCGCCGTACTTCTCGCCGAAGAGGGCCATCGCGCCGAGGCGGCGCGCCTCCGCGAGGTCCATCACGGAGTCGGTGATCTCGAGGTTCTCGGACAACCGATCGTTGACGCGTCCCTCGATGTCGTCCATCACGGACCGCGGCACGGCCGCCCCGTGCTGGAAGTCGAAGCGGAGACGGGAGGGCGCGTTCTCCGAGCCGGCCTGGGTGGCCTGCTCCCCCAGGAACTCGTGCAGCGCCTTGTGCACCATGTGCGTGGCGGTGTGGGCCTGCGAGATCTGGCGGCGACGCAGCGTGTCGATCTCTGCGACGCCCCGCTCGTCGAGCGTCAGCTCGCCCTCCGTGAGCGTGCCGCGATGGACGGGCATGCCCTTGACCGGCGCCTGCGTGTCGAACACGTCGACGATCGCGCCGCCCGCGAATCGGAGGGTTCCCTGGTCGGCGAGTTGGCCGCCCGCCTCGGCGTAGAACGGGGTCCGGTCGAGGATCACCTCGACCTCGGCGGGAGCGGTGGCGCTGGGGACCGGCCGCCCGTCGACGAGGATGCCGACCACCCGGACCTCGGCCGAGGTCTCGTGGTAGCCGAGGAAGTCGACCGAGCCGCCGAGCCGCCCCTGCATCTCGGAGAACACCGAGGTGTCGATGTGGCCGGCCTTCTTGGCGAGTGCGTCCGCGCGTGCCCGGCGCTTCTGCTCCGCCATGAGGGTGCGGAAGCCGTCGGCGTCCACCCGGACGCCCTGTTCGGCGGCGATCTCGAGGGTGAGGTCGATGGGGAAACCATAGGTGTCGTGGAGCGCGAAGGCGTCAGCGCCGGAGACCTCCGCGCCGCTGTCACGGGCCTGGTCGATCGCACCCTCCAGCAGGGTGGTACCGGCGGCGAGGGTGCGCCGGAACGCCTGCTCCTCCGCGTAGGCGATCTCGGAGATCCGCGGGAAGTCGGCCTCCAGTTCCGGGTAGGACAGCTTCATGACATCCATCGAGACCGGGAGGAGTTCGGGAAGGACCGGGGTGCTGATGCCGAGGAGCCGCATGGAGCGCACCGCGCGGCGGATGAGGCGCCGGAGGACGTACCCGCGCCCGTCGTTGCCCGGGCGCACGCCGTCGGCGATGAGCATGAGCGCGGATCGGACGTGGTCACCGACGATGCGGAGGCGGACGTCGTCCTCCTCCCGCGCGCCGTAGCGGGTGCCCGCCATCTCGGCGGCCCGTTCGATCACGGGGTACACCTCGTCGATCTCGTACATCGAGTTCTTGCCCTGGAGAAGGTACGCCAGCCGCTCGAGGCCGAGCCCCGTGTCGATCGACTTGTGTTCGAGCTCGCCGAGCAGCGGGTAGTCCTTCCCGGTGCCCTCGCCGCGGAGGTACTGGTCGAACACGAGGTTCCAGATCTCGAGGAACCTGTCCCCCCGGGTGTCCGCGAGCGGGCCACCCTCGGGTCCGAACCCCGGGCCGCGGTCGTAGTGGATCTCGCAGCAGGGCCCCGCCGGCCCGGGTTGGCCGGTGTCCCAGAAGATCTCCTCGCGCGGGAGCGTCTGGATCCGCGAGGGGTCGACGCCGAGCGACGTGAGGATGCCCTCGGACTCGTCGTCGTGCTCCCAGATGGTGAACCACAGCCGGTCCTTCTCCAGTCCGTACCCGCCCTCGTCCTGCGGGGTGGTGAGGAGGGTGATGCCGTGGGTGATGGCGCCCTGCTTGAAGTAGTCCCCGAAGGAGAAGTTGCCGCACATCTGGAAGAAGGTGCCGTGGCGGCTGGTGTGGCCCACCTCGTCGATGTCGTTGGTGCGGATGCACTTCTGCACGGAGGCCGCCCGCGGCCAGGGGGCCTTCTGGGTGCCGACGAAGTACGGGATGAAGGGCACCATCCCGGCGATGGTGAACAGGATCGAGGGGTCCGGCGAGACGAGCGGCACCGACGGGGCGATGTGGTGGCCGTGCTTCTCGAAGTAGTCCAGCCAGCGCTGGCGGATCTCACTGGTGCGCATCGTTCACTCCTTGCGTCGTCTCGCCGTTGCGTCTGCCGCCGCGCTCGCGGGCGCGCGCCAGCCTGTCGGCGTCGGGGGCGAGCTGTGCCTCGAGGAAGCGCTCGTGCTCGTGCATCACGCGGGAGAACTCCTCGCGGAACTCCCGCACGGCGCGCAGCGGCGAGCGCATCATCGTGCGCCGGACCGGAACACCACCCGGCGGGTGGCCTCCGTGAACGCGGCCACGCGAATGAGGGGCCGTGCGACGGTTGCGGACACGAGCGTGGTGATCGCCGAGATGTTCTGGGCCGCCTCGGCCACCGGCGTGGTGACGTCGTCGACCTTGGCGAGCTGGGCGTTCGCGAGGCGCACGGACTCCCCGGCGTCGTCGATCACGGGCACCGAGTGCTCGGTGAGCTGCCGGAGGGAGCCACGCGCCTCGTCGAGGACGCCGCCCAGCTTGAGCAGCGGGACGGCGAGGAACGCGACAAGCGCGACGAATGCCAGCGCCGCGATGAGCCCCGCAACATCTGAGATGGACATCGTCCTCCTTCGTGCCTCGCCAAGGATACCCGGTGGGCTGCCGCCCCCACGGCACAGCCCCGGCCACGTGACGCGGCCGGGGCTGTGCGGGGTGTCAGCGGGAGTAGTGCTCCACGACCAGCTGCACGTCGCAGGTGATCGGGACCTCTTCGCGCTTCGGACGGCGCACCAGCTGGGCGCGCAGCTTCTCGAGCGAGACGTCGAGGTACGGCGGGAGCTCGCCCAGGACGTCACGGTGGGCGCTGGCGGCGGCCACCTGGAAGGGCACCATGACCTGGCTGCGCGGCTTCACCTGGATGACCTGGCCGGGCTTCACGCGGAACGAGGGCCGGTCGACCAGCTTGCCGTCGACGAGGATGTGGCGGTGCACGACGGCCTGACGGGCCTGCGCCATGGTCCGGGCGAAGCCGGACCGCAGGACGAGGGCGTCGAGGCGCATCTCGAGGAGCTCGACCAGGTTCTCACCGGTGAGGCCCGAACCCTTGCGGGCCTCGTCGAAGGTGCGGCGGAGCTGGGCCTCGCGGATGCCGTACTGGGCCCGCAGGCGCTGCTTCTCCTTGAGGCGGACGGCGTAGTCGGACTCGGAGCGCTTGCGGGCGCGGCCGTGCTCGCCGGGGCCGTAGGGGCGCTTCTCGAAGTACTTGACCGCCTTGGGGGTCAGCGCGATCCCGAGGGCTCGGGACTGGCGGACCTGGCGGCGCGAACGGGCGTTTGCCATGGGTGTGTCTGCTTCTTCCTGTCGGTGTCGTCACGCTCGATGGGAATCATCGAGGTGGGGCCGGCCTCTCGTGGGCTGAGGCCCCAGGAGCTGCGCGCAGCGCAGTCAACCGCACGATCCTACCACCGTGCCGGGTCAGTCCTCCGCGAGGATCTGGCGGATGCGCTCCAGCCGGGCTGTGATCTGCCGCTCGTTGCCGTGCCCGGTGGGCCGGTAGTACACGGACCCCTCGAGGCCCCCCGGGAGGTGACGCTGGGGGGTCACGCCGCGTGGGTCGTCGTGCGCGTAGCGGTACCCGGCCCCGTGACCGAGGGACTCGGCACCCCGGTAGTGGGCGTCCCGCAGGTGGGCCGGGACGGTCCCCGCGCGGCCGGCACGCACGTCGGCGATGGCGGCGTCGATCGCGAGGTAGCCGGCGTTGGACTTCGGGGCGGTGGCCACGTGGATGACGGCCTCCGCGAGGATGATCCGAGCCTCGGGCATGCCGATCAGGGCGACGGCCTGCGCGGCCGCCACGGCCGTCGTGAGCGCGGTGGGGTCCGCCATGCCCACGTCCTCCGCCGCGGCGATCATGATCCGCCGGGCGATGAACCGGGGGTCCTCCCCCGCCACCACCATGCGGGCGAGGTAGTGGAGCGCGGCATCGACGTCGGACCCGCGCATCGACTTGATGAAGGCGCTGATGACGTCGTAGTGCTGGTCGCCGCCCCTGTCGTACCGGACGGCGGCGACGTCGACGGCCGCCTCGACGCCCTCGAGGGTGACCTCACCCTCCCCGACCGCGTCCGCGGCGGCCTCGAGGATCGTCAGGGCCTTGCGGGCGTCGGACCCCGCGACCCGGACGATGTGGTCCCTCGCGTCTGCGGCGAGGCTGACGGCGCCGTCCAGGCCGCGGGGGTCGGTGACCGCCCGGTCGAGCAGCGTCGCGATGTCGTCCGGGCCGAGCGGCCGGAGGGTGAGGAGCAGGCTGCGGGACAGGAGCGGCGAGATGACGCTGAAGTGGGGGTTCTCCGTCGTCGCCGCGATGAGGGTGACGACACGGTTCTCGACCGCCGGCAGGAGCGTGTCCTGCTGCGCCTTGGAGAACCGGTGCACCTCGTCGATGAAGAGCACGGTCTGTGCGCCGCCCGCCACGAGCCAGTGCCGGGCCGAGTCGATGACGGCGCGGACGTCCTTCACCCCGGCGCTCACCGCGGAGAGCTCCACGAACGATCGGCCGGCCGTGCGGGCGACCAGGTAGGCGATCGTCGTCTTGCCCGTCCCGGGTGGCCCCCACAGGATGACCGACGACGGTGCGGCGGACTCCGTGACGAGGCGCCGCAGCGGCGAACCGGAGTGCAGCAGATGCCCCTGGCCGACCAGCTCGTCGAGGGTGGCCGGGCGCATGCGGACCGCGAGCGGCGCTCCCGGGAGGTCCGGCAGGCCGTCGTCGCTGGTGGCGGCGGCGTCGAAGAGGTCCACCCACGCAGCCTAACGGGCCCGTGGATGGGACATTGCCCAGGTCTCCCGCAGCGAGTCGATGGTGACGTGGGTGTAGATCTGCGTCGTGGTGACGGAGGCGTGACCCAGCAGTTCCTGCACCACGCGGACGTCCGCGCCGCCCTGGAGGAGGTGGGTGGCGAAGGTGTGGCGCAGGGTGTGGGGGGAGACGTGCTCCGCGATGCCGGCGCGCTCGGCCGTCTGCTGGAGGACCGTCCAGGCGCTCTGCCGGGACAGCGGGCGGCCGAGCGTGTTGAGGAAGATTCTTGGAGTGCCCCGCCCCCGGGCCGCGAGAGCGGGCCGCCCGCGTACGAGCCACGCGGCCAGTGCCGCGCTGGCATGGCCGCCGAGCGGGAGCACCCGCACCTTGGCGCCCTTCCCGAGCACCGTGAGGGAGCGGCCGTCGAGGTCCACGTCGTCCACCGCGAGACCCACGGCCTCCGAGATCCGCGTCCCGGTGCCGTAGAGGAGCTCCAGCAGTGCGCGATCCCGCAGGGAGACGGGAGCGCCGTCCTCCGGGACCGCCGCGAGGAGCGCTGCCACCTGGGCGTGGTCGAGCGCGTCGGGCAACGGCCGGGGGGCCGCGGGGGGCGCGACACCGGCCGCGACGTCGTGGGCCACCCTGCCCTCCGCCAGTGCGAAGCGGTGGAGGCCACGGACTGCCGTGACGAGACGCCCGGCGGACGACGGCGCGAGGGGACGGCCGCCGTCGTCGCCGGTCCGCACGGCACGGAGGCAGGCCGTCACGTCCTCGGGGGCGACGGTGGCGAGGTCCGCGTGACCGCGGGCCGCGAGGAAGGTCTCGTAGCGTGCCAGGTCCCGCGCGTAGGCCTCCAGCGTGTTGCGGGACAGCCCACGCTCCACGCGGAGGTGGGCGAGGTACTCCGCGACGAGCGCGTGGACGGGGGTCACCCGAGAAGGCGGACCACGAACGGGTCGAGCGCGACGGCGACGAACAGGACGGTGAGGTAGGTGATCGAGCCGTGGAACACCCGCATGGCCGCCAGCTTCCCCATCTCGGGGTGCAGGGCGCGCCGGTAGAGCTGGACGCAGGAGGCGAGGAACCACGCCCCGGCGACCACGGCGGCGGTCGTGTACAGCCACCCCATCGGGGCCACGGGAATGAGCACCAGCGAGAGCGCGACCATCGCGGCGGCGTGGAGGATCATGTGGCGTGCCACGGTCGTGTCGCCCTGCACCACGGGGGCCATGGGGACACCCGCGGCCGCGTAGTCCCGCTTGAAGCGCATGGACAGCGGCCAGTAGTGGGGTGGGGTCCAGAAGAAGATGACGCCGAACAGGATGAGGGGCTCCCACGCGAGCGACCCGGTCACGGCGGACCAGCCGATCAACACCGGCATGCATCCCGCGATCCCGCCCCAGACGATGTTCTGGGGGGTCCGCCGCTTCAGGATCATGGTGTAGCCGACGACGTACAGGAGGATCGCGGCCAGGGCGAGCAGGGCGGACACCCAGTTGACCAGGAGCGCGAACCACGCCACGGCGGCCACGGCGAGCAGGCTCGCGAACACGAGCGCACCGCGCACCGAGACGGCTCCGGTCACGAGGGGCCGGTTGCGGGTCCGGTTCATGACCGCGTCGATGTCCCGGTCGTACACCATGTTGAAGGCGTTGGACGCGCCGGCCGCCGCCGTCCCCCCGACGAGGGTGACGACGACCAGCCACCACCCCGGCCAGCCGCCCTCCGCGAGGATCATCGTGGGCACCGTGGTGATGAGGAGGAGTTCGACCACGCGCAGCTTCAGGAGGGCGATGTAGCCGCGGACCGCCGTCGTCGCGGTGCGGCTCGCCGCTCGCCCCTCGGGCGCATGGACAGGACGGGTGGTGATGATGACTCCCCTCGGGACGGACGCCCCTCCATCCTAGGTCACGGCCCGATCGTCCTGCTCGCCGCCAGGAGTGGCAACTTGCCAGCGCGGAGGGGGCGCCACCGGCTAGGGTCGAGGCAGTACCACGGACGTGGTCGCCGGGCAGAGCAGCCACCGACTCCAGAAGCGAGGAGCATCAGACATGTCGCAGGAACTCCAGTGGACCGAGAAGGACACGCGTGCGGTCGACGCGACGCGTGCACTGGCGGCGGACGCCGTCCAGAAGGTCGGCAACGGCCACCCGGGCACGGCGATCTCGCTCGCCCCCCTCGCCTACCTCCTCTTCCACAAGGTCATGCGCCACGACCCCACGGATGACCGCTGGATCGGCCGGGACCGGTTCGTGCTCTCGATCGGGCACTCCTCGATGACGCTGTACAACCAGCTGTACCTCGCCGGGTACGGCCTCGAGCTCGACGACCTGAAGTCGCTGCGCACCTGGGGCTCCCTGACGCCGGGGCACCCTGAGTACGGCCACACGAAGGGTGTGGAGATGACCACCGGCCCGCTCGGGCAGGGCCTGGCCTCCGCCGTCGGCATGGCCATGGCCGCCCGCCGCGAGCGCGGCCTGTTCGACCCGGACGCCCCGGCCGGCACCTCGCCGTTCGACCACTTCGTCTACGTGGTGGCCGGCGAGGGCTGCCTCGAGGAAGGCGTGACCTCCGAGGCCAGCTCGCTGGCCGGCACGCAGCACCTCGGCAACCTCATCCTGGTCTGGGACGACAACCGCATCTCGATCGAGGACGACACCAACATCGCGTTCAACGAGGACGTGCTCAAGAGGTACGAGGCGTACGGCTGGCACACCCAGCACGTCGACTGGACGAACGGCTTCACCGGGTACGAGGAGGACGTCCACTCCCTGTACGACGCGATCCGCGCCGCGCAGGAGGTCACCGACCAACCCTCCATCATCCGGCTGACGACGATCATGGCGTGGCCGTCCCCCACCAAGCAGGGCACCGGGGCCGCCCATGGCTCCGCGCTCGGCGCCGAGGAGGTCGCCGGCCTGAAGAAGGTGCTGGGGATCGACCCCGAGGTGCACTTCGACTACGCGAACGACGTCGTCGGGGAGACCCGCCGCAACGCCGCCGAGCGCGCCGCCGCGGCCCGGGCGGACTGGGACCCGGCCCTCGAGGCGTGGCAGGCCGCCAACCCGGAGCGTGCCGCCCTCCTCGACCGGCTCATGAAGCGCGAGCTGCCCGAGGGCTGGGAGTCGGCACTGCCCGTGTTCGAGTCGGGCAAGGCCGTCGCGACCCGCGCCGCGTCGGGGTCCGTGCTGTCCGCGCTGGCCGGGACCCTGCCCGAGCTGTGGGGCGGCTCCGCGGACCTCGCGGGCTCCAACAACACCACGATGAAGGGCGAGCCGAGCTTCCTCCCGCCGGACCGCCAGTCCGAGGACTTCCAGGGCCACGTCTACGGCCGCACCCTCCACTTCGGGATCCGCGAACACGGCATGGGCGCGATCGTCAACGGCATCGCGCTGCACGGCCTCACCCGGCCGTACGGCGGCACCTTCTTCGTGTTCGCCGACTACATGCGCGGCGCGGTCCGCCTCGCAGCCGTGATGGGCATCCCGTCGACCTTCGTGTGGACGCACGACTCCGTGGGCGTGGGCGAGGACGGCCCCACCCACCAGCCCATCGAGCACCTCACCGCGTACCGGGCCATCCCGAACCTCGACATCGTGCGTCCCGCCGACGCGAACGAGACCTCCCAGGCCTGGCGCGGCATCCTCACGCGCACCGACCGGCCCGCCGGCCTCGTCCTCTCGCGCCAGAACCTGCCCGTCCCGGCGCGCGGCGACGGCGAGGCCACCGGTGACACCCTGGCGTCCGCAGAGGGCGTGCTGAAGGGCGCCTACGTGCTCGCGGAGGCGGCCGGCGGCACCCCGGACGTGATCCTCATCGGCACCGGCTCGGAGGTCCAGCTGGCACTGGCCGCCCGGGAGCAGCTCGCCGAGCAGGGCGTCAACGCCCGCGTGGTCTCCGCGCCGTGCCTCGAGTGGTTCGCCGAGCAGGACGAGGCGTACCGCGAGCAGGTGCTGCCGAAGGCGGTCCGGGCGCGCGTCTCCGTCGAGGCCGGACTCACCACGTGCTGGGCACGCTACGTCGGCGACGCCGGACGCAGCATCGGCATCGACACCTTCGGCGCCTCCGCCGACGGCGCCCGCATCATGAAGGAGTACGGGGTCACCGCCGAGGCCGTGACCGCCGCCGCCCTCGAATCCATCTCCGCAACCCGCTGAAACCACAAGGAACCACCATGTCCCAGAACCTGAAGGACCTCTCCGCAGCCGGCGTCTCGATCTGGCTCGACGACCTCTCCCGCGGCGCGATCACCTCCGGTGCGCTGCAACGCAACATCGACGAGCGCTCCGTGGTCGGCGTCACCACCAACCCCACGATCTTCGCCGCGGCACTGTCCAAGGGCGCCGACTACGCCGAGCAGATGGGCGCCCTCGCGAGGGCCGGAGCGAGCCTCGACGACGCCGTCGTCGCGGCCACCACCGACGACGTGCGCGACGCGTGCGACATCCTCCGCCCCGTGTTCGACGCGACCGACGGCTTCGACGGCCGCGTCTCCATCGAGGTCGACCCCCGCCTCGCCCACGAGACCGACCCGTCCGTCGAGCAGGCGCGCGCCCTCTGGATGACGGTGGACCGCCCGAACGTCCTGATCAAGATCCCCGCGACGCTCGAGGGCCTGCCTGCGATCACCACGGTGATCGGCGAGGGCATCAGCGTGAACGTCACCCTGATCTTCTCGATCGACCGGTACCGCGCCGTCATGGAGGCCTACCTCGCCGGACTGGAGGCGGCACACGCCTCCGGTATCGACCTCTCCACCATCCACTCGGTCGCCTCCTTCTTCGTCTCCCGCATCGACTCCGAGGTGGACAAGCGCCTCGAGGCGATCGGGTCCGACGAGGCGCTCGCCCTGCGCGGCAAGGCTGCCGTGGCGAACGCGCGCCTCGCCTACGAGGCCTACCTCGAGTTCTTCGACAGCGAGCGCTTCCGGGCCCTGCCGGGTGCCAACCGGCAACGCGCCCTCTGGGCCTCCACGGGGACGAAGAACCCGGAGTACTCGGACGTGCTGTACGTCGCCGAACTCGTGGCCCCCGGTGTGGTCAACACGATGCCCGGCGCCACCCTCGAGGCCTCGGCGGACCACCTGGAGGTCACGGGTGACACCATCACGCCCAACCTCGACGACGCCCGGGACGTCATGGCCGGCCTGGCCGCCGTCGGGGTCGACTTCGACGACGTCACCGACCAGCTCGAACGCGAGGCCGTCGAGAAGTTCGAGATCAGCTGGGAGGAGCTCCTGGCGTCGGTGAAGACGGCGCTGGAGGGCTGATAGCCTCTCGGCCGTGAAGAATCCCCTGCGGGACCCCCGCGACCGCCGCCTGCCGAAGATCGCCGGCCCCTCCGGGCTGGTGATCTTCGGCATCACCGGCGACCTCGCGCGCAAGAAGCTGCTGCCCGCGGTCTACGACCTCGCCAACCGGGGACTCCTGCCGCCGTCGTTCGCCCTCACCGGGTACGGGCGGCGCGACTGGAGCCTGGAGGAGTTCACAGCCCGGGTGCGGGCGGCGGTCGTCGCCGGGGCCCGCACCCCCTTCGACGAGCGGACGTGGGACCACCTGGCCGGCGGCTTCCGGTTCGTCTCCGGGGACTTCGACGACGACGACGCCTTCGACCGACTCGCCACCACCGTGCGCGAGCTCGACGAGGAGCGCGGCACCCACGGCAACCACGCCTTCTACCTCTCCGTGCCGCCGAACGCCTTCCCCAAGGTCCTCGGGCAGCTGGCACGTTCCGGGCTCTCCAGCTCCGCCAACGGGAGTTGGCGCCGCGTGGTGGTCGAGAAGCCGTTCGGGCACGACCTCACCAGCGCCCGCGAGCTGGACGACGTGCTCTCGGACGTCTTCCCACCCGAGGCCGTGTTCCGCATCGACCACTACCTCGGCAAGGAGACGGTCCAGAACCTCCTGGTGCTGCGCTTCGCGAACCAGCTCTTCGAGCCGGTGTGGAACTCGCACTACGTGGACCACGTGCAGATCACGATGGCCGAGGACATCGGCATCGGCTCCCGCGCCGGCTACTACGACGGCATCGGGGCGGCGCGGGACGTCATCCAGAACCACCTCCTCCAGCTGCTCGCGCTCACCGCGATGGAGGAGCCCGTCTGCTTCGACGCCGACGCGCTGCGTGCCGAGAAGGAGAAGGTGCTCTCCGCCGTCCGCCTGCCCGAGGACCTCGACCGCCACACGGCGCGCGGCCAGTACGCCGCCGGCTGGCAGGGCGGGCAGAAGGTGAAGGGCTTCCTCGAGGAGGAGGGCATGAACCCGGCGTCCACGACGGAGACCTACGCCGCCATCCGCGTGGACGTCGACAACCGGCGTTGGGCGGGCGTCCCGTTCTACCTGCGGGCCGGCAAGCGGCTCGGACGCCGCGTCACCGAGATCGCGGTGGTGTTCACCCGGGCCCCCCACCTCCCGTTCGAGACCTCACAGACATCCGAGCTCGGCCAGAACGCGCTCGTCATCCGGGTCCAGCCAGACGAGGGCGTGACCATCCGGTTCGGGGCCAAGATCCCCGGTACCTCCATGGAGGTGCGGGACGTCACGATGGACTTCGGCTACGGGCACGCCTTCACCGAGAACTCACCCGAGGCCTACGAACGTCTCCTCCTGGACGTGCTCCTGGGAGAACCCCCGCTGTTCCCCCGGCAACGCGAGGTGGAACTCTCCTGGCAGATCCTGGATCCGGTCCTCGCGCACTGGGAGGGCCGGCCCATCGAGTCCTACCGCCCCGGCTCGTGGGGGCCGCCGTCGGCGGACGCCATGATGGCCGCCGACGGCCGCGAGTGGCGCAGGCCCTGAAGGGAATCCGATGATCATCCGACTGGAGGACACCACCTCCGCCGCCGTCGCCTACCGGCTCGTCACCGTGCGGGAGGAGGGTGGCGTCGTCGCCCTCGGCCGCGTGCTGACGCTCATCGTGCTCGCCCACGGCCCGGAGAAGGTCGAGGAGGCCATCGAGGTCACCAACGCCGCATCACGCGAGCACCCCTCGCGCGTCATCGTCGTCAACACCCGGCCACCGGCGGGCGCGGACGGCCTGGACGCCGAGATCCGCGTCGGCGGCGACGCCGGGGCCTCGGAGGTCGTGGTGCTCCACCCGCGGGGCGCGGCCGCCGTCGACCAGGACACCCTCGTCACCCCCCTTCTCCTGCCCGACACCCCGATCGTGGCGTTCTGGTTCGGCAGGACCCCCCACCGGCCGGCCGCGGAGCCCGTGGGCCGGATGGCACAGCGCCGGATCACCGACATCATCTCCGGCATCACGGACGATCCGGCCACGAGCCGGGAGGCGCGCCTCAGCCTCGCCCTCCTCGGTGCCAACTACTCGCCCGGCGACACCGACCTGTCGTGGGCGCGCATCACCCTCTGGCGGTCCCTGATCGCCGCCCTGCTCGAGATCGAGGACTCCCCGCTCGAGTCCATCGACGTGGAGGGCGCCCAGGACAGGCCGTCGATGCACCTGCTCGCGGGCTGGATCACGTCCCGGGTGGGCGTTCCCGTACGGTTCCACGACTCCGGGGGCATCCACATCACCCGCGTGGACCTCACGTTCGCGTCGGGTCGGGTCCGCATCAGCCGGCCCCTGGACTCGGCCGCCGCCACGATCTCCCGCGCCGGTCGCCCGGACCAGCGGATGAACCTGCCGCCCCGCACCACCACCGACTGCCTCATGGAGGAACTCCGGAGGCTCGATGCCGACGAGGTCTACGCCGACGCGCTCCAGCACGCCGTCGCGGCCCTCTGAGAGGAGAACCCATGGAACGCGTCATCGTCCTGCCGGACCCCGCGCTCACCGCCCGCGCCGCCGGACTGCGCCTCCTGCTGGCGCTCGTGGACGCCCAGTCCGTGACGGCGCCCGTGCACGTCGCCCTCACCGGCGGCACCCTGGGCACCCGGATGCTCGACTCGATCGTGGGCGAGGAACTGGCGGGAGCCGTCGACTGGTCCCAGGTCCACCTGTGGTGGGGGGACGAACGCTACGCGGAGGACGCCGAGCGCAACGCCTCGCAGGTGCGCACGTGGATTGACTCCCTCCCCATCCCGCCGGAGAACGTCCACGAGGTGGCCCGGCCCGGAGAGGCCGAGGATGCCGAGGCGGCCGCGGAGGCCTACGCGACCGCGGTGCGGGACGTCCACTTCACGGTCGTGGTCCTCGGCATCGGGCCGGACGGGCACGTCGCCTCGCTCTTCCCGGGGCGGGACGAGGTGGAGGTGGAGGGGAAGGGTGCCCTGCCGGTGCACGACTCCCCCAAGCCCCCGCCGACGCGCGTGAGCCTCACCCGCGCCAGCCTCTCGGACGCGGACGAGGTGTGGTTCGTCGCGGCGGGCCAGGACAAGGCCCCGATGGTGGCGGCCTCGTTGCTCCCCGGCACGGAGCCCGTGCCCGCGGCCCGCGTCCGCGGCGCCACGACGCTCTGGCTGCTCGACACAGCCGCAGCGGGCGCGCTCTGAGGCGCACCCGGCCGGGTCACTGGCCGCGGCGCTCCCGGAGCGCGGCGAGCGCCTCGTCGAGCAGGGCGGCGCCGTCCGCGTCGGTGCGGCGCTCCTTCACGTAGGCGAGGTGCGTCTTGTACGGCTCGTTGCGGGGCGGCTCGGGCGGGTTGTCCCGGTCCTGGCCCGCGGGCAGCCCGCAGCGCGGGCAGTCCCACAGCTCCGGGATCTCCGTCTCCGCCTCGACGGCGAAGCTGGGCCGGGTCTCGTGTCCCTGGGCGCACCAGTACGACACCCGGACCCGTGGTGCGAGTTCCCCGCGCTCCGCCTCACCCATCGGCCCGGAACCGACCCGCGACCCCCGAATGGCATTGCCGGCAGCCACGCGGCCCCCTAGCTCTCGAACCTGAGGATGAGCCCCAGCAGGACGATCACGGTGACCCAGACGAGGGAGACGCCGATGGTGATCCTGTTGAGGTTGCGCTCCGCGACACCGGAGGAGCCGACCGCGCTGGAGATGCCACCCCCGAACATGTCGGAGAGGCCGCCACCCTTGCCCTTGTGCATGAGCACGGTCAGCACCAGGAAGATCGAGGTGAGGATCAGCACCACTTGGAGGGCGATCGTCAGTGCGGTCACGAAGGGTCCAATCGCAGGTGGGGAGATGTCGTGGAACAGGATAACCGATGGCGGCGCACCCCCAGGGTGCGCCGCCATCCGTTGTCACGCGGTGACGTGGTGCTGGTACCGCACGATCGCGGCGAACTCGTCCGCGTCGAGCGACGCCCCGCCGACGAGTGCGCCGTCGACGTCGGCGCCCTCCATGATGGACGCCACGTTGGAGGACTTGACCGACCCGCCGTAGAGCACGCGGACGACGTCCGCGACCTCCTGGGAGTACAGCTCCGCGAGCCGGACGCGGATCGCACCGCAGACCTCCTGGGCGTCGGCCGGGGTCGCCACCTCACCCGTCCCGATGGCCCAGATGGGCTCGTAGGCGATCACGGTCCTCGCGGCGTCCTCGGCGGGCATGCCCTCGTAGACGCCGTCGATCTGCCCGACGACGTGCTCCACCTGGGTGCCGGCCTTCCGGATGTCGAGGGCCTCGCCGACGCAGATGATCGGGGTCATGCCTCCGGCCAGTGTCACGCGTGCCTTCTCGCCGACCAGGGCGTCGGTCTCGCCGTGGTACTCGCGGCGCTCCGAGTGGCCGACCACCACGTAGCTGCACCCGAGCTTGGCGAGCATCCGCGCCGATATCTCGCCGGTGTAGGCGCCCTTGTCGTGCACGGAGACGTCCTGCGCCCCGTACGCGATGTCAAGCCTGTCCCCGTCCACGAGGGTCTGCACGGACCGGATGTCGGTGTAGGGCGGCATCACCGCCACCTCCACCTCCGCGACGTCGTGCTTGGCGTCCTTGAGCGCCCACGCGAGCTTCTGCACGAGCGCGATCGCCTCGAGGTGGTCGAGGTTCATCTTCCAGTTGCCCGCCATGAGCGGGGTACGAGCGGTCATCATGCCTCCAGGATCGCGATGCCGGGGAGGGTCTTGCCCTCGAGGAACTCCAGCGACGCGCCGCCGCCGGTGGAGATGTGGGAGAACGTGGACTCGTCGAAGCCCAGGATGCGGACCGCAGCGGCCGAGTCGCCGCCCCCGACGATGGAGAACCCGTCGGACTCGCTCATCGCGCGTGCCACGGCCCTGGTGCCCTCGGAGAACGCCTCGAACTCGAACACGCCCATCGGACCGTTCCACACGACGGTCCGGGCGCCGGCGATCTTCTCCGCGAAGAGCTTCCGTGACTCGGGGCCGATGTCGAGGCCCATCCGGTCGTCGGGGATCGCGTCGGTGGACACGACCTCGTACGGGGCGTCCGCGCCGAAGGACTCGGCCGCGAGGACGTCGACCGGCAGGACGATCTCGACGCCCTTGGCCGCGGCGTCCTCCAGGTAGCCCTTCACCACGTCGATCTGGTCCGCCTCGAGCAGGGACGTTCCCACGCCCTTGCCCTGGGCCGCGAGGAACGTGTAGGCCATGCCGCCACCGATGAGGAGGATGTCGGCCTTGTCGAGCAGGTTGGCGATGACGCCGAGCTTGTCCGAGACCTTCGCACCGCCGAGCACGACGGCGTACGGCCGCTCCGGGTTGTCGGTGGCCCGCCGCAGGGAGTCGATCTCCTTGAACACGAGCTTGCCGGCCGCGTGCGGGAGCCGCTCGGCGACGTCGTAGACCGACGCCTGCTTGCGGTGGACGACGCCGAAGCCGTCCGAGACGTAGACGTCGGCCAGGGCGGCCAGCTCGTCGGCGAGCTCGGCGCGCTCGGCGTCGACCTTGGAGGTCTCGCGAGCGTCGAACCGGACGTTCTCGAGGAGGGCGACCTGCCCGTCCTCCAGCGCGGCGACCGTGGCCCTGGCGGACTCACCGACCAGGTCCCCGGCGAGGGCGACCTCGGCGCCGAGCAGCTCGCCGAGGCGCCTGGCCACGGGAGCGAGCGAGTACTTGGGGTCCGGAGCGCCCTTCGGACGTCCGAGGTGGGCCATGACGATGACGCGTGCCCCCTGGTCGACCAGCGCCTGCAGCGTCGGCAGCGCGGCCCGGATGCGCCCGTCGTCCGTGATGGTCTCGCCGTCGAGCGGCACGTTGAAGTCGGATCGGACGAGCACGCGCTTGCCGCGCAGGTCGCCGAGGGTCTCGATTGTCTGCATTGATCGGATTCCTTCCTTCTCACGCATCGGGGGGCGCCCGCGATCACTCACGGACGCCCCCGGTGCAGCGGTTCTCAGAGCTTCGAGCCCACCAGGACGGTGAGGTCGACGAGCCGGGAGCTGTAGCCCCACTCGTTGTCGTACCAGGAGACCACCTTGACCATGTCGCCGATGACCTTGGTGAGGCCGGCGTCGAAGATCGAGGAGTGCGGGTCCGTCACGATGTCCTGCGACACGATCGGGTCCTCGGTGTAGGCCAGGATGCCCTTGAGGGGGCCCTCGGCCGCGGCCTTGACGGCAGCGTTGACGGACTCGACGGTCACCGGCTTCTCCGCGGTGAAGGTGAGGTCCGTGGCGGACCCGGTGGGGGTCGGGACGCGCATGGCGAAGCCGTCGAACTTGCCCTTGAGCTCGGGCAGGACGAGGGCGACGGCCTGGGCGGCACCGGTCTTGGTGGGGACGATGTTCAACGCGGCGGCGCGGGAACGGCGCAGGTCGCTGTGGGGGCCGTCCTGCAGGTTCTGGTCCGCGGTGTAGGCGTGGATGGTCGTCATCAGGCCACGGACGATGCCGAACTCGTCGTTGAGGACCTTCGCCAGCGGGGCGAGGCAGTTCGTCGTGCAGGACGCGTTGGAGATGATGTTGTGCTTCTCCGGGTCGTAGTCGCCGTCGTTGACGCCGATGACGAAGGTGGCGTCCTCGTTCTTCGCGGGCGCCGAGATGATGACCTTCTTGGCGCCGGCGTCGAGGTGAGCCTTGGCCTTGGTGGCGTCCGTGAAGCGACCGGTGGACTCGATGACGATGTCAGCACCGAGCTCGCCCCAGGGAAGGGCGGCCGGGTCGCGCTCGGCGAGCGCCTTGAACGTGCGTGCGCCGACGGTGATGGAGTCCTCGCCGTAGGACACGTCCTCCTTGAGCACCCCGAGGATCGAGTCGTACTTCAGGAGGTGGGCGAGGGTCTTGTTGTCCGTCAGGTCGTTGACGCCGACGATCTCGATGTCGGCCCCGGACTCCAGGACGGCGCGGGTGAAGTTGCGGCCAATGCGGCCGAAGCCGTTGATACCGACGCGGATGGTCACGATAGTCCTCCAGTGGTGCGCCGTCTGGGCGCGTGCAGGTCGATTTCTGGAAGAGCGCACCGGGTGCGCCCCTGGCCCGCCCCCCACACCTGATGAGTCCACCCCCGAGGGCGCGGTTCCCGGCCTGGCGGAACGTGAGCCAGCGGTCCTCAGGTTATCACCATGGGTTTGCAAAAGGGCGAGATCGATGGTCCCGATCAATCCTCGAGCATGTCCTCCGTGAGGGCGGCCGTGGTGTCCGGGATGCCGGTGTCGGCGGCGAACTTGTCCGCCATGGCGAGCAGCCGGCGGATGCGGCCGGCCACGGCGTCCTTGGTCAGCACGGGGTCGGACATCTGGCCGAGCTCCTCCAGCGAGGCGGAGCGGTGGGCCAGGCGCAGCCTCCCTGCCTGCAACAGGTGCTCCGGGATGTTCTCCTCACCGAGGATCTCCATCGCGCGCTCGACGCGCGCCCCCGCGGCGACGGCGGCACGCGCCGACCGGCGGAGGTTGGCGTCGTCGAAGTTCGCGAGGCGGTTCGCGGTGCCGCGGACCTCGCGCCGCAACCGCCGCTCCTCCCACACCAGCACGGTGTCCATCGCCCCCATGCGGGTCAGGAGCGCGGCGATGGCCTCGCCGTCGCGCACGACGACGCGGTCCACCCCGCGGACCTCGCGAGCCTTCGCGGGGACCCCCATCCGCCGCGCCGCGCCGACGAGCGCCAGTGCGGCCTCCGGTCCCGGGCAGGTCACCTCGAGGGCGCCGGACCGCCCGGGCTCCGTCAGCGACCCGTGGGCGAGGAACGCTCCCCGCCAGGCGGCGGCGGCGTCGCCGAGCGAGGCGGCCACGATCTGGGGTGGGAGCCCGCGCACGGGTCGCCCCCGGGCATCGATCAGTCCGGTCTGGCGGGCGAGTCCCGCGCCGTCCTGCACCACCCGGACGACGTAGCGGTTGCCGCGCCGCAACCCCCCGCCCGACACCACGATGAGTTCGCTCCGGTGGCCGAACACCTCGAGGATCTCCTGGCGCAGCCGCCGGGCGGCGATCGCGGTGTCCAGTTCGGCCTCGATGACGACGTGCCCCGAGATGATGTGCAGTCCGCCGGCGAAACGCAGCGTCGCCGCCACCTCCGCCCGGCGTGCGGACATCTTCTCCACCCGCACGCGGGCGAGTTCGTCCTTGGCATCGACCGTCAACGACAACTCCTGACTCCTCTCCTCAGCCGACGTCCCCGTGGCAGTTCTCGAACGCGTCCCGGTAGGCGGCAGCCAAGCGTAGCGGGTCGTGCGACCCGGACGCCCGGGCGCTGCGGACCTGGCGGAGGAGGACGTCCGCGCCGAGGGCCGCCGCGGCACCGGTGAAGTCGTCGAGATCGTCCACGGAGGCGGGGTCGGCGATGACGGTGTCGAACGCGAGATCCGGTGCGAAACGGTGCAGTGCGCGGAGGTGATCGCCCGGCGTCAGGTTCTCCGTCTCGCCCTGCTGGGTGACGAGGTTCGCCGTGAGGATGCGGTGGCGGGCCGTGTGGAGCGCGGCGTTGAGGCCGGGCACGAGGAGGTGCGGGAGGACGGAGGTGAACCACGACCCGGGGCCGAGGACGACGAAGTCCGCGTCGGTGATGGCGGTGACGGCCTCCGGGCAGGCGGGCGGATCGGCGGGGTCGAGCCAGATCTCCAGCACCTCTCCCCGCGTCGAGGCGACTCTGCTCTGGCCGCGGACCGTGACGACCTCGTCCCCGATACGCACGTTCGCGCCGATCTCCAGGGGAACCATCGCCATGGGGAGCACCGTGCCCCGGGCGCCGAGGAGACGGCCCACGAGGTCGAGACCGGCCACCGGATCACCCAGTTGCTCCCAGATCGAGGCGATGAGCAGGTTACCCACCGCGTGCTTGTCGAGCGGCCCTGAGGTGTGGAAGCGGTGCTGCAGGATGTCCCGCCAGGTGTGGCCCCACTCGGTGTCGTCGCACAGCGCGGACAGCGCCATCCGCAGGTCGCCAGGGGGGAGGCAGCCGAGCTCGACCCGCAGCCGGCCGGAGGATCCGCCGTCGTCCGCCACCGTGACCACGGCGGTCAGGTTGCGCGACACGTGCCGGAGCGCCTGCAGGGTGGCGGCAAGGCCGTGCCCACCCCCGAGGGCGACCACCTTCAGCCCGGCCATCACTCCCTCCCGAGATCCCGGTGGAGCGTGCGCACGGCGTGGCCGGCCGCCCGCAACCGCCCCGCGATCTCCTCGCTGATGGCCACTGAGCGGTGCTTGCCCCCGGTGCAGCCCACCGCGATCGTGACGTAGGGCTTGAGCTCGTCCGCGTAGCGGCCGAGGACCGGTTCGAGCGCCGCGACGTAGCGGTCCACGAACTCCTCGGCCCCCGGGAGCGAGAGCACGTAGGACCTCACCTCCTGGTCGTGGCCGGTCAGGTGGCGCAACTCCGTCACCCAGTAGGGGTTGGCGAGGAAGCGGACGTCGACCACGTGGTCGGCGTCCAGGGGGAGCCCGTACTTGAAGCCGAAGGACATGACGGTGAGGCGGACGCGGTCCTCCGCCTCGCCGTCGATGAGCTCGCGGATGCGTCGCGCCAGGTCGTGGACCGAGAGCTCGGTGGTGTCGATGACGACGTCGGCGCGGTTCTTCAGCGCCTGCAGCAGGGCGCGCTCGGCGGCGATGCCGTCGAGCATGCGGCCGTCCCCCTGGAGCAGGTGGGGCCGCCGGACCGTCTCGAAGCGCCGCACCAGCTCGGCGTCGGAGGCCTCGAGGAAGATGATGCGGTACTCCATGCCCGTCTGGCGGATCTGGTCGATCACGGAGACCATCTCGTTGAAGAACTCCCCCGACCGCACGTCGACGACGGCGGCCAGCCTGCTGATTCCGGCGCCGGCGCTCATCATGGTGGCCAGCGTGATGAGGAGGCGGGGCGGCAGGTTGTCGACGACGTACCAGTTCAGGTCCTCCAGCGCCGCGGCGGCCCGGGACCGGCCCGCCCCGGACATGCCGGTGATCAGGAGGAGCTCCGGCCTCTCCGCGGGACGCAGCGGCGTCTGCTCGTCGCGCACGGGGATCCCCTCGGGAACGGTCGTCGGTCCGGGGGCGGGCGTCGGCTGATCCATTCCCCAAGCATGCCACGCCGCTCTCGGGGCGGAGAGGCCGACGGGATCACCCCTCGGCGAGCCTCCGGGCGATCTGGTGCGCCAGCGCCGGGCCGATGCCGGGCACTCGCGCGATGGCCTCCTCGTCCGCCTGCCGGAGGTTCCGCACCGAGCCGAAGTGCTGGAGCAGGGCCTTGGCCCGTGCCGGGCCGATTCCCGGGAGGGAGTCGAGCACGGAGGCCGTCATCGCCTTCGTCCGGCGCTGCCGGTGCCGCGTGATGGCGAAGCGGTGGGCCTCGTCCCGGACACGCTGCAGGAGGTGGAGCGCCTCGCTCCCGCGCGGGAGGACCACGGGGAACTCCTCGCCGGGCACCCAGACCTCCTCCAGACGCTTCGCCAGGGACACCACCGGGACGTCGACGCCGAGGTCCGCGAGCGTTCGGGCGGCGACGTTGACCTGCGGGAGGCCGCCGTCGATGACGAGCAGTCCCGGGTCGTAGCTGAAGGACTCGCGCTCGACGACGTCGTCGGCCGGGCCGCTCGCGGGCGCGGGGCCACGCGACGCGCGTTCGAACCGCCGCGTCAGCACCTCCGCGAGCGCCTCGGTGTCGTCGCGGGCGCCGTCGCCGTGCGGTCCGCGGACATTGAACGTCCGGTAGTCGCGCTTCTTGGCGAGGCCGTCCTCGAAGACGACCATGGAGCCGACCTGGAGGGTGCCCCCGGTGTGCGAGATGTCGTAGCACTCGATCCGCAGCGGTGGGTCCGGGAGCCCGAGGTGGCGCTGCAGCTCCTCCAGCGCACGGGAGCGGGTGGCCAGGTCCGCTCCGCGGCGCAGCTTCTCCGCCGCCAGTGCCTGGCGGGCGTTCTCGTGGACGGTGTCCATCAGCGCCCTCTTGTCCCCGCGGCGGGGCACCCGGATCGAGACCCGCCCGCCACGGGCGGCCCGGAGCCACGCCGTGACGGCCTCGACGTCGTCGGGCAGGTGCGGCACGAGGATCTCGCGGGGGATCGCGTCACCGCCGTCCCCCTGCGTCCGGCCGCCGTAGACCTGGACGAGGAGGCGCTCGATGAGCTCGCCCTCGGTGGCGTCGTCGCCCCGGTCGGTCACCCACCCCCGCTGTCCCCGGATCCGCCCCTGGCGGACGTGGAAGACCTGGACGGAGGCCTGCAGCTCGTCGGTGGCCAGGGCGTACACGTCCGCCTCCGTGCCGTCGGGCAGGACGACGGCGTTGCGGCCCATCACCCGGCGCAGCGCGGCGACGTCGTCGCGGAGCCGGCCGGCGCGTTCGTAGTCCTGCGCGTCCGCGGCGGCGAGCATCTGCTGCTCCAGGCGCGAGATGAAGCGGGCGGCGTCGCCGTTCATGAACGCGCACAGGTCCTCGGCGAGGGCGCGGTGGGCGGCGGGGGTGATGCGTCCGACACAGGGCGCGCTGCACTTGTCGATGTACCCGAGCAGGCACGGCCTCCCCGAACTCCGGGCCCTGCGGAACACTCCCATGGAGCAAGAGCGGACGGGGAAGACGCGCAGGAGGAGGTCCATGGTCTCGCGGATCGCCCACGCGTGGGTGTAGGGCCCGAAGTAGCGCGTGCCCTTCCGCAGCTCCCCCCGCATCACCTGGACCCGGGGGTACTCCTCCCCCATCGAGACGGCGAGGTAGGGGTAGGACTTGTCGTCCCGGAAGACGACGTTGAACCGGGGTGAGAACTCCTTGATCCACGTGTACTCGAGGCTGAGGGCCTCCACCTCGTTCGCCACCACCGTCCACTGCACGGAGGACGCGGTGGTCACCAGCGTCCGGGTCCGGGGGTGCAGCCGGGAGGGGTCCTGGAAGTAGGAGGAGAGGCGGGCCCGGAGGTTCTTCGCCTTGCCGACGTAGAGCACGCGCCCCTGGGCGTCGCGGAAGCGGTAGACACCGGGGTCGGTGGGCACGTCCCGGGGCCGGTAGCTGGCCGGGAGGGTCACGGCACGGCGTCCAGCAGCGGCTGGAGGAAGCGGCCCGTGTGGGACCGGGACTCGCGGGCCACTTCCTCGGGGGTGCCCTCGGCGATCACCTCGCCCCCGCCGTCGCCGCCCTCGGGACCCAGGTCGATCACCCAGTCCGCGCATTTGATGACGTCGAGGTTGTGCTCGATGACGATGACCGTGTTGCCCTTGTCGACGAGCCCCTGGAGCACGAGGAGGAGCTTGCGGATGTCCTCGAAGTGCAGCCCGGTGGTGGGCTCGTCCAGCACGTAGATGCTGCGGCCGAAGGAGCGGCGGTGCAGCTCGGAGGCGAGCTTCACCCGCTGTGCCTCGCCCCCGGAGAGGGTCGGCGCACTCTGCCCGAGCCGGACGTAGCCGAGACCCACGCTCGTGAGGGTGTCGAGGTGGCGCGCGATGGCCGGCACCGCCCGGAAGAACTCGGCGGCCTCGGAGATCGGCATGTCGAGCACGTCGGCGACGTTCCGGCCCTTGTAGTGGACCTCGAGGGTCTCCCGGTTGTACCGCGCGCCGTGGCACACCTCGCAGGGCACGTAGACGTCCGGGAGGAAGTTCATCTCGATCTTCAGGGTGCCGTCGCCCCTGCAGGCCTCGCAGCGTCCGCCCTTGACGTTGAAGGAGAAGCGGCCGGGCCCGTACCCCCGGACCTTCGCCTCGGTGGTCTCCGCGAACAGCCGGCGCATGTGATCCCAGACCCCGGTGTAGGTGGCGGGGTTGGACCGTGGCGTCCGGCCGATCGGGGACTGGTCGACGTGCACGACCTTGTCGAGGTGCTCGATCCCGGAGACGGACTTGTGCCTGCCGGCCACCACGCGGGACCGGTTGAGCTCCCTGGCGAGCACGTTGTACAGGACGGTGTTCACGAGCGTGGACTTCCCGGAGCCCGACACGCCGGTGACGGCGACGAGGCAGCCGAGGGGGAACTCCACCGTGACGTCCTTGAGGTTGTGCTCGCGGGCGTGCTGCACCGTCAGCACGCGTCCGGGGTCCCGGGGGCGGCGGACGGGTGGCAGCGGGATCTGGCGCCGCCCCGCCAGGTAGTCACCCGTGATCGACCGCGGTGCGTCCAGCAGATCGGCATAGGTGCCCGAGTGCACGATCTCGCCGCCGTGCTCGCCCGCGCCGGGACCGATGTCCACCACCCAGTCGGAGGAGCGGATGGTGTCCTCGTCGTGTTCCACGACGATGAGCGTGTTGCCGAGGTCGCGCAGCCTGGTGAGGGTCTCGATGAGGCGCCGGTTGTCCCGCTGGTGCAGGCCGATGCTGGGCTCGTCGAGGACGTAGAGGACCCCCACGAGCCCGGACCCGATCTGGGTCGCCAGGCGGATCCGCTGGGCCTCACCGCCCGAGAGGGTGCCGGCCGCACGGGAGAGGGTCAGGTAGTCGAGACCGACGTCGAGGAGGAAGCCGAGCCGCGCGTGGATCTCCTTCAGCACCTGGGCCGCGATCGCCGCCTCGCGCTCCGTCAGGATGAGCCGGTCCAGGAACTGCTTGGCACGATCGATGGAGAGGTCGGACAGTTCCGCGATGGACAGGCCCCCCACCTTCACGGCGAGGACCTCGGGGCGCAGCCGGGCACCGTGGCACACGGCGCACGGGATCTCCCGCATGAATCCCTGGTACCGCTCCCGCGAGGAGTCGGACTCGGTCTCGGCGTGCTTGCGGTTGATGTAGTGGATCGCACCCTCGAACCCGCTGGTGTAGCTCCGTTCCCGGCCCCACCTGTTCTTGTACTTGACGTGCACCTCGTAGTCGTTGCCGTGGAGCAGCGCCTGCCTCGCGCGCTCCGGCAGGGCTCGCCACGGCACGTCGACGGAGAACTTCAGGTCCTCCGCGAGGGCGGCGATGAGGCGGAAGTAGTACTGCGACCGCTCCCCCGGCCACACCGCGATGGCACCCTCCGCGAGGGAGAGGTCCTCGTTCGGCACCACGAGTTCGGGATCCACCTCCACGCTGGTGCCGATCCCGTCGCACTCCGGGCACGCGCCGTAGGGGGCGTTGAAGGAGAAGGTGCGCGGCTCGATCTCGGCCAGGGCGAGGGGATGCTGGTTGGGGCAGGCCCGCTTCTCGGAGAACGGGATGATGCGCTCGGGATCGTCCTCGTCGCGGTCGACGAACTCGGCGAGCACCTGGCCCTCGGCGAGGGCCAGGGCGGTCTCGACGGAGTCCGTGAAGCGTTGCCGGACACCGTCGCGCACCACGAGACGGTCCACGACCACGTCGATGGAGTGCTTCAGGTTCTTGGTGAGCGTTGGCGGCTGGGCGAGGGACACGACCGTGCCGTCCACCTTCGCCCGGGCGAAGCCCTTCTGCTGCAGCTCGGCCAGCAGCTCGGCGTGCTCGCCCTTGCGCCCCCGGACGATCGGGGCGAGGAGCTGGAAGCGTGTCCCCTCCGGGAGCGAGGTCAACCGGTCGACGATCTGCTGCGGGGTCTGCGCGGTCACGACCTCACCGCAGGTGGGGCAGGTCTGCGTGCCGGCCCGTGCGAAGAGCAGGCGCAGGTAGTCGTGCACCTCCGTGATCGTGCCGACGGTGGACCGTGGGTTGCGGTTCGTCCCCTTCTGGTCGATCGACACCGCGGGCGACAGCCCCTCGATGAAGTCGACGTGGGGCTTGTCCATCTGGCCGAGGAACTGGCGGGCGTAGGACGAGAGGGACTCGACGTAGCGCCGCTGCCCCTCGGCGAAGATGGTGTCGAAGGCGAGCGACGACTTCCCGGAGCCGGACAGCCCGGTGAACACGATGAGCCGGTCCCGGGGCAGCTCGAGGGAGACGTCCTTGAGGTTGTGCTCGCGGGCCCCGCTCACTAGCAGGCGATCATTCACTGCAACATCCTAGGTCACCATCTGGGTTCGTACACACGTTCGAGATGAGGTGTCGCCGGTTCGCCGCCCACCCGTACGGCTCCCCGGCTAGGGTGGGCCCCATGATCATCGCGGTCGGCTACCAGTACGTGACGGACAGGGATCTCTCCGAGGTGCGGCCCGCTCACCGGGCCTTCCTCCGGGAGTTGCACGAGGCGGGTTCGCTCCTCACCTCCGGTCCGCTCCCGGCGTCCAACGGTGCGCTCATCGTCATGGAGGCCGCGTCGCCCGAGGCGGCGCTGGAGCTCCTGGAGGAGGACCCGTTCCTCGTCGAGGACTGCATCGCGGCACGGACCGCCGAGGAGTGGCAACCGGTCCTCGGTGTGCTCGCTCCCCCCGCCTGAGACCTTACGTCCCGGGCGCTCCTCGTCAGGAGGACGACGTGGGCGAGGGGGGATCGTAGCGGGTGAGATCGTCGATCCTCTCCATGACCTCCGCGTCCTCGGTGGGGGCGACGCCGTCGTGCGGGATCTCGGGGTGGTGGGGCGCGCCGTGCGGGGCCCTTGCCGCGCCCACCGTGAGTGACAGCACGGTGGTGACGGCCAGGGTCACGAGGATGACCGAGAGGGAGAGCCAGATCGGGATCTCCGGCACCGTCACGTGCTCGCCGCCGTTGATGAAGGGCAGCGTGTTCTCGTGGAGGGCGTGCAGCACGAGCTTGACCCCGATGAAGGCGAGGATGAAGGACAACCCGTAGGGCAGGTACACCAGCCGGTCGAGCAGTCCGCCCAGCAGGAAGTAGAGCTGTCGCAGCCCCATGAGGGCGAAGAGATTGGTGGAGAAGACGATGAACGGGTCCTGGGTGAGCCCGTAGATCGCGGGGATGGAGTCCAGGGCGAACAGGAGGTCGGTGGACCCCAGGGCGAGGATGACCACGAGCATCGGCGTGAACATCGTCCGTCCGTCGATGCGGGTGCGGATCTTCGCGCCGTCGTACTCGTCGTGGATCGGGAGGAAGCGGCGGAGGGTGCCGATGAGGGCGTTCTCGCGGTACTCCTCGTCGTCCCCGTGCCCGGACACGAGCCGCACCGCGGTGTAGATGAGGAAGGCGCCGAAGAGGTAGAAGACCCAGGAGAACCGCTCGATCGCGGCGGCGCCGAGGACGATGAGGATGCCGCGGAGCACGAGGGCGATGATGATGCCGATCATGAGCACCTCGGGCTGGTTGCGCGGCGGCACCCGGAACTTCGCCAGGATGATGACGAAGATGAACAGGTTGTCCACCGACAGGCTCTTCTCGGTGAGGAATCCCGCGAAGAACTCGCCGGCCACCTGCCAGTTGGCGACGAAGCCGAGCACCACACCGAAGAGGAGGCCGAGGCTGATGTAGAAGATCGCCCAGATCGAGGCCTCCCGGAAGGAGGGGACGTGGGGGCGCCGCACCACGTAGAGGAGGTCGAGGACGATGATGACCACCATGATGCCGAGGGTGGTCGCCTCGAACGCGGGCGAGAGATGCGCTGAACCCATGTGTCCTCCGGAACTCGCCTGCACGTGAGGCTCTGAACCGCCTCAGGGTATCCCGCCGCCGGGCAGTGCAACCAATCAGGCCCCCCGCATCTGGCGGAGCTCCTTCTTGAGGTCGGCGATCTCGTCACGGAGCCGGGCGGCGAGCTCGAACTGGAGTTCCGCCGCCGCGGCGTGCATCTGCTCCGAGAGCTGGGCGATGAGGTCCGCGAGGTCTCCCTCGGCGCGCACCCTCGGGGAGGCGTCGCGCCGGCGTCCGGGTTGCCGGTACCCGCCCTCGAGGAGTTGCCGGGTGTCGACGTCCTCGCGGGCGAGGGCGTCGGTGATGTCCCCGATGCGCTTGCGCAGCGGGGTCGGATCGATCCCGTTGGCGGTGTTGTAGGCGATCTGCTTCTCGCGGCGCCGGTCCGTCTCCTCGATGGCCCGCGCCATCGCATCGGTGACGGAGTCCGCGTACATGTGCACCTCGCCGGACACGTTGCGGGCAGCCCGGCCGATGGTCTGGATGAGCGAGGTGGCGGACCGCAGGAACCCCTGCTTGTCGGCGTCGAGGATGGCCACGAGCGAGACCTCGGGCAGGTCGAGGCCCTCGCGCAGGAGGTTGATGCCCACGAGCACGTCGAACTGCCCGAGCCGCAGCTCGCGCAGCAGCTCCACGCGGCGCAGGGTGTCGACGTCGGAGTGCAGGTACTGCACCTTCACGCCGCGCTCGAGGAGGTAGTCGGTGAGATCCTCCGCCATCCGCTTGGTGAGGGTCGTGACCAGCACCCGTTCGTTCCTTTCCACCCGGGTCCGCACCTCCGCCAGCAGATCGTCGATCTGGCCGCGGGTGGACTTGACCACCACCCTGGGGTCCACGAGTCCCGTGGGCCGGATGATCTGCTCGACCACGCCGTCGGACCGGCTCAGCTCCCACGGCCCGGGGGTGGCGGAGAGGTAGACGGTCTGGCCGGTCCGCTCCAGGAACTCCTCCCACGTGAGGGGACGGTTGTCGAGGGCCGAGGGCAGGCGGAAGCCGTGGTCGACGAGGGTCCGCTTCCGGGAGGAGTCGCCCTCGAACATCGCGCCGATCTGGGGAACGGTCACGTGCGACTCGTCGATGACGAGGAGGAAGTCCTCGGGGAAGTAGTCGAGCAGCGTGTGCGGGGGCGTGCCGGGTCCGCGCCCGTCGATGTGGCGGGAGTAGTTCTCGATGCCGGAGCAGTAGCCCAGCTCCGCCATCATCTCCATGTCGTACTCCGTCCGCTGCCGGAGGCGCTGGGCCTCCACCAGCTTGCCGCTGTCGGTGAAGTACTTCACCTGTTCCTCCAGCTCCCGGCGGATCTCGCCGATGGCCCGGTCCATCTTGTCCTTGGTGGTGACATAGTGGCTGGCCGGGTAGATGGCGATGTGGTTCAGGTGGCGGTTCACCGCGCCGGTGACGGGGTTGAAGTCAGAGATGCGGTCAATCTCATCCCCGAAGAACTCCACCCGGACGGCGTGGTCCCGGTAGTAGGCGGGGTAGAGCTCCACCGTGTCCCCCCGGACCCGGAACATATTCCGTTCGAAGGCGATGTCGTTGCGCTCATAGCGGATCTCGATGAGCTTGCGCAGGAGCTCGTCCCTGTCGCGGTGCTGGCCGGGGCGGAGGGAGACGACCATGTTGGCATAGTCGATCGGGTCGCCAAGGCCGTAGATGCAGCTGACCGAGGCCACCATCACGACGTCCCGCCGCTCGGAGAGCCACGCGGTCGCGCTGTGGCGCATGCGGTCGATCTCGTCGTTGATCGAGGAGTCCTTCTCGATGTAGGTGTCCGTCTGCGGGACGTAGGCCTCGGGCTGGTAGTAGTCGTAGTAGGAGACGAAGTACTCCACCGCGTTGTTCGGCAGCAGCTCGCGGAACTCGGCGGCGAGCTGCGCCGCGAGCGTCTTGTTCGGCGCCATCACGAGCGTGGGCCGCTGCACCTGCTCGACGAGCCACGCCGTCGTCGCGGACTTCCCCGTCCCGGTGGCCCCGAGGAGCACGATGTCCTTCTCCCCCGCGCGGAGCCGGGCGGCAAGATCCGCGATCGCCTGGGGCTGGTCGCCGGACGGGGTGAAGTCCGAGATCACCTCGAAGGGGGCCTCGGCGCGGATCAGCTCGGTGACCGGTCTCATGCCCCAAGGGTACGTCGGACCGCAGACAGCCTCTCAGCCGTCGCTCGCGGCCGCCGCCGGGAGCAGGACGTGCTGCCACAGGTCGCGCACGGTGTCCCGGAGCTCCTCGAGGCCGCCCCCGTTGTCCACCCACACGTCCGCCACCGCGCGGCGTGCCGCGTCGTCCGCCTGGGCGTGCAGGCGCGCGTCGATGGCGGCGTCGTCCATCCCCCGGCCGGCGCGCAGCCGGGCGCGGCGCACCGCCTCGGGTGCCGCGACCACGACGACGACGTCGTACCGGTCCCCCAGGTCCTTCTCGACGAGGAGGGGGACGTCGTGGACCACCACGGCATCGCCCGGGAGGTCCGCCGTGCGCCGTTCCGCCTCGGCGTGGATGAGCGGGTGGGTGATCGCCTCGAGCCGTTCCCTGGCCGCGGGTTCCGCGAACACGATCCGGGCGAGCGCCGCCCGGTCGAGCTCACCGCCGGTGACGGCGCCGGGGAACGCCGCGGCGACGCGGGCGAGCCCGTCGGTGCCGGGGGCGACGACGTCGCGCGCCACCTCGTCGAGGTCGACGACGACGGCGCCCAGGCCGCCCAGGAGCTGCGCGACAGTGGACTTCCCCGAGCCGATGCCCCCGGTGAGGCCGACGTGGAGCGTCACTGCGAGGCCCCTCGGGAGGATGTCAGGTGGAGGAGTGCCATGGAGCCATCCTCGCATCCGGGAGCGACCCGCCCCCTCCACGGGGACGGGCCGCTGCGTGTCGCTCCGGTCAGTGGCCGGTCAGCTTCTCCCGCAGTGCGGCGAGCGCCTCGTCGGAGGCGAGGGTGCCCTCCGAGGCCGCACCGGCGGAGGAGTAGGAGCTCTGCTGGTCCTCGGCGGGAGCACCGGTGGTCTCGGCTTCCATCGCCTGCGCGACCTGGGCCTTGTGGGCCAGCCAGCGCTCGTGGGCGAGGGCGTACTGGGTCTCCCACGCCTCGCGCTGGGTCTCGTAGCCCTCCATCCACTCGTTGGTCTCCGGGTCGAAGCCCTCCGGGTACTTGTAGTTCCCGTTCTCGTCGTACTCGGTGGCCATGCCGTAGAGCGAGGGGTCGAAGTCGTCCGAACCGGGGTCGACACCCTCGTTGGCCTGCTTGATGGACAGGGAGATGCGGCGACGGTCGAGGTCGATGTCGATGACTTTGACGAAGACGTCCGCGCCGACC
>DBPQ01000106.1 GCA_002304945.1 Actinomycetales bacterium UBA1416 | reverse complement strand
ACCGCGCCCCTGACTACCAATGCATCTCGGAGTTGACTTCGGCACCACCCGGACCATCGTCGCCTGGGTCGATCGCGGCAACTATCCCGTCGTCAGCTTCGTGGACGCCGACGGCGACGCGCACGAGTACTTCCCCTCGGTCGTGGCCCGGCGTGGGGACGAGCTCCTCTTCGGCTTCGAGGCCCTCGAGGCCGCGGTCGACGGCGCCCCGCTCCTCAAGTCGTTCAAGCGCGTCCTCGCCACCGCGGACGTGACACCCATCACACCGCTGCTTGTCGGCGGCCGCGCCTTCCCGGTCCTCGAGGTGCTCACGGGCTTCCTGTCCTCCCTGCTGCGTGCCCTCGCGACGACGTCGAGCGTGGCCTCCGGCTTCGAGCCCGGCCCCACGGTGGTCGCGGTGCCCGCGCACGCCCACGGCCCGCAGCGCTTCCTGACGCTCGAGGCCTTCCGCCGGGCCGGCTTCCCCGTCACGGGGATGGTCAACGAACCGTCCGCCGCGGGGTTCGAGTACTCCCACCGCCAGGGCCGCACCCTGAACTCGCGCCGCACCCGCGTGATCGTCTACGACCTCGGCGGCGGCACCTTCGACGCCTCGCTCGTGAACGTGGACGGCACGAGCCACGACGTGCTCAGCTCGGTGGGCGTCAACAACCTCGGTGGGGACGACTTCGACGAGGTGCTCGCCGAGTGCGCCCTCGCCGAGGCCCAGACCACCCGCGCGGAGGTGGGCGCGCGCGCCTGGGCGCGGTTGCTCGAGGAGTGCCGGGAGGCCAAGGAGCACCTCGCGCCCCAGACGCGCCGCATCGCCGTCGAGGTGGCGGGCGACGCCGTCGTCGTCCCCGTGGCCGAGTTCTACACCGAGGCCACGCCCCTGGTCGAGGCGTCCATCGACGTGATGAGCCCGCTCGTCACCGGGCTCGGCGACGGCGAGCTCGGGGATGTCGCCGGCATCTACCTCGTGGGGGGTGCGAGCGGGCTCCCCCTCGTCCCCCGCGCGCTGCGCGAGCGGTTCGGGCGCCGCGTCCACCGCTCCCCCTACCCCGCCGCCTCCACCGCCATCGGCCTCGCCATCGCCGCCGACGACGCCGCCGCCTTCTCGCTCACCGACCGACTGTCCCGTGGGTTCGGGGTGTTCCGGGAGCGGTCCGGCGGCGCGACCGTCAGCTTCGACGCCCTCCTCGCGCGCGAGGAGAAGGTCTCCGCCCGCGTCGACGTCGTCGTGACCCGGCGCTACCGGGCCGCCCACAACGTCGGGTGGTTCCGCTTCGTGGAGTACAGCGCCGTCGACGAGCACGGCGAGCCCCAGGGCGACATCGTGCCGTTCGCGGACGTCGTCTTCCCCTTCGACCCCGCTCTCCAGGACGGCCGCGAGCTCCGCGAGGTCCCCGTCGAGCGCAGGGAGGACGGGCCGCTGGTCGAGGAGACGTACACGATCGATCCCCACGGGATCGTCTCGGTCCGGATCACCGACCTCTCGACCGGTTACTCGCGCGTCGAGGCCCTGCGAGCCGGCGACGAGGACTGACGCACGGCAACGGGCAACTCAACGGCAGCGGGCAACTCACCAGCAGGTGAAGCCGCCGTCCACCACGAGGTCGGCCCCCGTGCAGAACGACGCCGCGTCCGACAGCAGGAAGACCACAGGCCCCGCGATCTCCATGGGCTCGGCGAGCCTGGCCATGGGGGTCTCGTCCGCGAAGCGCTCGACCTCGTCGGCCACCTCCGGCCGGGCGTTCATCGGCGTGAGCGTGTAGCCCGGGCTCACACAGTTGACCCGGATCCCCTGCGGGGCCCACTCCGCCGCCAGCGAGCGCGTCAGGTGGGACACGGCGGCCTTGGAGGAGTTGTAGACCGCCTGGCGCAGCCCACGGTTCGCGATGTGCCCCGAGATGGACCCGATGGTGACGATGGCGCCACCACCGCGGGGCACCATGGCGCGGGCCTCCGCCTGGGCGGCGAGGAACACCCCGGTCACGTTCGTGGCGTACACCCTCTCCCAGTCCTCCAGCGGCAGGTCGAGGGCCCCTCCCCCGGCGCCGATGCCCGCGTTGTTGACGGCGTAGGCGAGCGGGCCGAGTTCCGCCTCGGTGCGTGCGACGGCATCGGCCAGTCCGTCGGGGTCCGTGACGTCGGCCGTGAGCGCCAGCGCACGGCCACCGACAGCCTCCACGAGGGACAGCGTCTCCTGCTGGTCAACGTGGCCTCGGGAGACGCAGGCCACGGGGGCGCCGGCCGCCGCGATCGCCACCGCGATGGCCTGGCCGATGCCGCTCGAGGCGCCGGTGACGAGCGCGGCGCCGTGGGGCAGGGAGAAGTTGGGCAGACCGGCCATGGGCCCTCCTAGGGTTGCGTGAACTCCAGGACCGCCGCGATCGTGCACGCGAGGGTCCGCACGTCGGCCCGCGGGGTGGCGTCGACGTCGTGGTCCGGGGCGGTGCGCAGCCGGCGGAACTCACCCTGCTGGGCACCCCGGCGGAGTTCCTCGAGCAGTGCGGGAGACACGAGGTCGCGCTCACCCACGTGCGTGACCTGCAACGGCACCTGTCGGGTGGCCTCGCACCAGGCGGTGAGGGTGGCCTCGGACCGGCCGCGCCAGACGACCCGCAGCCCCCGCAGCGGCTGTCCCGCCATGTACCAGCGGTACAGGTGGGCGAGCACCTCGAGCGGCCCTCCCCCGTTCCGTCGCACCGTCAGCACGGGGACGTCGCCCTGCTCGTACAGCGCGTCGTACCGACCGGAGTCGTCGACGACGGCGATAGCGTCCGCCAGCGGACCGATGGTGGCCAGGACGCCGGCGGCGTCGAGGTCACGGGGCACGTCGAGGAGCTGGAAGCCGGCCGCCTGGGCGCCCAGCTGGAGGGCGAGCCGGTCGAGGGGGTCCCCCACCGTGTCGAGGAGGAAGAGCCGCTTCGTCGTGGATCGCGTGGAGCGGAGATCCGCGTCGTCCCAGCCGGCCGTCAGCAGCCAGATGAACTCGAGGTCGGATCGTGACAGGGGCAGGAGGGAGTGGACGTGCGCCATGGCGCTCAGGCGTTCGAGGCCCGCTTCGCGGCACGCCGCTCGGCGAGCTCGTCCACGGTGGACTCGGTCTCGGCGCGCTCGGACGGGAGCGTGGCGAGCGAGCCCTCGATCTCGCGCCACACCCGTCCGACGGCGATCCCGAACACGCCCTGCCCGCCCTGGACGAGGTCGATGACCTCGTCGGCGCTCGTGCACTCGTAGACCGAGGCGCCGTCGCTCATGAGGGTGATCTGGGCGAGGTCCTCGACACCGCGCTCCTTCAGGTGCGTGATGGCCTGGCGGATCTGCTGCAGGGAGACACCGGTGTCGAGCAGCCGCTTCACCACCTTGAGAACGAGGATGTCCCGGAACGAGTAGAGACGCTGCGAGCCGGACCCCTTCGCACCCCGCACGGACGGCTCGACGAGGCCGGTCCGTGCCCAGTAGTCGAGTTGGCGGTAGGTGATCTGCGCCGCCTTGCAGGCGGTCGGCCCACGGTAGCCCGTCGCGGCGTCGATGTCGGCAAGCGTGTCGCCAAAGAGCATTCCCTGTCCACTACGCGACGAGGCGGCAGTCGCATCAGTGTGTGTCACGGTCACTCCATTCGTTGCCGGAAGCTCAGGATACCGGCATCTCCAGAAGCCACGCTAGGGCTTCCGCTGCCACCGGGCCGGTGGGACACGCCGAGAGGTTCGACCGAGACCAAACCGTCATGTTGAGGTTGAGGGTTGGTCAGCCCAGGTTGTCGGTGGCCACCCGGATGAGGCTCGCGTAGAGCCGGGCGATGGCCTCGGCCAGCTCGGTCGCCTCGGCCGCGGACCGCTCGCGGGCGAGCGACGTCCGCTGCGCCCTGGTGGGGGCGACCACCTGGTCGACCAGTCCGGCCACGTGGTCGGCGTTGGCCCGCATCGAGCGCAGGTTGCGCGGGGCGATGCCCCGCCGCGCGAGGTCGGCGAGGACCTGCACGACGGCGACGCTCTGGGAGGCGAAGCGCCCGCGCGCATCCGGCACGAGCAGCCCGGCCCGCGTCATCTCCTCGATCTCCGCGGCGGGAACGCCCGTCAGCTCGGTCAGTTCCCTGGCGGAGACCCGCGACCCGGAGATCGGACCGACCAACCGGCCCTCGCGGGCGACGACCCGTGCCGTGCGCGGCTCCTCGACCTCCCGACCGGCATCGAGATCGGCGAGGTGATCGCGGATGACGCGCAAGGGGAGGTAGTGGTCGCGCTGCTGCGTCAGCGTGTACCGCAGCCGTGCGACGTCGGCCTGGGAGTACTTCCGGTAGCCCGAGCCGGTGCGGGTGGGTTCGACCAGTCCCTGGTCCTCGAGGAAGCGCAGCTTGGAGACCGTCACCGCGGGGAACTCGGCCTGGAGGATGGCGAGCACGGAACCGATGGTCATCGTCCCCTTCTGGGACGCGTCGAACGGCCAGTAGCCGGTGCGCGGCCGCTCGCGGAACTCCGGCTGTGGGGAGGTCACTGGGGACGCTCGCCCGTCTCCCGCACCCGGGACGGCGAGGGGTGGTAGGTGAGACGGTACTTGCCCACCTGCACCTCGTCCCCCGCATTGAGCGCCACGGACTCGATGCGCTGCCGGTTCACGTAGGTGCCGTTGAGCGAGCCGACGTCGCGGACCACGAACCCGCCGTCCTCGGCGAGGAACTCGGCGTGCTTGCGGGAGACGGTGACGTCATCCAGGAAGATGTCGGAACTCGGGTGCCGGCCCGCCGTCGTCCGGGGGGCGTCAAGGAGGAACCTGGCACCCATGTTCGGGCCACGCTGCACGATCAGGAGCGCAGAGGCCGGGGGCAGTGCCTCGACGGCCTCCTGGTCGCTGGGGGTGAGGGACGCACGGGAGAACTCATCCGGCTCGGCCCCGACGGCGCCAATGGCGCCGAACTGGGTGGTGTTGCCCTCACGGCTGGCTTCGCTCACGATCGCCTCCTTCGCTTGTTCCTCAACTTTACCCGCATGTGGCGTGCGGCATCACCCTTCCTCGTCGGGTTCGACGACCCGCGCGTGGACGAGGTCCGGCAGCACGCGGACCGCCTCGATGCGGACGTCGTCGAGCTCCTGGAGGGTGGTCGTCGCGCCGGTCGCACGGATGGCCGAGAGTACCCCGCCGGGCATCTCGAGCGCCACGGAGAGGGCGTCCGGCGAGCCGATCGCGCTGACCCGGTAGGGCGGCGAGGTCGACAGGCCGTCGACCTCGATCCCGTCATCCGTCTGGGACACCCACGAGGTCGTCGAGATGCGCACGGAGTTCAGCTGGATGGCCTCGGCGCCGGCGTTGCGGAGTTCCTCGATGAGCGTCACCAGGGATTGGGCGCGCACGGCTCCGCGGGGGTCCTCTACGGTCACCACGATCCCGGGGCCGTGCACGGGAACGACCCCGGCCTGCACCGAGCGGACCATGAGCTGCTCCTCCGCCGCGGCGCGGGCGGCCTCCTGGGACGTGACGTCGTTGCGGAGCTGGGCCAGGTCGGCACGCAGGGAGTCGCGCTCCGCCGACAGGTCGTCGATGCGGGTGCCGATCTCGTCGAGGAGGCGGACGAGTTCGGTCTGCGACAGGCTGGAGAGGGAGTCCGCCTCGTCCTGCTGGATCTGCGTGGCCGCGCTGAAGCCCACGAGGGCGACCAGGAACGCGACCACCACCTGCGTGCGGCTGAGCCGCGGCCGCAGCAGGACGCGGACCCGGTCCCACACGCTCCGCTCCACGCTCACGCCTTGAAGATGTGCCGGCGGATGGCGGCCGCGTTGGCGAAGATCCGGATGCCGAGGACCACGACGACCGCGGTGGTCATCTGTGACCCGACGCCGAGCTGGTCACCGAGGAACACGATGAAGGCCGCGATGAGGACGTTGAAGATGAAGGAGGTGATGAACACCCGGTCGGAGAACACCTCGTCGAGGTAGGCGCGGAGGGCGCCGAACATGGCGTCCAGGGCGGCCACAATGGCGATCGGGAGGTACGGCTGCAGCCCCGCCGGGATCGTCGGTTGCACGACGAGCCCCAGGATCACACCGATCACGAGCCCCACTGCTACGAGCACAGTCCCTCCTCCCCACCGTCACGAGATCGTCTCATCGGGCTCCTCCCCTAGGATTTCCGCGAACTGGACGCCTCGCGACGGCGCCGCGCCGAGGACCAGCGAATCCGCGGTGTCGATGGCGACCGTGATCCCGTAGGTGTCCCGCAGGACCGCGAGGTGTCCCGCGGCCCGCGTCCTGGCCAGGCGGACCTGCAGGTCCGTGGGATCGCCGATCGCCTCCACGACGTACGGCGGGGACAGGGGCGTGAGGTTCACGAGCACGGCCTCGCCGGCATTCCGTATCGCGGTGGAGGGGGCGAGCCGCTGCCCGTCGACGGCGACGGCCTCGGCCCCCGACGCCCACAGTGCGTTGACGAGCACCTGGAGGTCGAAGTCCTGCAGCCGTTCCGAGGCCGTGCCGGCACTCGAGTCGTCCAGTGTCACGACGATGCCGGGCCCGGTGACCGGGACGGTGCCGACATGGATCCCCAGCGTGGTCGCCCCCGCACCGGCGGCGCCGTCCTCGGGAAGGAGGACGGACTGGCTGGCGAGGATCTCGGCGTTCAGTTCGGCGATCTGCTCCTCGAGCGCTCCCTGGACGGCGAGGTCGCCCTGCACCTGCTCCCGCAGCGCCGCGTTCGCACCCTCACCGGACCGTGCGCTCCGCAGGTCCTTCGCCGCCCACAGGGGTACCGCGACCATCGCGACGACGGCGAGGCCCGCCACCGCGCGTTGCCACGGCGACCGGGGCGCATCGTGGGCGGCCTTCGTGTACCCGTGCCCGATCGGGTCCTCGAGGAGCCGGCGCAGTGCGCCGGCGGACACGGAGCCGGCCCGCGTCGCGGGCGCGCTCATCGGCCCGCCTCCAGGCCCTGGCGGATGTAGATGCCGGCAGAGAGCCAGTAGAGCGCGATTCCCCAGAGGGCGGCGGCCCACCCCACCACCAGCGAGAGGTACCCGAGGGTGCCACCGAGGTGGGCGAGGAGCAGGAGGGGGAAGGAGTACATGAGCGCGAACGTGCCGGCCTTACCGGCCACGTGCACCTGCAGCGGCGCCAGACCGCGGCGGCGCAGCGCCGGCAGGAGCGCGGTCAGCAGCACGTCCCGGCCGACGATGACGGCGACGAGCCACCACGGGACGAAGCCGCGCGAGCCGAGGCCGATGAGGGTGACGAGGATGTACAACCTGTCCGCGGCGGGGTCGAGGAGTTGGCCGAGACGGCTCATCTGGTCGAAGCGCCGGGCGATCACGCCGTCGAACCAGTCCGAGGCGCCTGCCACGATGAGCACGACGACGGCGGCGACGTCCTGCTCGGTGAGGATGAGCCAGGCGAAGACGGGGACCAGCGCGAGGCGGAGCATCGAGATCACGTTGGGCACGGTCCAGACGCGGGAACTCAACGCCTGCGCGTCGCCCGTGCTCGCCATCGCGGCCCTTTCCCGATTTGTGATGTTCCCACCCATGCTCCCTTCACGAAATCATGCCATTCTTGTGACGTGTTGGAAGTGCTGACAGGCTCGGGGCTCGCGATGGCGGCCGGCCTGAACGCGTACATCCCCCTCCTGGCACTGGGCCTGCTGTCCCGGTACACCGACCTGCTGATGCTGCCTGCGGGCTGGGCGTGGCTCGAGTCGCCGGCCGCACTGGTGATCCTCGGCATCCTCCTCGTGGTGGAGGTGGTGGCGGACAAGGTGCCCGCCGTGGACAGTGTGAACGACGTCCTGCAGACCGTGGTCCGGCCTGCTGCGGGCGGCATGGTGTTCGCGGCCGGTTCCGGTTCGGAGACGATCGCCGTGAGCGATCCGGCGGAGATCTTCCAGTCGGGGGCGTGGATCCCCATCGCGCTCGGCATCTTCCTCGCGTTCACCACCCACACCGCGAAGGCGATCGGACGACCCATCGTGAACGTCTCGACGGCGGGAGCGGGCGGGCCCGTCGTCTCGACCGCCGAGGACGTCTCCGCCGTCGCGCTCGTGGGGGTGTCGGTGTTCCTGCCGCTCCTCGTCGCCGTGCTCCTCGTGGTGCTCGTGGTCGCGGTGATCTGGCTCGTCTCCAAGTGGCGGGAGCACGGCCGGCGCCCGACATCGTCGTCGGCGTACTGAGCACCTCCCCGCGAGCGGCCCTCTAGGCTGGTCGGATGAGATTCGGACTGTTCATTCCGCAGGGCTGGCGCTTCGACCTGGTGGGCATCGCGCCCGCCGACCAGTGGGCGGTGATGCGGGACCTCGCCCGGCACGCGGACGACGGCCCGTGGGACTCGATCTGGGTGTACGACCACTTCCACACCACCCCGCAGCCGTCGGAGGAGGCGACCCACGAGGCCTGGGCGCTCATGGCGGGCCTCGGGGCTGCCACGTCCCGTGTGCGCCTCGGACAGATGTGCACGTGCATGGGCTACCGCCCGCCCATGTACCTCGCCAAGTTCGCGGCCACGGTGGACCACATCTCCGCGGGCCGGCTCGAGATGGGCATCGGCGGCGGCTGGTACGAACACGAGTGGCGCGCCTACGGCTACGGTTTCCCCCGCGCGGGTGCGCGGTTGAAGATGCTCGACGAGGGCGTCCAGATCATGCGGCAGGCGTGGACGGAGGGCCTCGCCACGTTCCACGGCGAGCACTACGACGTCGACGGCGCCATCTGCCGGCCGCTCCCCCTCCAGGAGGGTGGCATCCCCCTGTGGATCGCCGGCGGCGGCGAGAAGGTCACCCTCCGGATTGCGGCGAGGTACGCCCAGTACACCAACTTCGACGGCTCACCCGAGGGGTTTGCCCGCAAGAGCGAGATCCTGCGGGGCCACTGCGAGGAGGTGGGCCGGGACTTCGCCGAGATCACCCGGTCGGCGAACTACAACGTGTTCATCGGGCGTGACGAGGCCGAGGTGGCCGAACGGCGGGCGCAGTACGTGGAACGACTTCGGCCCCACCTCTCCGAGGAGCAGTTGGCGGGCCAGCTCCGCACCATCGACGGGCTTCCCGGGGTGGGTACACCGGAGCAGATCGTGGAGAAGCTGCGCGCCGTCGGCGAGCTCGGCATGGAGTACGGGATCTTCTACTTCCCCGAGGCGGCGTACGACCGCTCCGGCATCGACCTGTTCGCCAGTGAGGTCATCCCCGCACTGCGCTGAGTGCCGGCCGGGGGTCCTTCACGGCCTCCGACCGGAAACGGGTGGCGATGACCACGAGGGAGACCCCGAGCCAGGCGAGGATCACGGCGAGGTGCGTCCACGGGAACGGGGTGCCCAGGGTGGAGACCGCGTCCGTCATCGCACGGGCGGCGTGCCGGAGCGGGAAGAACCAGCCGATCGCGTCGAGGACGTCCGGGAGATCCGCGCCGACCACGAAGATGTCCGAGATGAAGCACAGCGGGAGCAGCGTGCCGAGGGTCGCGCCCAGGACCGCCTGCCCGGAGTGCACCAGGGACGCCACGGCAAGCCCGGTCACCGAGAAGGTCACGGCGGAGACCACGAACACGAGTAGCCCCACGGGCCAGCCGGGAGGGACGGGTGGGCGGAACAGGAGGACCGTCAGCACGACGATCGCCGCCAGCGTGAGCAGCGAGACCACCAGGGCTGCGGCCACCCGCCCGGCCAGCAGGGTCCCCGTGGGCAGTGGCGTCGCGCGCGTGCGCTTCAGCACGCCGCGTTCTCGTTCCTCGGCGAGACCCTGCGGCATGTTGACGAACGAGGTCACGGCGGTGCCGTAGATCGCCATCGTGGCGGCGTAGAAGGACCCGAGCAGCAGCCCGTCCGCGATCTCGAGGTCCCCTCCCCCGTTCACCGTGGGGATGATGGCGGTCAGGAGCAGGGGGAAGACCACCGCGAAGAACACGGAGGAGGCGTCGCGCCACAGGATCGCCTGCGCGTGGGACACCTGCTCGGTCAGCAGTGTCCAGTGGGATGGCCGACCCGAGCGGCGGGGGGCGGCGTCGGCCGGAACCGCCCGCACCCTGCCCGCCCGTGCCGACGCGGGCCTGGCCTCCCGACCGGACCGGAGGGTCCACAGAGCCAGCAGCGAGCCCGCGACGCCCCAGGCGGCGATGGCGGCGAGGTTGTCCCAGTGGAAGCCGGAGCCCTCGAGGTAGGGGTTCAGTCCGTCCGAGAACAGCGTGACCATGTGCTTGAGCGGGAACATCCACGCCAGGGTCTCCATCCACCGGGGGGTGTCGCCCCCCATCATGAACACGCCCGAGATGAACGAGAGCACGATGGCCAGCCCGTTGGTCACCGCCACGACCATCGGCGTGGTGGGGAGCAGGAGAGCGAGCGCGAGGCCGAGGGCGGCGAACGTGAGGGAGGACAGCAGGAGCGTCACCACCACCGCGGCGATCGAGCGCCCGAGGAGCTGGAGGTCGAAGAACGCCACCCCCACCCCGAGGACCAGGCCGACGGCGATGAGTCCGAGAATCATGGCCGCGAGGACACGCCCACCGATCAGCACCCACCGTGGGATGGGCGTGCCGAGCTGGCGCTTCAGAACCCCGTTCGCCCGCGCCTCGGCGAGACCGGAGGCCAGGAACGAGAAGCTCGCCATGAGAACGCCGAACGACGCCAGTGCCGGTGCGAGGAACTGCACCATGCGCACACCGGTCCGCTCGTCGACCACGGCGTTACCCATCAACGCCGCCAGGAGGAGGAAGAACACGAGCGGGAACGCCACGGACAGGATCATCGTCAGCGGCGTCCGCAGCAACGAGACCAGCTCGTGGACGGTCTGCCGTCCGAGCATCGCCGTCACGCGACCACCTCGGCCTCGCCCACGATCCCGAGGTACACGTCCTCGAGGCTCGGGCGGGCGAGGGTGAGCTCCTCGAGTTCGATTCCCCGTGCGACCGCCCAGGTGGACAACGCGGCCACATCGGCGGTGGCCGAGCCGGTGTGGACCTCCACCACGCTCCCCGCCACCCGACGGTCCCTCCCGACGACGGGGAGGTCCGCCGTCGCCACACCGGGGGGAAGGCGGAAGGAGATGACCGTCCCGGAACCCGCGGACAGCGAGGCCGGCGTGCCGGCGGCGACGACGCGTCCGTGGTCGATGATGACCACCCGGTCGGCGAGGTGCTCGGCCTCGTCGAGGTAGTGGGTGGTGAGGAGGATGGTCGCACCGAGGTCGCGCAACCCGTCGACCAGCTCCCACGCATGACGCCGGGCGGAGGGGTCGAAGCCGGTGGTCGGCTCGTCGAGGAAGATCAGCTCCGGCCCACCCACGATCCCGAGTGCGAGGTCGAGACGGCGCCGCTGGCCGCCGGACAGGGTACGGACGCGCGCGTCGGCCTTCTCCCCCAGTCCGGTCAGGGCGATCACCTCGTCCACCGGCCGCGGGTGCGGGTAGTAGCCGGCGTGGAGCCGGATGAGCTCGCGCGGGGTGAAGCTCTCCTCGAAGCCCGCCTCCTGGAGCACCACCCCGATGCGCTCGCGCAGTGCCTGGCCCCCCTTCTCCGGATCGGTGCCGAGCACCCTCACGTCCCCCGCGTCCCGCCTCCGGTAGCCCTCGAGGATCTCCACCGTGGTGGTCTTGCCGGCGCCGTTCGGCCCCAGGAGGGCGACGACCTCACCCGCCTCGACCGTGAGGTCGAGTCCGTCCACCGCGGTGAGCGGTCCGTACGCCTTGCGCAGGCCGGTCACGTCGATTGCTGCCACCGTGTGCTCCTTCAGCTGTTCAACGGACATTGTGTCGCACTCGGCGGCTACTGTCAGTCCATGCGCACGGGAATCGCGACCACGGTGACGGTGCTGGCGCTGTCCCTCTCCGCCTGCAGCCCGGGCTCGCCCCCCACGCCCGGCCCCACCACCACGCAGCACGGCGAGCCGTGCACGCTGCTGGCCGTCGGGATCGTGGACGCCGTCCAGGAGTACGTGGACAGCTTCGCGGGGGCCACCGCCGAGGGCATCCCCGCCGGCGTCACCGCCCGGCAGGGCGACTTCGCCGCCGTCACCGCCGAGCTCCGCGCCGAGGCCGAGGAGCTGGGTTGTGACCCCGGCGCCCTCGCGGCCGACATCCGGGAGGAACTCGACCGGCTCTCCGGCGGGAGTCCCGTGCAGGACGCGATCGCGGCGGCCTTCCGCGCCGGACCGCTCGGGACCGCCGATCCCTCGGATCTGGGCGCCGTCCAGTTGACCGTGGCCACGTCCGAGGAGCTGGTGGCGGCGCTCGCCGTCGCCGGGTCCGGCTCGGTCATCCGACTGGCCGCGGGCGAGTTCCGCGTCGTGGAACCGTTGGTGATGCTCCGCCCCGTGACCCTCGTCGGCGCCGGCCGGGGCCGGACCGTGATCACCTCCACCGCGGCGGAGGGCGCGCTCGTCCTCTCGACGGACGGCGACGCGGTGCTGCGGGACCTGACCGTCGCCGGCGGCAGCGGCGCGTCCGTCGTGCTCGTCGCCGGCGGCGGGTACGTTCTCGACCGCGTGGGCATCGAGGGCGCGCCGGGTGGTGGCTACGGGATCGTCCTCAGGCCGTCCTCCGGGCCACTGCTCGCCTCCGGGACACGGCGGGAACTGACGGACGTGGAGGTGAGGGGCACGCCGGGGGGCGGCGTCGTCGTCGCCGGTTCGGAGACGCCGACCCTGCGAGGCATCACCGTCGAGGACACCGCTGGTTGCGGGCTCTGCTGGATCGAGTCCGGCGCCGGCCGCGCCGAGGACGTGACGATCACCGGTGCGCAGGTGGGAGTGCGCGTGGACGACGACGCGGCGCCCCTCGTCCGCGGCGCCGGCATCTCCGGCTCCCAGGTGGGGATCGCGTTCACCGGGCGTGGGGCGCCCCGGATCACCCGTGCGGCCGTCATCGGGGGTGCCACCGGGATCCAGGTCACGGGCGACGGCGCGGGGAGCGTCGAGGACACCACCGTCGCCGACGCCTCCGAGGTGGGCGTGCGCGTGTCCGACGCCGCACGCGTCGTCCTCAGCGGCGTCACGGTGACTGGGCCCAGCCCGGTCGGCATCGCCCTCGTGGGAGAGTCCCGCCCCTCCATCAGCGGCGTGGGCGTCCGGACGGAGGGCGAGGTCGGTCTCATCTGGGCCGAGTCGGCGGCGGGCTCCGCCACCGGACTCCTCGTGTCGGGCCCGCGGCTCGCCGTGCAGCTCAGCGACGACGCCTCCCCCACGCTCGAGGGCGTCACGGTGGAGACCGCCACGGCCGGCGCCCTGCTGGCCAACGGTCGCAGCGCGGGACAGGTGGCCGGCCTCACCTGCTCCACGGGCGACGGAGCGCTCGTCGCGCTCGCCGAGGACACGACGACGGCGGTCACGGGGACCACCGGCTGCGAGATCCTCGACGAGCGCTGATCGCCCTGCGGTCAGACCGCTCCGATCAGACCCCTGCGATCACACCAGGCGCCGCTCCCCCAGGTGCTGGACGCGCAGCCAGCGGAAGCCGTACCCGTCGAGTTCCAGTTCCACCTCACCGTCGGGACCGACCGTGCACTCCCCCGCCTGGAGGAGGTCCACCAGCAGCGTCCCCTCCTCCTCGTCCAGCGCCAGCGGCACCGTGACCGCGTCGGGTCCGAAGTTGTGCAGCAGCACCATCGAGGCGCTCTCCCACGTGGCCCGGTGGGCGAGGACCGCGCGGTGCGGCTGGCGCAGCACGGCGAAGTCCCCCCAGCCGAGCTCCGGGCACTCCCGGTAGCGGCGTGCGAGCCGTGAGACGTGGTTGAGGAGGGAGTCCGGATCCCGGCGGGAGTCGGCGACGTTGACGTGCTGCGGGCCGTAGGACCCGTCCGGGAGGGGCTGGACGAGCTGCTTCGGGTCGGCCTCCGAGAAGCCTCCGGTGGGGTCGTTCGCCCACTGCATGGGGGTCCGGACGGCCATGCGGCCCGGAATCGAGAGGTTCTCCCCCATTCCGATCTCCTCGCCGTAGAACAGCACCGGGGTGCCGGGGAGCGCGAACAGGAGGGAGTAGACCATGCGGATCCGCCGCGGGTCACCCTCCAGCATCGGGGGGAGCCGGCGGCGCAGCCCCCGGTCGAACAACTGCATCTCGGGCTCGGGGCCGAACGCCTCGAAGACCTCCTGCCGTTCGGACTCGCTGAGCTTGTCGAGGGTGAGCTCGTCGTGGTTGCGGACGAAGTTCGCGAACTGCGAGTCCGGGGAGAGCCTGCTCATGGGCCGGGACCTCAGCGCCTTCGCCAGCGGCCGTGCGTCCTGCCGCGCCAGGGAGAGGTACATCGCCTGCATCCCGACGAAGTCGAACATCATCGTGAGCTCGTCCCCGTCCCTGCCGCCGAAGAAGTCGACCTGGTCGGAGTAGGGCACGTTGACCTCGCCCAGGAGAATGCCGTCGCCGCTGCGCCGGTGCAGGAACCGCCGCAGGGAGCGCAGGTACTCGTGCGGCTCGGAGAAGTCCTCCTTCTCCCTGACCGACATCCCGAGGTCGTTGAGGAAGAAGGGGACGGCGTCCACGCGGAAGCCGTCCACGCCCACCTGCAACCAGAAGCCCATGACCTTGGCGATCTCGTCCTGCACCCTGGGATTGGCGATGTTGAGGTCGGGCTGGTGGGAGTAGAAGTGGTGCAGGTACCACTCCCCCGTCGCGGGGTCCTTCTCCCAGATCGAGTCCTCCTCGTCGGGGAAGACGACCTCGTCCGAGGTGTCGGGGGGCGGGTCGGAGCGCCAGACGTAGAAGTCGCGGTACGGGTTGTCGAGGGACTTACGAGACTCCACGAACCAGGGGTGCTGGTCCGAGGTGTGGTTGACGATCAGGTCGGCGATCACGCGCATCCCCCGGTCCTTGGCCGTCCGGATGACCTCGACGACGTCGCCGTGGGTGCCGAGGCGCGGGTCCACCCCGTAGAAGTCGGCCACGTCGTAGCCGTCGTCCTTCCCGGGGGTCGGGTAGAACGGCATCAGCCAGAGGGTGGTCACCCCCAGTTCGGCGAGGTGGTCGATGCGTTCGGCGAGGCCGTGGAAGTCCCCCACGCCGTCGCCGTCGGAGTCGAAGAACGTCTCGACGTCGAGGCAGTAGACGACGGCGTTCTTGTACCAGAGGTCGGAGGTGTCGGTGATACGCATGCTCAGGCTCCCTTCAGGGCCGGGAGGACCTCGGTGGCCGCGACGTCCAGCCAGGCGTCCTGATCCTGCCCGACGAAGTGCAGGTAGACCTCCTCGAACCCGAGTTCCACGTACTCCCGGATCCACTCGACGTGCTGGGCGGGCTCGGCGGAGACGCGCACGGCGCCCTCCACGGTCGCGAGTGTCACGTCCCGGCTCGCGATGTCGAAGTGCTCGGGGGTGGCGAGGTCGAGGCTGAGCGGCGCGTCGAACACGTTGGTGCGCCACTGGTCGAGGGCGATGGCCTCGGCCTCGTCGCGCGTGGGCGCCCAGGACAGGTGCACCTGGATGGCAAGCTTCCCGGTGCCGCCGGCGGAGCGGTAGGCGTCGACGACGGCGCGGAGCTTCTCGTGGGGCTGGTTGATGGTGATGACGCCGTCGGCGCCCCACGCAGCAGCACGCGCCGCCGTCGGTGGGGTGATCGCGGTGGCAAGGAGGGGCACGGGGGTGGCGGGACGATCGTAGAGCCTCGCCTGCTCGACCGTGACCAGCCCGTGGTGGGTGACCTCCTCACCGCGGTGCAGGCGACGGATGACGTCCACGGCTTCCTCGAGGCGGCGCTGGCGCTCCTCCTTCAGGGGCCACGGCTCGCCCGTGACGTGCTCGTTCATGTTCTGCCCGGTCCCGAGCGCCACCCAGTAGCGGCCGGGGAACATCTCACCGAGCGTGGCGGTGGCCTGCGCGACGATGGCCGGGTGGTAGCGCTGGCCGGGGGCGTTGACCGAGCCGATGCGCAACGAGGTGGTGGCGAGGGCGGCACCGAGCCACGAGAGGGTGAACCCCGAGTGTCCCTGGCGCTCGCTCCACGGGAAGAAGTGGTCGGAGGACATCGCCATGTCGAAGCCGGCGCGTTCGGCGGCCTGCACGTCGCGCAGGAGCCGGCTGGGGGCGATCTGTTCGTGGGAGCAGTGGAATCCGAAAGAGGCCATGACACCTTGATAGCGTGCGGGGCACCACCTCGCCTCCCGAGATGGCGCCCCGCATCCTGATCAGACGATCGTGTAGCCGCCGTCGACGAGGTAGTAGCCGCCGGTCATGAAGGACGCGTCCTCCGAGAGCAGGAAGCACACCAGGTGCGCGACCTCCTCGGGCCTGCCGAGGCGCCCGAGCGGGTGCTTGCCCTTGAGCATCTCCATGATGTCCGGGGTGAGGTTGTTGGTCAGCAGCGGCGTCATGATGTACCCGGGGCCCACCGAGTTGATCCGCAGCCCCTGCGGTCCGTACTCCGCGGCGGCGTTCCGGGTGATGCCGACGACGCCGTGCTTGGCCGCCGTGTACGCGCCGTTCCCGATGGCGGCCACGCTGCCGTGGATGGAGGCCACTGCCGGGGAGACCGACCTCGACGCCTGGCCAAAGGTCATCGACATCAACCTGAGCGGCGTCCGTCGACTTCGCCGTCGAGACCTTCGGCCGCCGATGCCGGCGTTGTTCTCTACGGGATGCGCTACCAGATCCCCGCCATGCTCGCGGCCGGTGCCGAGAGGAGCGCCATCGTCACCTCGTCAGTGATGTGGGACACACCACGACACCCCCAGGAGTATCCCCCCGGGAGGTGGCGAAACCCGGTCAGGGCCGGCGGTGGACGGGGATGACGCGAAGTCCCTCGCCGTCCGTCAGGACCACGAGGTGCTCACCGGGCTGCGTGGCGATGGCCGCGAGCACTGCCTCCTCAGACCACGGTGGGGCAGTGCCATCCGTGCGGACGAGGAGCTCGGTCCGCGCTCCGGTGGCGCGCCGGATCGACTGCTCGAGATCGGGCGCCGGAGCTCCGATCAGGAGCACGGTCCGCGGCCCGAGCGGTGCGGCCGGGAGCGTCACCGCGCGGTCCTCGCGGTACACGGCACCGTGGTAGGCGGAGACCGCTGCGGTTGCGAGCAGCACGCCGAGCGCGTAGCGCATGGACCGGATCGTCTCCCCGGAGGCCGTGCCGGCCAGCACATCCTGCAGGAGGACGAACACCGTCACGATCAGGGCGATGACGGCGGCCACTCCGGCGATGCCGAAGAGGAGGACGAGGTAGGTGCGGCGGGTCGGTGAGCTGACCTCCCCCTCCGGATCGCCGGCCTGCGCACGGCGGATCCTGGCCCAGAAGAGCCACCAGAGGGGCACGCCCACCAGCAGGAGCGTCAGTGCGCCGAGCAGGGTGTTGAGGACGGAGACGCCGAGGTCGAGGCCCGGGGTGAACGACTCGATGACCGCCACCACCACCATCCCGACGCCAGCCGCCGCGGCGAGCAGGCCGATGGCGGCGACGAGGTACTCGTGCACCCGATCCACCTCCGTGCGCGTCTCGTGCGACTCGGCGAGCAGGGCGCGGTGGTACCACCAGGCGACGAGCCCGGCCACGGCGAACGCGAGGGCGCCCGGGGCGTCTGCGAAGTGCTGGCGGGCGGTTCCGTTCGGATCACCGGCCACCCACACCAGGACCTGCCACAGGAGCACCGAGGCCGCCGAGACGGCGAGGATGAGCCCGCCGCCAACCCCCACGGGCAGGACGGTCACGAGCCAGGGAACGGTGCGTGGCAGTCGCAGACCACCCCACAGCCAGTAGCGGACCCAGACCAGGATGCCGACGGCGAGGGTCGCGCCGTGTCCGGCGAGCTGTCGGGCGGATCCGACGACGAGCTGGCCGCCGCCATCGAGCAGGAGGACCTCCAGGCTGGATCCCAGGAGGAGCCCGAGGGCGACGATGGTGGTGCCGAGTCCGATGAGCGAGCCGAACAGGAGGTGGGGCCAGGCACGGCCGTGGTCGAGCGCGCGGGCGGCCAGCCACCAGTGCAGGGCCCAGAGGGCGCCCCAGACGAGGACGGCCGCGAGGGCGCCGCCGTCGAACGAGCCGCGCAGGAGGCCGGCCAGCACGGTCTGCAGGGAGAACATCGCGACGACCAGCGCGATGAGGGCTGCCACCGTCAGGTGGATCGCGTAGCCGACGGCGTGTGCCTCCTCCGGATCGCGCGCCATCGACCGCCTGGTCCACCACGCGATGAGGAGGGCGAGGGGCAGGCCGACGAGGGTGAAGGCGAGCGTGCGGGCCAGCGTCTCGCCGCCCGGGGCGTCGGCGCCCAGCAGCCGTCCGAGCAGGTCTGCGACGCCGATGGCCGCCACGATCATCAGGGCCAGGAGCAGCAGGTACTGGAAGAAGCGCCTGACCCCCCGTGCGCCGGTGCCGGGGCTGCCGTCCTGGCCGCGGCGCCGGATGGCGAGCACGAGGACGGCGACGAGGCCGACGGGGACGGCGAGGCCGAGGAGCGTGAACACGATGGACAGTCCCATGGTCAGTCGACCCACCTCTCGCACTCGTAGATGGGCCAGGGGTGCCCGGTGATCAGCCAGGTCTCGCCGTCGCGCCGCAGGGTGAAGGTCTCCCGGTGGGACCAGGTGTCGAGTCCGGCGCCCTCCTCGATACGGAGGTCGACGGTCGCACGGTCCCCGGTCACGGTCGTGGCCGCGACGCCGATCCGGGCGGTCCCGGCCAGGTAGCGCTCCGGGAGGGGGTCGGTGCAACCGAGCGCCGGGTCGAGGTGCTGCACGGCCGTGGCGTCGTCGCCGTCGTAGAGGGCTACCACGTAGAGCTGGACGACCCCGTCAGGGGTGCCGGCGTCCAGCGCCGGGTGTTCCCGGGTCCCGGCCACCACGGCGGCCACGATCGCCAGGACGGCGACCAGGGCCGCGACGAGCCCGAGGACGAGGGCGGGGCGATCTCTCATGGCACCAGCATCCTCCTCGTATGGGACGAGCAGCGGTCAGTTGGGCGGTGCGGCGGCGGGCATCAGGCCGAACCGCCGGGCCACCCGTACGGCGTCCCGCCGGCTGGAGACGCCCAGCTTCCTGTTGATGGCCTTCAGGTGCTGCTTCACCGTGTTCACCGAGATTCCGAGCGCATCGGCGATCTCGACGTTGGAGCTCATGGTCGGCAGGTGGACGAGAACCGACACCTCACGGTCGGTGAGGGGCTCGAGTGCGACATCCCCGCCGGGATCCGTGTCGCTGCCCACTGCGAGGATCCGGTCCACTAACCCACGGTGGGTGCCGACCACGTCGAGGTGCCGGCGCAGCAGCCCGCCCAACCTGTCCCGCGGCCGGAGGAACGGCAGGACGGCGTCCTCCGCCGCGGCCAGGTCGAGTGCGTGCGTGAAGGCCTCGCCGGCGGCGGCATCTCGGCGGAGGCGGTCCTCGGCCAGCGCGAGTACCAGCCAGGCCTCGCCGCCCACCGTCCCCCCGGCCCCGAGCATCTGTTCGACGGTCGGACGAACATCCTCCGGGTGACCGGTCGCGAGGAGGACCCGAGCCCGTGGGACCGCGAGGACGTCGGGCTCGCCGTCGTCGGGCTCGCTGTCCCGGGGCTCATCGGCATCCACCGCTGCGAGGAGGGCCCGGGCGCGTTGGGTGAGACCGGCGGCGAGGTCCGTCTCGGCGGACAACGCAAGGTGCAGGCGCGCCACGTGGCGCATCCCGGGATGGCTCACCAGGCGCCGCTGGATGGCGCCGAGGTGGCGTCGGGCGGCCGGAACGTCCGCGAGCAGGAGCGCGCGCCGCACAGCCACGACGTCAAGGCCCACGGCCACGAACGGGTCTCGGGCGCTGTCGGTTGCGAGCGCACAGAAGTCCAGGGCGCGGCCGGTCGCTGCGACATCGCCCCGCTGCACCTCCGCAGCCGCCAGGGCGAGCCAGGCGGCGCCCGCCTCGACGCGGAACCGAGCGCCCATCTGCTCCGCCGTCTCGAGGGCGCGCAGCGCGATCGCGCGCGCGGAGGCGATCCTGCCGAGCACCACCTCGGCCAGGGCGTACTGTCCCTGGTGGTAGACGGCTGCGTATCCCTCGAAGCGGGACCGGTCGGACTGGGAGAGTGCCGCCAGGAGCAGGGCCTCGGCGTGGCTGGGACGCCCGGACCAGACCTCACCGATGGCGGCGAGCGCCTGGGGGGCACCGCGGTAGGCCACCCACCCGGGAGCGTCCTCCGGCCTCAGCTCCTCAACGATCCGGGAAGCCGCGGCGGCGTGGTCGGCCATCTCGCTGGCGTTGCCGGCCCGCCGTGCCGAGATGGCTGCCAGGACGTGGAGGTTGAGCTGTGCGATGGAACGCCGGGGCTCCGGCAGCTCGCCGACGAGCGTGTTCGCGCTCGCCACCAGGGCGGTCTCGATCTCGTGCTCCCGCCGGCTGAAGGCCGCGAGGGCGAGACTCAGCAACAGTTCGGGGTTGCGGTGTGCGACCGAGAGCGGGACGCGGTCGGAGAGCGCGGCGAGGGCCGATCGGTCCGCGGAGAACAGCAGCACGGCCGCGGAACGGAGGGTCAGCCGGCCGACGAGGTCCCACTCCTCCGCGGCCACCGCGTGCTCCAGTGCGGACCTCCACTCGTCGCGGCTCTCGTACCAGGCGGATGCGGTGCGGTGGAGTTCCCGTTCCAGCTCGGGGTTCTCCACATGGAGGCGCGCCCGCAGCATCTGCCGCATGAGCGGGTGGTAGCGGTACCAGCCACTGTCGCGCAGCTCGGTGACGAGGGCGTTGTCCCGGGCCATCTCCTCCAGCACCTTCGCCGAGGACCTGTCCGCGGTCAGGGCGCGCGCCAGGGGGCCGCAGACCTGGTCCGTGACGCATGTACGGAGCAGGAACGTGGCGCGCACCTCCCCGAGGCCGCGGATCACCTCGTCGACGAGATAACCGGCCACGAGCGCCTGGTGCCCGCTGAACTCCGCGACGGCTGAGACGGGATCGGGGGCCGACTCCAGGCTCATGATCGCGAGCCGGAGCCCCGCCGGCCACCCCTCGGTCATCTCGAGGAGGACTCCCACCTGGGTCTCCAGGAGGTCGAGACCACGGTCCTTCAGGAGCTCGCCGACCTCCTCGTGTGTGAAGGCGAGGTCGGAGGCGCGGATCTCGCCCACCTGACCGGCGAGGCGGAGCCGGTGCAGCAGAAGCGGCGGGTCGTGCCGCGCGATGAGGACGAGCCGCAGCCTGCGTGGGATCAGCCTGAGGAGGTGGTCGAGGGAGTCCCACGCCTCGGATCCGTCAAGGTCCTGGAGGTCGTCGAGGATGAGCACGACCTCTGCGGGAGCGACCCAGTCGACGAACGACTCCACGAATTCCTCGTCGACCACGTCCGGCACGACCAGTGGCTCTGCGATGTCACTCGCGTCCCGGACCGCGCGCACGATGCCACGCCAGAGCCGCGCCGGATTGGTGAGGCTCCGGTCGAGCGAGAGCCAGGCGATCCGCTCCGCCTCCTCACGGCCGAGTGCCCACTGGGCCACGGCGAGGGTCTTGCCGGAGCCGGCGCCGCCGGTCACGAGTGTCACCTGCGCCGCGGTGGTCCGATGGTCGATCAGGTCGGTGATCCGGCGCCTCTGAACGTGGCTGGCCGGGGGTCGCGGGACACGGAGCCGTGCGTCGAAGAGCGACGAGACCCTGCTGGACCTGTCCACGCAGCCTCACCCGGGAGAGCGGGGAGCCTCACTGACGTGCTCCCTGACCTCCTCCAGTGTAGGCCCTCCCCGGCCGTTCCTCGAACCCCGTTCAGGCCGGACGTGGAGTTCCACGATGTCGAGTGCGAGGCGCTCGACGTGTGCGAGAAGCTCGAACAGCGCATCCGTGTCGTCGGGGAGGGCCACCTCCACGGTGGTGGTCGCAGGCGTCTCCGCGATGCGGGCGCCGTCGATGACGAGGGTGAGCAGTTCGGAGACGTTCCCGAGGAATGCGATGCGCGCGACTGCGCTGGACGTCCCGGACGCCGGTGATCCTCCGAGTGGCACCAGTTCGACGTCCCGGATGTGGAGACCCGCCCGGCGGAGGAGCTCCAGCACCCCGACGATGGCGGGCAGGTCCGCCACCTCGCCGCGGAGCACCACGTGGCTGTTGTCGCACCACTCGTCGAAGCCGGCGAGCTCGCGGCGAGCGGATTCCGGCAGCGTTCCCCGTGCGCAGATCCGCACCTCCAGGGTCGCGTGTGGAGCGGGGTGTGCCATGGTGTGGCCGTTCGTCGGGGACTGTCATCGTCACTGAGCGATCCGGAGCGTGGATCACCCGTTGCGGGTGATCCACCCGCACGGCGGCAGGAGCCACAGTGAGTCATCGGCCGACCGCCCGTCCGGGGGGTCCCACAGGGACGAAGGAGCACGACATGTCAGAACTGATCATCCTGGGGTACGAGGACCACGACTCCGCAACCCGCGCCTACGAGAGGGTCCTGGAGCTCCAGCGTGACTTCGTCGTCGACCTGAGCGGCCTCGCCGTCGTGAAGGTGAGCGACGACGGCAAGCAGCACGTGGACACGCCCGGACGTATCGTCGGCGCGTCGGCTGCTTCCGGCGCGCTGTGGGGCATGCTGTTCGGCCTGTTGTTCCTCGTTCCCGTGTTCGGGTTCGCGATGGGCGGCCTCATGGGTGCCGTCAGCGGACGGCTGTCCAAGTCGGGGATCGACCGTGCCTTCCGCGACCGGGTGCAGGCCATGTTGGAGCCCGGGAAGGCGGCCGTGGTCGTCATGGCCCGCAAGATCACCGAGGACAAGTTCGCCGCCGCGCTCGCACCGTTCGGTGGAACGGTCCTCCAGACCTCGCTGTCCGAGGCGGACGAGCAGGAGCTCGCCGCCGACCTCTCCTCCCCCGAGGCATGAGCTCCCTCCGGGCGCCCGCGGCCATCGCCGTCCTCTCCCTCGCCCTGACGGGATGTGCGGGCGGGTCGGCCGACCTCGAGGGGCGCACCTTCACCGCGACCGAGGTGCGGGGACACGACCTCGTCGAGGGCAGTGCCATCACGCTCGCGTTCGAGGACGGTCAGGTCTCCGCGAACGCGGGCTGCAACACGATCTTCGGCGAGGCGCAGTGGGACGGCGGCACCCTCGAGGCCGAGCAGCTCGCCTCGACGCTCATGGCCTGCGACGACGCCCTCATGGCACAGGACGAGTGGCTCACGGCCCTCCTCACGTCCTCCCCCACCCTCTCGGTCGACGGCACCACCCTGACCATCGGTGACGCGACGGGCCTCACCCTGACAGAGGAGGAGTGACATGACCGACAGGCTCGGACCCGTGGACGTGCTCGTCATCGAGTTCCCCCGCGGTGAACTGCGGCCGGAGGGATTCGCCACCCTCCTCGACCTCGTGGAGCGGGACATCATCCATGTCCTCGACCTCGAGTTCGTGCGCCGCGACGCCGAGGGTGGCGTCGCCCTCGTCGACCTCGCCGATGCGGTGGCCGGATCGGAACTCGCGTTCCTCGAGGGCGCCTCCTCCGGACTCCTGGATCCCGACGACGTCGCCTTCGTCGGCGAGGTCGTCGAGCCCGGGAGCCTCGCCGGAGTGCTCCTGTTCGAGCACGTGTGGATCATGCCGTTGGCCGACGCGATCGAGGCCGGCGGCGCCCGGATCGTCACCTCGGCCCATGTGGACCCCCTGGACCTCATCGCAGTCCTCGGGGACGACGACTGACGAGTTTGGAGAGAGAGAAGAATGAGCCTCCTGAGGACGGCCGCGCGCACCGCGGTCATCACGTCCACCGCCACCCGCGCCCACGGCAGGGCGGCCGCCAGGCAGCAGGGGAAGTGGGCCGCCCAGCATGCGGCGCCGGCGCCGGCCCCCGTTCCGGTGCCTGTCGCCACACCCGCGCCCGCCCCACTGCCCCCGGTGGCGGCCCCCGCACCGCCTGACACCGCCACCATGATCGAGCAGCTCAAGCAGCTCGGTGAACTGAAGGCGGCCGGCGTGCTCACCGAGATCGAGTTCGAGGTTCAGAAGGCACGAATCCTCCAGGGCATCTGAGGACTCCGCATGGATCCCGCGGTCACAAGCCTGCTCATCCTGGCCGGAGCCGTCGCCCTGTTCGTGTGGAACCGACTCCCGGTGGGGGTCGTGGCCGTCGGCACCGCGCTCACGCTGTACCTCACGGGAGTGCTCCCGGTGGAACAGGCGCTCGCAGGGTTCGGCGACCCCGTGGTCATCTTCGTGGCCTCTCTGTTCGTGGTCAGCGAGGGCCTGGACGCCACCGGGGTCACCACCTGGGCTGGCCAGGCGATCACGGACCGTGCGGGCACCGGCCGGCGTCGCCTCCTCGTCGCGTTCATGGTGCTCGCAGGGGTCCTGACCGCGGTGGTGAGCCCGAATGGTTCCGTGGCCGCCCTGCTCCCGATGGTGGTGATCGTCGCGCTCCGCCACGATCACCACCCCTCCCAGATGCTGATGCCGCTCGCCTTCGCCGCGCACGCCGGCTCCCTGCTCGCGCTCTCGGGCAGCCCGGTGAACGTGATCGTGAGCGACGCCCTGGCGGGGGCGGGCGGGGAACCCTTCGGCTTCTTCGAGTTCGCCATCCTCGGCGTCCCGCTCCTCGCCGCCACCATCCTGCTCGCCGTCCTCGCCGGACCTCGCCTGCTCCCGAGGCGGGCACCGGGTTCCGCGCTGTCCGACCTGAGCAGGCACGCGAGGACGCTCGCCGGACACTACGCCCTCCAGGACGGCTTCTACCGGCTGCGAGTCCGGGCCGACTCGCCGGTCGTGGGAACGACCGTCGGTTCCCTGGCGGTCTCACCGCCGTCCCTCACCGTGCTCGGTCTCCAATCCAGGTCCGGTTCGGTTGCCGGCAGTGACCACGTGCTCGCGCCGGGTGACGCCGTGGCCATCTCGGGGCCGGCCGGGGACGTCATCGCCTTCGCCGAGTCCCACGGCCTGGGCGTCGGGATGCGCCCCGTGACGGCCGACGGGCTGGTGACGAAGCAGATGGGGGTCGTCGAGGTGGTCGTCCCGCCACGCTCCCCCCTGGTCGGTGAGCGGGTGTTCCCCGGCATGGTGCGCCTCGGCGAGATCGTGATCCTCGCCGTCGGCCACATGGGCAGGGACCGTGGCTCACGGGAGACCGTCCTGACGGAGGGGGACTCCCTGCTGCTGCACGGCCCGTGGGCCATCATCGACACCCTCGTCGACGATCGCGACGTGCTCGTGACGGACTCCCCCGATCGCGTGCGCCGCCAGGCTGTGCCCTTCGGTGCGCGCGCCGTCGAGGCGGTGGTGATCCTCGGGGCGATGGTGGTGCTGCTGGCCACCGGCGCCGTCCCCCCGGCGGTCGCCGGCCTCGCGGCCGCCGGTGCCATGGTGGCGTTCCGGGTGGTCAGCCCGCAGCAGGCCTACCGGGCCGTGTCCTGGCAGACCATCGTCCTCCTGGGAGGCCTCATCCCGCTGTCGACCGCGATCTCGTCCTCCGGTGCCGCCGATCTCATCGCCGGGGCGCTGCTCGCGGCGGTGGGCACCAGTTCGCCGTATCTGCTGATCATCGCGCTCTTCCTGCTGACCGCCTCCCTCGGGCAGATCATCTCGAACACCGCCACCGTGCTCATCGTGGTGCCGATCGCGGTGGCCGCCGCCCTGGAGACGGGTATCTCCCCCGCCCCCGTGCTGATGTTCGTGGCCGTCGCCGGATCCTCGTCCTTCCTGACCCCGATCGCCACCCCCGCGAACATGATGGTGATGGGTCCGGCCGGCTATCGCTTCGGGGACTACTGGAGATTCGGGCTCCCCCTCCTGGCCACCTGGCTCGTCATCGCCCTCGTGGTGATCCCGCTCGCCTGGCCCTTCACGCCATGACCGGCGGGTGGGAGACGATCCTGCCGGCCGGGCAGCGGCGGGACCTCGACGACCTCACCGCCCGGCTCGACCTCGACCACGGTGACCGCCATGCCACGTTGTCCGGCTTCTGGACGATGCTGGTGCTGTCCGCCGTCATCGCGGTCGCGGGCGTCCTGGGCGACTCGACGGCCACCGTCATCGGGGCCATGATCATCGCGCCCCTCTCCGTGCCCATCATGGGGATCGCGCTCGGGATCGTGCGCGGCGACGCGAGCCAGGTGGTCCGATCGCTCGGCTGGGTGCTGGCCGGGGTGGCCACGGTGATCACGCTCGGCGCGCTGGCGTCGTGGCCGCTGCCCGACACCATCGGCTCGGTCTCCAACTCGCAGGTGGCCGCCCGCACCTCTCCCGGGATCCTCGACATGGTGGCGGCCGTGGCCACCGGACTCGCCGGGGCGGTCGGGCTGGCCCGCCGCGACGTCAGCGACGTGCTGCCGGGCGTCGCCATCGCAATCTCGCTCGTTCCGCCCCTGGGGGTGGTGGGCATCTGCCTCGGGAACGGCCAACCGATCCTCGCCCTCGGGGCCTTCCTCCTCTTCCTCTCGAACATGGTCGCCCTGGTGCTGGCGGGCACGCTGGTGTTCACCGCCTACGGCTACGCCCGAGAGGCCGCCCTGGCCCGCGGCTTCAACCGCAGGCGCGCGAACTCCGCGGTCGCGGCGGTCCTCGTCCTGGTGCTCGTGCCACTGCTGTCCAACACGGCCGCGAACCTCGCCGTCGCCCTCTGGACCCGGCGCGTGACCCAGGTCGCGGAGGAGTGGCTCGCATCGGCGCCGGGTGGGAGGCTGGTCGACGTGACGATCACCTCCGGCACCGCGGTCCTCGGTGTAGAGGTCCCCGAAGACCTGCCGGACCCCGCCGCCCTCCTCGAAGCGCTCGACGGTGCCATCCCCGCCGGCATCAACGTCGTCGTCGACGCGGGCGTCGGTGAGCGGGTCGAGGTCGGCGTGGTCGGGGCGCCGTGACGGTGGGCGACGCCGTCGTCACCGCGGTGCGCGTGGTGGGCGTCCACTGGCGCACCTGGCTGCGCACCGCGGTCATGCTGCAGGTCCTGGCCGGACTGGTCGCCGGTCCGGTCATCGTCCTCCTGCTTCGCGCCGCCCTGGCGACTGCCGGTGTCCCGGCGCTCACGGAGGCCAGCATCGGCCAGCTCGTGCGGCACCCGCCAGCGGTCCTGCTCCTGATGCTCCTCGCCGGTGTGGCCACCACTGCGGCACTCGTCCAACATGCGGCCTTCGTTCTCCTCGGTCGTGCCCTCTTCGAGGGCAGGATCCCCCGGATCCGGGAACTCGCCGCCGACGGTCTGGCCGTGGCCCGAGGGCTGGTGGGGCCGCACCTCGGTCTCGTGGCCCTGTACGTCTTCGTGCTCGTGCCCCTCGGCGGCCTCCAGCTGGGCACCTCGCTCGCCAGGGGGATCGAGCTCCCGCCGTTCATCGCCGGGGAGCTGCAGAAGACGCCGCTGGGCACCTCGGTGTGGCTGGTCGGGTACGCCGCCGTGCTGCTGGTCAACCTGCGGCTCGCGTTCGTGCCCGTGCTGCTCACCACCGGCACGCCTCCGGCGGCGGCATTCTCCGCCAGTTGGCGGCTCAGCCGCCGTCGCGTCGCCGGCCTCGCGGCCCTGGCGGCGGCGCTGTGGCTCGGCGCCGCCGTCGTGACCGGTGGCCTGATGCTGGTGACGGTGGGCCTCGCTCGAGTGATGGACGCGGTCTGGCCGTCCGCCGCCCCGGTCGTCGCAGTCAGCGCCCTGGCCGCCGCGCAGGCCCTGCTCGTCGTCGGTGGTGGCCTCCTGGCCGGCTTCGTGAGCGTGGTGCTCCTCGCCCTGTCGGGCGCCATCGCCGGTCCGGGCCCAGCACCGACCGCGCCCGCGGGGCGGCGACTCGCGGCCGGCGCCCTCGTGCTGCTCCTCGCGGGGGGCGCGGTGAACGCGACGGCTCTCCTCGCAGCGGGATCCGGCCGCACGACGGCGGTGGTCGCCCACCGGGGCGACACCTATGGTGCCGTGGAGAACACCCTCGAGTCACTCGAGGCGGCGGCCACCCTCGGAGCGGACGTCGTCGAACTCGACGTGCTGCAGGCCGCCGACGGCGGGCTCGTCGTCGTGCACGACACCAACCTGCGGCGAATCGCCGGGGTGAATCGCGAGGTGGCGGCCATGACCACCGCCGAACTGACGGCGACGACGGTGCGGCAGGGGGACCACGTCGGAACGATCCCGACCTTCGAGGCGTTCGCCGCGCGGGCGGCCGAGCTGGGGGTGCCGCTGCTCGTGGAGCTGAAGTCCCACGGGCGCGAGCACGGCGACCTGGTGGGTGACGTCGTCGCCGTCCTCGAGCAGCATGACCTGGTCGAGGGCTCCCTCGTCCAGGCCTTCGACAGGGAGACGGTCACCGAGATCGAGTCACGCTTCCCGGAGGTCACCACCGGGTGGGTGGTGGCCTTCTCCCGGGGTCGCCTGGACCCGGGGGTCGCAGACTTCGTGACGATGGAGCAGACGTCGTACTCCCCCGCCGTGCTGCGTCAGGCCCACGCCGCCGGGGTCGCGGTGTACCTGTGGACGGTCACGGATCCCGTGCGCATGCGCGTCTTCATCCGTGACGGTGTCGACGGGCTGATCACCGGAGACCCGCGTTCGGCGCTGCATGAACGGAGCGCGGTCGACGGCGAGGCCGGCGTCGCCGACCGACTCGCGGACACGCTCCGGGCACTCGCCGACTGGTGACGGGTCAGGCCCGGCGGTCGCGCGCCTCGGCCAGCACGTTCTTGAAGAGCACCATCGGGAGCAGGATCGCCGCGAGGAGCACGCACAGCCAGACGATGAGCGGTGCGAGCACCCACGTGGTGATTCCCTCGATCCGCAGCCCATCGGTGAGCCAGGTGGTGACCAGCAGGCCGAGGAACGTGGTCACGAGCGCGATCCCACCGCGCAGGGCGGGGGCGTACTGGACGGCCATCTTGAGGACGAACGGGCCGAGCAGCACCTCGACGGCCGTGAACAGCAGGACGCTCACCACGAACCCGAGGACCTCGATGTGGAATCCGGGCAGGACGAGCGAGGCGATGAGCAGTCCGGCCGCATTCGCGAGGAGGTGAAGGGCCACGGAGGCGAGGAAGCGGATCATGGTGTGCTCCTTTCGGTCCTCCCACGCTACGGGGCACCGGTGGAGATCCGGGACACCCGCAACGGGTGATGTGCGCCGCGTGGGTGCGCGGCACGATCGCACCGGGGAACGCCCCGACCTGCCCACCAACGAGGAGATTCAGTGACCACCACAGACACAGCGTCCGGAGCGCTCGTCGTCCGGCGAACCCCCTGGGACATCGTGCTCGGACTCCTGATCGTCCTTGCCGGGTTCGTCCTGCTCGGCAACGTGGTCCTCGCGACCGCGGTGTCCGTCCTCTTCCTCGGCTGGACGACGTTGATCTCCGGGATCGTCCTCGTCGTCGGGGCACTCGTCCGCATTCGGGCGGGGGGCTTCTGGTCCGCGGCCCTCGGTGGTGCGCTGCTGGTGGTGCTGGGGCTGTTCATGCTGCGCAACCCGCTGATCGGCGCTCTGAGCCTCACCCTGATGGCAGGGGCCCTGTTCTTCGCGTCGGGGCTCACCAGGGTGATCATGGCCTTCCAGGGCACCACGTCCCGCTGGCTACTCGTGTTCTCCGGCCTGATCTCCATCGGGCTCGGTCTCTGGGTCCTCCTCAACATCGCGACGGCGACCCTCACCCTCCTGGGGACCCTCGTGGGAATCCAGACCCTCCTCGAGGGGCTCACCATGATCATGGTGGGCCGGCTCCGCCCCGAGAAGAAGGGCTGATCCGTGCCGCGCCGCCCGAACAAGCTCATCCCCGATTCCTTCTCCCCGGTGCCCTCCCAGCTGGCACCCGCCGTGGTCCGCGTGGCGTCCACGTTCGACGGGGTCGACGCGGTCGGCCACCTCGTCCCGGCCGACGGCGAGGTCCCCGCGGCCCTCGGGATCTCCCGTGCGGGCCTCGCCGCGGCGGGCTTCGAGGGGAGGATCGGCACGGCGCTCGTCCTCCCCCGTGACGAGGGTCCCGAACTCGTCGCCGTCGGTTCCGGCCAGGCCTCCGACCTGACGCCGGACGACCTCCGCGACCTCGCCGCCGCGTTCGCGCGGGCCACCGCCCCCCGCAGCGCGGCGATCGGACTCGATCTCACCCCGCTCGCCGGGGTGGACCCCGCCACCGCTGCCCAGGCCGTGGTGGAGGGCGTCCTGCTCGCCCGGTACCGCTACAACGCGTTGCGCTCGAATCCGAAGGACACCCAGCTGACCGAGCTGCTGCTCTCCGGCCCCGACACCGAGGCGCTCGCCGCCGGTGCTGTGACGGGCGCCGTCACCGCCCGTGCCGCGCTGGTGGCCCGAGACCTCACCAACACCCCTGCCGCGCACCTGACGGCGACGGACATGGCCGAGGTCGCGTTCGAACTCGGCCAGCGGCACGGCTTCGAGGTCGAGGCCCAGGACCTCGGGCAGTGCATTGCCGCGGGCTTCGGCGGGCTCCTCGGGGTGAACCGGGGCAGCTCCGAGGAACCCCGCATGATCAGGCTCACGTACTCCCCGAACGGAGAGCCCACGGGCCACCTCGCACTCGTCGGCAAGGGCATCATGTACGACTCCGGCGGGATCAGCCTGAAGCCCTCGGATCCGATGCACCTCCTGATGAAGACGGACATGGGGGGCACGGCGTCGATCCTCGGCGCGTTCACCGCGCTGCGCGACCTCGGGGTCACCACCCGCGTCACTGCCTTCCTCGCGTGCACCGACAACGTCCCCTCGGGCGATGCCTACGTGCTCGGGGACGTGCTGTACATCCGCGGCGGGAAGACCGTCGAGGTGAAGAACACCGACGCCGAGGGCCGGCTCGTGATGGCCGACGCACTGGTGCTCGCCACCGAGGAGCAGCCCGACGCGATCGTGGACATCGCCACGTTGACGGGGGCCACCCTCGTGGCGCTCGGACCCCTGGTGGCGCCCCTGATGGGCAACAACCCGGGAGTGGTGGCGCAGATCGAGGCGGCGGCGGCAACCACCGGCGAATCGGTGTGGGAGCTCCCGCTCGAGAGGCGCTACCGGAAGCTGCTCGATTCGGACATCGCGGACATCTCGAACCTGGGTGGGCCGAACGCCGGATCGATCACGGCCGCCCTCTTCCTCTCGGAGTTCGTGGGCGAGACGCCGTGGGGCCACCTCGACGTCGCCGGCACGATGCACTCCAACGCGGACGACTCTTGGCGATCCGCCGGCGCCACCGGGTTCGGCGCGCGGCTTCTGGTCGAGCTCGCCCGCACCTTCACCGTCCCCAACTGACCTCGCCTCCCCGAGGAGACCACCATGAACCCGTTGCTCGCCTTCGTCATCGTGATGGCGGTGTGGACCGTCAGCGACTTCGTCGCCAAGAAGACGCAGTCGCTGTTGTCCTCCCTCTTCGTAGCCTCGATCATCTTCCTGATCGGCTTCCTCACCGGAGTCTTCCCGGAGGACCTGCTCACCAGTTCGTCCCTGCTGGCGTTCGCGGGCGTGGTGGTGGGGCTCGTCATCGTGCACCTGGGCACACTCATCAGCATCGACGAGTTCAAGAAGCAGTGGAAGACGTTCGTCATCGGCGTCTCGACCGTGATCGGCATCGGGCTCTTCCTGCTCCTCGCCGCGCTCATCTTCGGGGCGCGTGCCCCGGGCGGGTACGAGGGGGTCGCCAGTGCGCTCGACTTCGTCATCGCGGGCACGGGGTCGCTCAGCGGTGGCACGATCTCCGTCATCATCATCCAGGAGGCAGCCCTGGGCTTCGGGCTGACCGCAGTCGCGGTGTTCCCGGTGCTCATCGCGGCGCTGCAGGGCCTCGTCGGGTTCCCGATCACCTCGATCATCCTCAAGAAGGAGGCGCAGCGGCTGAAGGGCGAGTACCGGGCGGGACGGCTCGCCGCTCCGGTCACCGCGGAGGCCGGTACCGTTGCCGCCTCGAAGCTGCCCGCGGCGTTCCACACGACCGCGGGAACCCTGTTCGTCGTCGGGCTCGCGGTGCTGGTCGCGACCGGGATCAACAACCTCACCGACGGCACCCTCAACACCTTCGTCGTCGCCCTCATCCTCGGCATCGTCCTGCGTGCCACCGGAGTTTTCAAGCCCGCGGTGCTCTCCGGGATCGACTCGTTCGGGGTCATCATGGTCGCGGTCATGATCCTCCAGTTCGGGCCGCTCGCGGCCGTGCAGCCGGACGAGGTCGCCGCGCTCGCCTTCCCACTGCTCCTCGTCTTCCTGTTCGGCATCGCGGGCATCGCGCTGTTCGCGGGCGTGGTCGGAAAACTGCTCGGCTACAGCCTCCCGATCTCGATCGCGATCGGCCTCACCTCCCTCTACGGGTTCCCCGGCACCATGATCCTGAGCCAGGAGGCCGCGAGGGGTGCGGGCGAGACACCGGAGGAGGTGGCGGCGATCGAGGGGAACATCCTGCCCAAGATGATCATCGCGGGCTTCTCCACCGTCACGATCACCTCCGTCGTGGTGACGAGCATCATCGCTGCCGGCATCGGAACCTAGGAACCTCGGAGGTGGGCGACCTCGCGCGTGAACTCCTGCCGGTTGCGGTCGCTCTCGCGCTGTCGCCGTTCCCACTCGTGCCCGTCGTTCTGTTGCTCCTGACGGGCCGTCCCCTCGCGAACGGTGGCGGCTTCCTCGCCGGCTGGTCCGGCGGGCTCCTGGTGCTGGCGGCGGTCTTCACGGCGGCCGCGAGTGCCGTCGAACTATGGGACGAGGTGCCGACGTGGGCGTCGTGGACCCGGCTCGTGCTCGGGTTCGTCCTCATCGGCCTCGGCGCCCGCAAGTGGCTCATGGGAGGAGGCACGAAGGCGGAGTCCCCCGCGTGGATGGCGGCCCTCGGCGACTACACCCCGAGGAGGTCGGCCAGGCTGGGACTGCTGCTCGCCGTCGCCAACCCGAAAGTCCTCCTCCTCGTGCTGGCCGGCGGCGTCGCGATCGGTGCGGCCGAACTCGGCCCGGCACGGGCCGCCCTGGCCACCCTGGCGTTCTCCGCGGTCGCCGCGCTCGCCGTGGCGCTCCCGGTCCTCGCTCGGCTCATGTTCGGACGGCGAGTCGAACGTCCGCTGGACGCGGCGCGGCGTTGGCTCGAGGCCCACAACGACGCGGTGGTCGCCGTCGTCCTCGTCGCGCTCGGCGTGATGCTGGTGCTGAAGGGCGCCCAGGGGCTGTGAGGACAGTCAGCCGATGATCATCGTGGTCTCGGGGTTGCGGTAGTCCCTTCCCCGGCTGCGGAGCGCGAGGGACGAGCCCAGGGTGATGGGGCCGAGCCGGCCCACGAACATGAGGGCCATGAGCAGGACCTGGTGGAAGGCGGACAGGTCCGCGGTGATGGCCGTGGAGAGCCCGACCGTTCCGAACGCGGAGACCACCTCGAAGAGGATCTCGTCGAGCGAGAACGGCTCGTGGTAGGTCATGAGACCCGTGGAGAGGACGACGAGGACCGCACTGAGTGCCGCCACCGTGAGAGCCTCACGGACCGCTTTCGGGGAGAGCCGCCACCGGTCGGCGCGTACGTCCTTCTCCCCCCGCAACTCCGACCAGATGGCGTAGCCGAGCACCGCCACGGTGGTGACCTTGATGCCGCCCGCGGTGCCGGCGCTGCCGCCCCCGATGAACATGAGGATGTCCAGGCCGAACCACGTCCCCGTGTTCATCTCGGCGATGTCCACGCTGTTGAAGCCCGCCGTGCGGGGCACAACCCCCTGGAAGAAGGCGCCAAGGACCTTGCCGGGGACGCTCAACGGCCCGAGGGTCCCGGGGTTGCCCCATTCCGCGGCGAGGACGAACAGCCAGCCGGTGAGCACCAGGCCGAGTGACATGCCGGCGGTGGCGCGGGCCTGGAGGCTCCAGCGGTGCGGCCACCGGTGGTGCCGCATGATCTCGAGAAGCACCGGGAAGCCGAGCCCGCCGATGATCAGCGCCGCAGAGATCGGCAGGATGATCCAGGGGTCGGACTCGTACCCGACCAGGCTGTCGCTGAACAGGGCGAAGCCGGCGTTGTTGAAGGCCGAGATCGAGTGGAACACCCCCAGCCACAGTGCCCGGCCGGGAGCCTCCCCGTACGAGATCCACCAACGCAGCGCCAGGACGAGCGCCGTGGCCAGTTCCACCGCCACCGTGGTGCGGGCCACGCCGCGCAGCACCTTCCCGACGTCGCCGAGCCGCACGGTGCGCGTGGAGACTGCGGCGACGTACCTGGTCTCGAGACCCATCTGCCGGGAGAGCACCAGGCTGACCATGGTGGCCATCGTCATGACCCCGAAGCCGCCCAGCTGGATGAGCACCAGGATGACCACCTGTCCAAGTCCCGTCCAGTGAGTGGGGGTGTCCACGACGATGAGACCGGTCACGCAGATCGCGGACACCGCCGTGAACACCGCCTCGAGCGGGCTCGTCGCCGTGGTGGACGCCGCCGGCAGCAGCAGCAGACCGGTCCCGATGGCGATGGCGCCGATGAAGCTGAGCACGACGATCTGGATGGGCCGCCGCTTGTCGATGGCGTGGTGCCCCGCGCTGCGGTCGTGGCGCCTGATCCACGCGACCAGCCACAGCCGGTGGAGTGCGGCGCGGAGGCGTTGGGGCACGGGATGATCGTATGCCCGTGCGGGTGCGAGACTGTGAGCCACCGAGGAGAGGAACGACCATGACCTACGCCATTCCCGTGACCCCCGACGGCGGAGTCGAGCAGCGGTGGGGGCGTGCGCCCCGCATCGCGGTGGCAACGGTCGAGGGCGGTGCGATCTCGGACTGGCAGGAGCACGCCGTCGGCTGGGACGTGGCCCACGACGAGGGCACCGAGGGCTCCCACCACGCCCGGGTGGTCCGGTTCCTCCGTGAGAATGCCGTGACCCACGTGGTGGTGGACCACATGGGGGCCGGCATGCACCGCACCTTGGGCACGATGGGCATCGAGATCCTGCCGGTGCGCTCGCCGGTTGCCCGCGAGGCGGTGCAACTGGCGGCAGCACTGCTCCCGTGAGCACACTTGGGGCATGACGTACCTGACGGGAGACCCCGCCGCTGACCACCTCCTCGAGGAGAATGACCTCGCCCTCCTCCTCGGCATGCTCCTCGACCAGCAGGTCACGATGGAGTCCGCCTTCGCCGGGCCCGCGAAGATCAAGGACCGCCTCGGCACCCTCGATCCGAGGACGATCGCGGACGCCGATCCCGAGGCGTTGGAGGCCGTCTTCCGACAGCCGCCTGCCGTCCACCGCTACCCCGGTTCGATGGCGGGGCGCGCGCAGGCCGTGTGCCGCGCCGTCGTCGAGGAGTGGGACGGTGACGCCTCCGCCATCTGGACCCGCGGGAATCCGGACGGCCGCGAGATCCTCCGCCGTCTGAAGGCGCTCCCCGGCTTCGGGGAACAGAAGGCCCGCATCTTCCTCGCCCTCCTCGGCAAGCGCCGCGGCCTCACCGCTCCCGGCTGGCGCGAGGCAGCCGGGAACTACGGCGCCGAGGGCTCCTTCCTCTCGGTCGCGGACATTGTGGACCCCGAGTCCCTCGCCCGTGTCCGCGAGAACAAGAAGGCCGCCAAGGCCGCGGCCCGGGGCGCGGGGGGACGGTAGGTGGGCGGCGTCGTCGCGCCGATGCTGGCGAAGGCCGTCAAGGAGATCCCCGCCCCGGACAGCGTTCCCGGCGGTTTCCTCTACGAACCGAAGTGGGACGGCTTCCGCGGCATCATCGCGCTGACCGACGATGGCGTCGAGATCGGCAGCCGGGGCTCCAAGCCGCTCACACGCTACTTCCCCGAACTCGTCGACGCCGCAACCCGCCTCCTCCCTCGCCCGTGCGTCCTCGACGGCGAGATCATCGTGCGCACCGGCGAGCCCGGCACCGAGCGGCTCGACTGGGAGGCCCTCTCCCAGCGCATCCACCCGGCGGAGAGCCGCGTCACGCGCCTCGCCCGCGAGACCCCGGCCTCCTTCGTCGCCTTCGACCTCCTCGCCGACGGCGGCGACGACCTCCTTGCCACCCCCTTCCGGGAGCGTCGCGCCCGCCTCGAGGCCTTCCTCGAGGGCGTGCCCGCCCCCATCCACCTCAGCCAGGTGACCCGGGACGTGGAACTCGCCCGCCGGTGGCTCGTGGAGTTCGAGGGCGCCGGCCTCGACGGCGTCATCGCCAAGCCCCTCGCCGAGCCGTACGCGCCGGGCAAGCGCGCCCTGCTGAAGGTGAAGCACGAACGCACCGCCGAGGTCGTGGTGCTCGGCTACCGCGTCCACACCTCCGGCACCGGCGTCGGCTCGCTCCTCCTCGGCCTCCACGACGACGACGGCGCGCTCGTCAACGTCGGCGGCGCCTCCGCGTTCACGGACCGCCGCCGTCGGGAGCTCGCGACGGAACTGGAGCCGTTCGTCATGCGGGACGAGGCCGGCGCGATCGTCCGCGGCGAGACCGAGCGGTCCCGCTTCACCGGCAGCAAGGACGTCTCCTACGTCCGCCTCGAACCGGTGCTCGTGGCCGAGGTGCGCTACGACAACATGGAGGGGCACCGCTTCCGCCACACCGTCCAGTTACTGCGGTGGCGGCCGGACAGGGATGCCCGCTCCTGCACGTTCGAGCAGCTCGAGGTGCCGGCGGCGTACGACCTCAGCCGCGTCCTCCGCTGAACGATCAGTCCTTCCGGGCCCGGCTCGGCTGCACCCGTGGCGGCTCGCCCGGCATCTTCGGGTAGTCCGGGGGGAAGGGCAGCTCGCCCTGGCCGTCGCGCAGGTCCCGCTCCCACCACTCCAGCAGTGTCTCGATCGAGCCGGGCTCGTCGTGCATGTGCGCCCACGGGTCCCCCGCCGTACGAAGGCGCTCCGGCACGGTCCGGACGGTGAACTCGCGCGGATCCACGTCCCCGAGTTCCTCCCACGTCACCGGCGTGGAGACGGGGGCGTGCGGCAGTGCCCGGGGGCTGTAGGCCCCGGCGATGGTGCGGTCCCGATTCGCCTGGTTGAAGTCCGCGAACACCTTCTCGCCGCGATCCTCCTTCCACCACGAGGTGGTGACCTGCTCGGGCATCCGGCGTTCCAGCTCACGGGCGGCGGCGATCACGGCGTGGCGCACGTCCAGGAACTCGTGCGCCGGTTCGATCGGGGCGTAGACGTGCAGGCCCCGGTTGCCGGAGGTCTTGAGGAAGGCGGTCAGGCCGGCCTCGGCGAGGATCTCCCGCAGCTCGCGCGCGGCGGGGACGGCGTCGCCGAAGTCAGTGCCGGGCTGCGGGTCGAGGTCCACGCGCAGCTGGTCGGGGAAGTCGGACGCCCCGGCACGGGACGGCCACGGGTGGAAGACCACCGTGTTCATCTGGACCGCCCAGACGGCGGTGGCCACCTCGTCGATGACCAGTTGCGGGTGGGCCCTCGCGGACGGGTAGGTGACGGTGACGGACCGGGCCCACGTCGGCGCGCCGCGCGGTGGGTTCTTGGAGAAGAAGGACTCGCCGCCCACGCCGTCGGGATAGCGCTCCAGCGAGACGGGCCGCTCCCCGTTGGCGGCCACGAACGCCTCCCCCACGGCGATCACGTACTCGGCGAGGTCGAGCTTCGTGACGCCGAGGTCCGGCCAGAGCACCCGGGACGGGCTGGACAGGCGCACCTTCCGCGGCCCGTGCGGGCCCGGAACGCTGAGCTGGATCGCCTCACCCATGGTCACGCGTGCGGTTGGAGCGGCAGCATCGCCTCGAGGAACCCGACCACGCCGGCAACGTCGTCGAGGTCGAACACCGGGACGTCAACGTCGAGCGCCAGGTCCGTCACCACGGCCACGCGCCGTTCCGGCGACCCGACGAACCCCGGCGTCCCACGCACCACCTCGACGTGGGGCACGTCGGAGTCCCGGTAGCCCTCCACGAGGACGATGTCCACGTCGTCGATGCCCGCGACGATCTCCGCCAGGCCCAGTTCGCGCTCCAGGGTGCGGTAGGCCGCCACCTTGTCCGGGGCGGCGACGACGACGTGCCGGCTCCCGGCCCGGGCCATCCGCCAGCTGTCCTTGCCCTCGCGGTCGATCTCGAAGCCGCGGTGCGAGTGGTGCTTGACGGTGGCCACGTGCCGCCCGCGGGCCGTCAGCTCCCGCACCACCTTCTCCAGCAGCGTCGTCTTGCCCGCTCCCGACCTGCCGATGAAGGCCACCACTGGTGCTGTGCTCATGGGAACGGATTGTAGTGTCGTGGCGTGAGTGCCCATCCCCGTCCCGCGCTGGGACCCGTCTTCGCCCTGCTGTCTGCGCTCACCTTCGCGACCTCCGGAACCTTCGCCGCCGCGCTGCTCGCCATCGGCTGGACACCCGGGGCCGCCGTGCTGTTCCGCATCGGCGTGTCCGCCGCCGTCCTGCTCGTCCCCGGGATCCTCTCCCTCCGGGGCCGCTGGCACCTGCTGGCCGAGAACGGCCGTGAGGTGGTGCTGTTCGGCCTGTTCGGGGTGGCACTCGCCCAGCTCTCCTACTTCACCGCGGTGCAGTACCTCTCGGTGGGCGTGGCGCTCCTGATCGAGTACCTCTCCCCCGTGCTGGTGGTCCTCTGGCTGTGGGTCCGGCACGGGCACAGGCCGCGGCGGCTGACGGTCGCGGGGGTCGCGGTGGCGATGACGGGCCTCCTGCTCGTTCTCGACCTCACGGGCGCGGTGGTCCACCCTGTGGGCGTGGCATGGTCCCTGACGGCCGCGATCGGGGCGGCGGTCTACTGGGTGGTGGCCGGTTCGCTCCGTGAGGGCTTTCCCACCATCGCGCTCACGAGCGGGGCGATGCTCGTGGCCACGGTGGTGTTCGGGCTCGCGGTCGCCGTCGGCGTGATGCCGCTGGAGGCGCCCCCGGGCGAGGTGACCCTGGGCGGGCAGCAGTTCCCGTGGTGGGTGGCGGCGTTCGGCGTGGCGCTGATCAGCTCGGTGACCGCCTACCTCACGGGCGCCGCCGGGGCACGCATCCTCGGGTCCAAGGTCGCCTCCGTCTTCGGCCTCCTCGAGGTGGTCGCCGCGGTGGGCTACGCGTGGCTGCTGCTCGGCCAGGCCCTCCGGCCGATCCAGGCCGTGGGCGGGGCCGCCATCCTCGTGGGCCTGCTGCTCGTGCACCGTGACGAGACGGAGGAGACGCCCGCCATCATCGAGCTTCCGGCAACCGCTCCTGAAGGTAGTCCAGCACGTCCGCCAGGGTGACGAGCGAGGCGTAGTCCGCCTCCGGGATGTCCACCCCGACGGGGCAACGCCGGGGACGCCTCGAATCCCGGAAGAAGCCGTTCATCTCCGGGAACAGAGAACTGGCCCTCGGACCTGTGGCGGTACAGCGCGGCGGTGTTCACGATCTGGTCGAGGGCCAGCAGGCTGGAGTTGATCGTCCTGTGGACGCTCCATCGCAGCTCGCCTCCGCGCGAAGGGGGCACCTCTCGCCCATCAGCGAATGTTCAAGGCGTTTCGCGGTACAAAGGACCGGTGATCTCCCTCGGCATCGTCGGCACCGGTCGCCTCGGCGGCGTCCTCGCCCGCCTCGCCCGTGACGCCGGCCTCGAGGTGCGCACGGTCTCCTCCTCGGACTCCCCCGCCGCCCTGGCCGACGCCGCCTCCAGCGACGTCGTCGTGCTCGCCCTGCCGCTCCGCCGGCTCCGGGAACTGGACCCGGCGCCGTTCGCCGGCAGGGTGGTGGTGGATGCGATGAACCACGTGCCGCTCTGGGACGGGCCTGCTCCGGACGTGGAGGCCGCCCCGTCGTCCTCCGAGTACGTCCAGGGGTACCTGAGGTGCGCCCGCCTGGTGAAGACGCTCAATCACCTCGGCGCCGACGAGCTCGACGACGACGCCGCACCCCCCGGAACCCCGGGTCGGCGCGCCGTCGGGGTGGCGGGCGACGACGCCGAGGCGGTCCGCACCGTCATGGCGCTCGTGGAGCGGCTCGGGTTCGACGCCGTCCCCGCGGGACCGCTCGCGGCCGGCGTACTGCTCGAGCCGCGCTCGGACGTCTTCAACGGGCTCTACGACCGTGACGAGATGGCTGCCCTCTTCCAGCGGTCTCGGTAGGCTGACCAGCGCGGGGCCACCCCGCCGCAGGCCGGACGGAGGACAGCATGCCGATCAGGATCCCAGCACCGGCCGCGGCCTCCGTGGAGGTCCGCACCGCGCGGCTGGCGGACCGGGACCGGTTCGGCGAACGCTGGCGGTACCACGCCCTCACCCGCACGCCGGACGGCTGGTGGCAGGCGGACGTCAGTGCCCTCGCGCTCCCGGACGGTCCCCACGAGTACGAGTTCGTCCTGGACGGCGACCGCGCGCATCCGATCCCTGACCCGTTCGCCACCGAGGTCACGAGGTTCGGCGGGTACCGGGGCGTCCTGCGGATCCGCGACGGCGCGGAGGACGAGGGTTTCGACTGGGGTGATGAGCTTCCCGAGGGAGTGGAGCTGGCCCCCGACGAGCGCCTCGTCGTCCTCGCCCTGCCGATGCGGTGGGTCGAGACGGAGGTGGATGCCCACCCCCGCCTGGGAACGTTCGAGGAGGTGGCATTCGACCACCTCGACCGTCTCGCCGCACTCGGTGTGAGCGCCCTGGAGCTGGACGAGGTGCAGGACTCTCCCGCCACGGCGGCACGACGGACCGGTCCGCGGTTCCTCCTCGCGCCCGATCTCGACATGGGTGCCCCCACGGACCTCCGTTGGTTGGTCAAGGCGTGCCACCGCCGGGGTATCCGCGTGCTCCTCGCGGTCGACCTCGCCCGCACTGAGGGCAACCCGCTCGCGGTGCTCGCGCCGGACCGGTACTTCGGCCCGGACGGCCGGTTCCAGTACGAGGAGAAGGTGGACGGTCAGTTCTGGGCGCGTGAACTGCAGTTCGAGTCCGCCCGCCGCTGGGTGGAGGACTACCGGATCGATGGGTTCCGCATCCGCGGCTTCGCGTCCCTCGACAACTGGGAGTTCGTCCAGCAGTTCCGCGACGTGGCGCGCGGGGCAGCGCACTGGCGCTTCCCGCGCAGGCCCTTCACCGTCATCGCGGAGGACGCCCTCGTACGCCCCGTGGCGGCCACCGACGCCCCCACCAACCCGAACCACCGGAGGGTGGTCGACGCCGCCTGGAACCCGGGGTATCGGGACGAGCTCCGCCGGCTCCTCCTCGACCGCATCACGCCGGGCTGGGGTGAGCCGCCGAGACGCAGCAGGATCGCCGATCTCGTCTCGTGCCGCGGCTTCGACCGCCTCACCCGGTCCGTGGCGTTCGTGACCGAGCCCGACGGAGAGCCCCGCCTCCTCGACCACGTGCTCGACGTGCTCCGTGCCACCCGGCCGACTGAGGACGAGGACGACCTCCTGCGAGAGGCGCTCGACCGCGTGCGCAGCGCCCACGCGCTGCTCCTCACCTCCGTGACGATCCCCCTCCTCCTCGCCGGGGAGGAGTTCGGGGACACCGAGGGAGCGGCGACTCCTGCCGGGTCCGGGACACCACGGGCCGTGCACTGGTACAGGGCGTCTGCCCCGAGTCACCGGGAGACGGCCGCGGCAGTCGGCGATCTGATCCGCCTCCGGACCGCGCACCCGGCGCTGCACCGGGACGAGGTGGAGGTCTTCCATCTCCACCCCGCCATCGACCTGCCTCCTCACGACGGCGGCGCACGCGTCTTCGCCTACTGCCGCACCTCGGGACGGCCGCTCGGGAGCGCCGGCCAGGTGGTGGTGGTCGCCAACACGGGACCCCAGGACTTCCCGCAGTACGGGGTGCCGTGGGTGTGGCACGGTTGGCGGGAGCGGGGGGCGCGGCCGGGGGCGGTGCCCCTCGTGGGCGTCGGCAACGGATGGGCCGACATCGCACTTGCGCCGTTCGAGGTGCGGGTGTTCGAGACCGAGTAGACGGAGTCCGACCTCAGAGGGTCCGGAAGGCCTCGATGACCTGGTCGTACACCGCGTCGAGGGAGCCCTCCTGGTTGGCGAGGATCACCATCGTCGCGGCACGGGACGGCAGGTGGCGGGCGATCGCCTCGACGCCCGGGTCTCCCCCGCCGTACCCGAAGCTGCCATCCCCCCGCAGGTAGGCCCCGTGCCCCATCCAGAGGCCCTCCTCCACCTGGGCGTGCGGGGTGAGCATCCGCGCCGTCGTGCCGTCTCCCAGCAGTCCGCCCGAGGCGACGGCCCGGAGGAAGCGGTCCAGGTCCTGCGCCGTGACGAAGGCGCCGCCGTCGCCGCCCCCGACGACCGGGATCGAGTAGATGTTGGAGCGCCACGGCCCACCGGGGCGTTCGGGTGGGAAGTACCCCAACGCGATGTCCGGGAGGGCCTCGTCGAGGGCGAAGTACCCGCTCTGGCGCATTCCGGCAGGCCGCAGCACCCGGGCCGCGACCGCCTCGGTGAACTCCTCCCCGGTCAACTCCTCGAGCAGGGCTCCGAGGAGCACGAACCCGGCGTTGCAGTAGTGGTAGGCCTCGCCGGGAGGGCGCACGGCCGGCAGGCCGGAGTACAGCGGCAGGAAGTCATCCGGCCGCCGCATCCGGTAGTTGGGCAGCTCCCGCCACAGGGCGGCGTAGTCGGGGACGTACCCGGGCAGGTTCTCGTCCTCCTCCGCGTAGTCGCCGATCCCGGAGGTGTGGGTCAGGAGGTGGTGGACGGTGACCCCGGGGTCCAGGGTGCGGGGTCGACGCCACTCCGGCAGCAGGTCCACCACCCGCTCGTCGACACCCACGCCGGCGTCGTCGAGCGCGGCGAGGACGGCCACGGCCGTGAACATCTTCGAGAGGGAGGCCACGCCGAAGCGGGTGCGCCTCATGACCGGAACCCCCGCCGCTCGGTTCGCGATGCCGTGACAGGCGTGCAGCAGGGTCTCCTCCCCCGCGGTGACGAGCACCGTTCCCGAGAAGTCGCCGTCATCGGCGGCGCGGTCGAGGTGCTCGGTGAGCGACAGCCACGGTTCTGACATCATGCGACCAAGTATCAGCCGGGTTAGGCTCTGCCGCATGAGCACCGAGAACATCACCTCCGCCGCCAGTCCCGAGGACGAGCGGGACACCAGCCGCCCCATCGACACCGACCCGCGCCACAACATCGAGGAGGGCCTCCCGCTCGAGCCGGACGCCGCGGAGGACCCCCTGACCGGCGGCCTCAACCAGGAGAGCCCCGGCAAGGGCGTGTGAACCGTGCTGCGGCCCGGTGACCGGGTCGCCCTCGTCGCCTGCTCGGACGGCCTCACGAAACGGGACGAGCCTGAACTCGCCCGGCTGCACGCGGCTCTGGCGGACATCGGTCTCGCCGTCACCGAGAGCCCCCTCCTGTTCGACGACCGTGACGTCGCCGGGCGGGCGGCCGTCCTGGAGGCGTTCGGCCGCGACCCGGGCATCGCGGCCGTGCTCGACGTCTCCGGCGGCGACCTCGCTGGCGGGGTGCTCACGCACCTCGACCTCGAGGCTGCCACCCGGCCGCCCTTCTTCGGCTACTCCGACCTCACCACCCTTGCCAACGCGCTCCACGCCCGCACCGGCCGGACCACCCACCTCTGGTCCCCGCGGAACCTCGTGCGTTCCGACGGCGCCGCCCAGGTCGCCCGGTTCCGCGCCTCCGTCCTCGGGGACGCGGACGACCTGTTCCGGCTTCGCACGGTCATGGTCCGTGGTGAGGCCATGGCCGGACCGATGATCGGAGGCAACCTCCGCTGCCTCCTCAAGCTGGCCGGCACGCCCCACCTGCCGGAGCCACGCGGCGCCGTCCTCGCCCTGGAGAGCCTGGGGGCGGGTGCGCGGGCCGTGCAGGCCGGGCTCCACCAGTTGCGGCAGATGGGTGTGCTCGACGTGGTCGCTGGTGTGCTCCTCGGGACCTTCACCGCCCTGGAACGCGAGCAGGGTGAGGACGCGGCGGCACGGATCGCCCTGGAGGTCGTGCCGCCCCACGTGCCGGTGGCGGTCACCCGCGACTTCGGCCACGGCCCGGACTCCCGCGCACTGCGGCTCGGCGCGCACTGGGACAGCCGTACTCACTAGTCTGGGGCCATGACCGAATCCCCCGGCAGGCTCGCCGTCGTCGTGAACCCCTCCAAGTTCGAGGACCTCACCAAGGTGCGGAAGCAGGTCGCCGCCGCCTGTGCGGACGCGGGCTGGCCGGAGGCCTCCTGGTACGAGACGACGGTCGAGGACCCCGGGACTGGGCAGGCCCGCCAGGCCATGGAGGAGGGTGCCACGATCGTGTGCCCGCTCGGCGGGGACGGCACGGTCCGCGCCGTCGCGAGCGCGCTCGTCGACACCGGGGTGCCCATCGGTCTCCTCCCGGGAGGGACGGGCAACCTGCTCGCCCGGAATCTGCTCCTGCCGGTCGACAGGCTGGACGAGGCCCTCGAGGTGGTCCTGACCGGTGACCAGCGTTCCGTGGACGTGGGCATGGTGACGTTCGACGACCGGGAGCCCGAGGTGTTCCTCGTGATGGCCGGCGTCGGCGTCGACGCGGACACCATGGCGAACGCTGACGAGAAGCTGAAGAACACGGTCGGGTGGGTGGCCTACCTGGTGTCCGGCGCGAAGGCGCTGGTGCACCGCGGCTTCCGGGTGACGGTGACCTCCGGGGCGGACCTCGAGCTCAGCCAGCACGCCCGCATGGTGGTGGTGGGGAACTGCGGCGAGCTCACGGGCGGTGCCGAGCTCATGCCGGACGCCGTGCTCGATGACGGGATCCTCGACGCCGTCATGCTGGCACCGCGGGGGGTGCTGGGTTGGGGTGCCGCACTCCTCAGCCTGATCACCCGCAACCGGCGCGGGCACGAGTCGCTCCGCCGCCTCACCGGGGAGCGCGTCGAGGTGAACCTGGACCGGCCGGTCGAGGGGGAACTCGACGGCGACGCGATCGGTCAGGTGCGCTCCATGGCCTGCGAGGTGCGCCCCGGCGCCCTGGTGGTCCGCACCGCCCGGGAGGACCGTGCGGACCGGAAGGGTCGCAAGGGGCGCTAGAGCAGCCCGAAGGAGATGGTCACGCCTGCCATCACGATAGCGACGATGCTCATCAGCTTGATCTGGATGTTGAGGCTCGGTCCCGAGGTGTCCTTGAACGGGTCGCCGACGGTGTCCCCGATGACCGCGGCGCGGTGGGCGCGGGAGTTCTTGCCGCCGTGGTGGCCCTCCTCGATGTACTTCTTCGCGTTGTCCCACGCGCCGCCCGAGTTGGAGAGGAAGATCGCCAGGGCGAAGCCGGCGGACAGCCCGCCCATGAGGAGACCGATCACGCCTGCGACGCCCAGGAGGAGCCCCACCACGACCGGTGTGGCCACCGACAGCACGGCCGGCAGGATCATCTCGCGCTGCGCGCCCACGGTGGAGATGGCGACGCACCGCTCGTAGTCCGGCTGGGACTTGCCCTGCAGGATGCCCGGGTCCTCCCGGAACTGGCGGCGCACCTCCTCCACCATGAGGATCGCCGCGCGCCCGACCGCCTGGACGGTGAGCCCGGAGAACGTGAACGCCACCATCGCGCCGAGGAGCACGCCGACGAGCACGGCCGGGTTCAGCAGGTTGACGTTGAAGTAGTCGATGAAGTCGTTGAGGGTCGCCTCCGCGGTCGTGATGGTGGCACCGTGGTCCAGTTCGAGCACGGTCTCTCCGGTGCGCACCAGTTCGATGCGGATCACCTCGAGGTAGGAGGCGATGAGCGCCAGCGCGGTGAGGGCGGCGGAGCCGATCGCGAAGCCCTTGCCGGTGGCGGCGGTGGTGTTGCCCAGGGAGTCGAGGGCGTCGGTGCGTGCGCGCACCTCGGAGCCGAGTCCGCTCATCTCCGCGTTGCCGCCGGCGTTGTCGGCGATGGGGCCGTAGGCGTCCGACGCCAGCGTGATGCCGAGCGTGGAGAGCATGCCGACCGCGGCGATCGCCACGCCGTACAGGCCCAGGTTCATCTGGGACAGGTCGAAGCCGGAGGCGAACAGGAAGGACAGCATGGTCCCGGCCGACACCGCGAGGACCGGCACAGAGGTGGAGAGCATGCCAACGCCCACCCCGGCGATCACGAGCGTGGCGGGGCCGCCCTCGGCCTGGTTCGCGATGAGCTGCGTGGGCCGGTAGCTGGCGGAGGTGGAGTACTCGGTGGCCCGGCCGACGACGATGCCCGTCACCAGGCCGGCGACGACGGCGCCCCACATCCCCCACACGTTCGGCACGTCGAGGAGCCACAGCAGGCCGGCGACCGCCACGACGATGAGGGCACTCGAGACGTTGACGCCGCGGGACAGCGAGGCGAGCAGGTCCTTCTGCGTGGCACCCTCCTTGGTGCTCACCAGGTAGACGCCGGCGATGGACAGGAGGATTCCCAGGCCCGCGATGGCCATGGGCGCGACGACCGCCTTGATCTGCAGGGCCGGCTCTGCCACGAAGGCGGCCGCGCCCAGGGCGCTGGCGGCGAGGATCGCGCCTACGTAGGACTCGAACAGGTCGGCACCCATCCCGGCGACGTCGCCCACGTTGTCACCCACGTTGTCGGCGATGACCGCGGGGTTGCGGGGGTCGTCCTCCGGGATGCCGGACTCGACCTTCCCGACGAGGTCGGCACCGACGTCGGCGGCCTTGGTGAAGATGCCGCCGCCCACACGGGCGAACATTGCCTGGAGGGAGGCCCCGACGCCGAAGGTGAGCACCGTCGTCGTGATGAGGACCATCCGGACGCCTTCACCGTCGTTGCCCTCGGGGATGAGGGCGTTGGCGAGGGCGAACCACAACACGATGTTGCCGAGCCCGAGGCCAACGACCACGAGGCCCATGACCGCACCGCTGCGGAAGGCGACCTTGAGCGCATTCGGCAGGGAGGTGCGCGCGGCGGCCGCGGTGCGGGTGGAGGCCCGGGTCGCGGTCTGCATGCCGAAGAAGCCCGCGAGGGCGGAGAACAGCCCACCGGCCAGGAACGTGAACGGCAGCCAGTCGCTCTGGGCGTTCAGACCCCAGGCGAGGATCGCGAAGACCACGGCGAGACCCGCGAAGGCGATGCCCATGACCTTGTACTGCTGGCGTAGGTAGGCCATGGCGCCGCGGCGGACGTGGTCGCCGATCTCAATCATCTTCGGGGTGCCCTCGTCCTGCGCCACCATGCCGCGGTAGAACACCAGGGCGAAGGCCAGGGCCAGCAGTGCCGCGATGGGCGCGATCCAGAAGACTGGCTCGTTCATTCTCACTCCAGGGGGGTTGAAACTCGACTCGCGGGAGTCCGGTCGGCCGGCGTGCCGGCGGGGCTCACTCCAGCGACATGACCTGTGCGGACCGCCACCATCCGCGGTGCTCGTTCTCGAGCTCGTCGCGGCTCGGGAAGCGGTAGAAGGCGAAATCGGTCTGATCCCCGACGTAGAAGCCGCCCTGCACCATCCGGTACAGCACGCCCTCCTTGACCTGCTTGAGTACCAGCTTGGCAGCCTTGGTCTCGTTGCCCTGCATCTCGACGAGGACGTCACGCAGGTGGGCGATGTTCGAGTAGGGCAGGTCGTGGGCGGCCCCGCGGAGGGGGTCGGTCGCCAGCTCGCCGAGGTGCAGCTCGGAGAAGACGATCCGGGGAACGTGGATGGGGTTGGCGGGGTCGGTCATCGCCCTGCTGAAGTCGTGCGGGTCCAGCTTGCTGACCACCATGGGGGTGATGGGGCAGAACTCCTGGTAGAGGTGCAGGCGGGGGCGCGGCTCGGGGGTGTACTCGGAGCGCTGGAGTTCGAGCGTGCGGCCGTCGGTGGTGACCAGGTAGAGGTGCCCGAGGGCGGCCACCGGGATCCGGGAGAGCACCTGGTGGATCGAGAGGTACAGCGAGCGCTTCGGCGCACCGTTGGGCTGGATGACGAGGCGCTCGTCCACGAGACCGAAGGGGAACTCGTCCGACCGGTAGTCCGGGTCCAGTTCGAAGAACATCGCCTCGCCCCGCACGTGGGCCTGCATGCCCACCGCGTAGTAGCTGCCGAAGGCCTCCGGTTCGAGCATCGAGGCGATGAGTGCCTCGGGGATGAGGGACAGGTACAGGTGCTTTGCCACGTCTCGCCTCTTCGCTCGCCCGTCTCTGGACGGTTCCGTCTCTGGACCGTGGTCAGTCTAGCCCGCGTGCGATCGGGGGTGGGTGGGACCTTCGCCCGGCGGGACGCTCAGGCGGTGTGCACCACGCGCTGCGGGAACGGGATCTCGATCCCCGCCTCGTCGAACCGCCGCTTCAGCCGCTTGACGAACTGATGGCGCATCTCCCACTGGTCGTCGAACTGGCCCGCCCGCAACACCACGGTCATGTCGATCGAGGAGTCGCCGAAGGTGTGGAAGCGTGCGGAGGGCTCGAAGTCCCGGACCGTGGGCGAGAACTCCGCGATCACCTCGGTGGCGACCTCCCTGGCGATCCGCTCCGCGAGATCGAGGTCCGAGTCGTACGCGACGCCCACGGACATGTACACCCCGAAGTCCTCCGCCGGGAGCTTGTGGTTGGTGAAGATCGTGCTCGCGAGCGTGGCGTTGGGGACCACCACCATGTTGCGGGCGAGCTGCCGGATCGTGGTGTAGCGCCAGTTGACGTCCTCCACGAACCCGGACTCGCCGGACGAGAGTTCCACGTAGTCCCCCGCGCGGACCATCTTGCTCGAGATGATCTGCAGGCCCGCGAACAGGTTGCTGAGAGTGTCCTGCAGGGCGAGCGCCACCGCGAGACCGCCGACTCCGAGGGCGGTGAGCATCGGGGTGATGGAGATCCCCAGTGTGCTGAGGACGGCGAGCAGTCCGATGACCAGGATGGCGAGCCGGACGATGTTGAGGAAGATGCTCGCCGAGGCGGCCCCGCCCTCGAGGGATGCGGAGTAGACCCTGGCGAGCCCGCCGGCGACGCGGACGACCGCGAAGGTGATGGAGGCTCCCAGCAGCACGATGAGCGCGGTCCGGATCCAGTCCTCGATGCGGTCGCTCCACGCCACCGCCTCGAGGGCGGCGAAACCGCCGGCGAGCGCGCCCCAGAGGATGGGGTAGCGGCCGAGGCCTGCGGCGATGGCCCCGAATCCTCCCCACTTGAGCTTCGCCAGTGCGGTACGTGCGATCCGTCCCAGCACCCAGCCGGCGACGCCTCCGCCGACCACCAGGAGCGCCCACGTACCCCAGTCGGTGATGTCGAGTCCGAACATCCTCACCCCTTCACGAGAAGAACCCGACGAGCCTACCCGAGGCCATGCCGGCCGATCAGATCGGCGGGTGGGGGTGGTGGGCGGCCCGGCCCTGGAAGGACAGGATCTTGGGATTCTGGATGACGCCCTCGCGGATCTCGATGGCCCGCCGGATCGTCACGTCCTCGTCCCAACCCGCCGGTCCGCGCAGGACGCTGCGCAGGTGGGGCAGGAGGGCCTCGCTGATGTCCCAGGTGGCCGAGTTCCACAGGTAGGTGGGGCTGTGATCCACCCCGTAGTAGGTCACCCCGTCCCCCACCTCGAGGATCGGGTCCTCGAAGGACGTCGGCCGGGCGAACGCGAAGCCCATCCCGAGGTCGCAGGACACGTCCACGAGCAGGGCACCCGGCTCGAACGCCGTCAGCTCCTCCTCGGTCACGAACATGAGCGGGGCGTCGGTGTCCTGGAGGACGCAGTTGACGACGACGTCGTACCCCGCGAGCACCTCGTGGGTCGCAACGGTTCCCTCCTCGGTGGCGACGACGGTGCGGCCCGGGTCCTCGGCGCGCCTGTCCATGTGCTCGAGCTGGATCCCCGGGACCGGGGCGGCGACCGCGGTCACCTCCCGGGTGGTCAGCACGGTGACGTCGTGGATCCCGAGCGACTGGAGGGCGGTGATCGCCCCGCGTGCGGTGTTCCCGAACCCGATGACCACCGCGCGGAGGCGCCTGCCGTAGTGGCCGGTGGTTCCCTTCAGGGTGAGGGCGTGCAGCACGGAGCAGTAGCCGGCGAGCTCGTTGTTGCGGTGGAACACGTGCGCCATGTAGTCGCCGTCGGCGGTCCAGTGATTCATGGCCTCCCACGCGATGAGGGTGAGAGACCTGTCGATGGCGAGCTGGGTGAGATCCGGGTCCTGCACCGCGTGCGGCCAGCCCCACAACACCTTGCCCTCCCGCATCGCCTGGATGTCCGCGAGGACCGGCTTCGGCAGCAGCACGACGTCCGCCCGCTCCATGACCTCCGTGCGCGGCAGGACGGCCGCGACGTGCTCGGCGAGGTGCGCGTCGGACACCCCGAACCGTTCACCGTACCCCCGCTCCACGATCATGCTGCGGGCCAGGTCCTCCTCGATGCGCTGCACGTGCTGCGGGTGGATCGGGAGGCGGAACTCGTTCTCCTTGCTGGAGGTACCGAGGACGCCGAGGGTGAGGAGGTCAGCCATCACCCCAGTATGGCGTCAGTCGACCCCCACCTCCATGGCGACCCGGTCGAGGATGTCCTCAGCGGGCTGCGGCGCGGCGCCACGGGAGATGGCGGGAGCCCCTCCCATGTCGAGGCCGCCGACGAGCTGGGCGGTGTCCCCGCCCACCACGCCCTGCATGGCGTAGAGCTCGAGACGGGCGCGGGAGTCCTGAATGTCGAGGTTGCGCATCGTCAGCTGCCCGATCCGGTCCGCGGGGCCGAAGACCGCCTCGGCCACCCGCTCCATGGAGAGCCTGTCCGGGTGGTAGCTGAGCAGCGGGCCCGAGGTGTCGAGGATGGAGTAGTCGTCACCCCTGCGGAGCCGGAGCGTCACCTCACCGGTCACGGCGGAGCCCACCCACCGCTGGATCGACTCCCGGATCATGAGCGACTGCGGGTCGAGCCACCGGCCCTCGTACATGAGCCGGCCCAGCCTGCGGCCCTCGGCGTGGTAGTTCGCGATGGTGTCCTCGTTGTGGATGGCACTCAGCAGCCGCTCATAGGCGATGTGGAGCAGGGCCATGCCGGGGGCCTCGTAGATTCCCCGCGACTTCGCTTCGATGATCCGGTTCTCGATCTGGTCGCTCACCCCGAGGCCGTGCCGGCCGCCGATGGCGTTCGCGGCGCGGACGAGGGCGACGGCGTCGTCGAACACCTCGCCGTCGATGGCCACGGGTCGGCCGGCGTCGAAGGTGATCGTCACGGTCTCGGGGATGATCTCGACGTCCTCGCGCCATGAGGCGACACCCATGATCGGCTCGACGATCTCGACGCCGTTGTCCAGGTGCTCCAGCAGCTTCGCCTCATGGGTGGCGCCCCAGATGTTGGCATCGGTCGAGTAGGCCTTCTCCTTCGAGTCCCGGTACGGCAGGTTCCGCTCCGCCAGCCACTCGGACATCTCCTGCCGTCCGCCGAGTTCCTCCACGAACGCCGCGTCCAGCCACGGCTTGTAGATCCGCAGGCGCGGGTTGGCCAGCAGGCCGTAGCGGTAGAACCGCTCGATGTCATTGCCCTTGTAGGTGGAGCCGTCGCCCCAGATCTCGACGCCGTCCTCCGCCATCGCGCGCACGAGGAGCGTGCCGGTCACCGCCCGGCCGATCGGGGTGGTGTTGAAGTACGCCTTGCCGGCGGTGCGGATGTGGAACGCGCCGCACTGGAGGGCCACGAGGCCCTCCTCCACGAGCGCCGGCTTGCAGTCGACGAGGCGGGAGATCTCCGCGCCGTAGGCGGCCGCCCGCCCGGGGACGGAGGCGATGTCCGGCTCGTCGTACTGGCCGAGGTCCGCGGTGTAGGTGCAGGGGATGGCCCCCCTCTCTCGCATCCACGCCACCGCAACGGACGTGTCGAGACCGCCGGAGAAGGCGATGCCGACGTGTTCACCGACGGGAAGGGAGGAGAGGACCTTTGCCATGGCCCCGAGCCTACGCGCAACCCTGCAAATTATGCGAACCGCTGCATATATGCAGCTCTGTGAGATGGGTCACCCACGGCGGGAGACCTCCGGCAGCGTCCGGCCCAGCGCGGCGCCCAGGAGGCCCAGGAGCGCCAGGAACGTGAGCGCCGCGAGTTCGCCGAAGGTGGCGATGGCGGCGCTCACCGCGCCCGTGACCAGCAGCATCACGCCCATCGACGTGTTGGCGACCGCCACGTACCGCGTGCGCTGGTCCCCCTCCGCCATGTCGACGACGTACGCCTTGCGGGCCACGCGGACGCCGACGTGGATCAGGCTGATGAGGAAGTACGCGACCGTGAGCACCCAGCCCACGGTCTCCGTCTCAAGGAGCGAGACGAGGGCGACGACGGCGAGGACCACCAGCGACGCCGCGGCCGCGCCCGCCGTCAGTACCCACCTGCTCGACCGGTCCGCCAGCCGCCCGAACACCCGGCCCCCGAGGACGGAGGCGAGACCCTGCGCGATCACGAACGCGCCGAGCCCGCTGAGGAGTCCGGTGTCGCTGCGGGCCGAGAGCGTCACGAGGAACGGTGGGGTGAGGGCGGAGACCAGCAGGAGGGCACGGACGGTGACGAAGCGGCGGAACGGCGCGTCCTCGGCGAGCAGGGCCCGGGCGTCCCGCCACCAGGACGTTCCCTCGCTGCCCTTCGGCCCGTCCGGTGCGGGTTCCTCGATCCCGGCGTACAGCACCACCCCGGCGAACCACGTGAGGGCGGCGCCGGCGAGGAAGGCGGCGAGGACGCCGGGAGGGACGCCCGGCCCGATCGCCCGCAGCGCCAGGCCGACGGCGATCGCGACGACCCCGGAGACCGCCGTCGAGGCACCGGTGATCTGGCCACGCTGACCCTTGGGGATCGTGCGCCCCTGGACGTCCTTCGAGGCCATCGAGCACAGCGCCCGGGAGAGCGCGAACGCGGCGAGGGCGGCCAGGACGACGACGCCGGCGGCCACGCCGTCGAGGAACGCGGCGGCGGCGGCCATCGCGAGGGTGGCCAGGCCTTGCCCGGTGGCGCCGGCCATCCACACGCGGGCGCGCCGGGGCCGGGCGAGCACCCACGGCGTGAGGGCCGCCTGCGGCAGCATGGACCCGGACTCGCGGATGGGCACGAGGAGGCCGACGAGGGCCACGGGCGCTCCGACCGCCTGGAGCAGCCACGGCAGCACCGTCTTCGCGTTCACCACCTGATCGCCGGCACTCTGCAGCGCACCCGCGGCGAGCTGTCGCAGTCCGTTCGGGGCAACCCGCTCCACGCCGCCCAACTCGGCCTCGGCGGCGGAATCGGGCTTGACGAGGCGGTGGTACCAGGCTGAGGCGTTCACTCCCCCATTCCAGCACGTCGTAGTCTGGCTCCGACGACGGAAGGCGGGCGACAATGACGCGCTGGGCGATCATGGAGGGCGGCGAGGCGGCCGCGAGCGTGGCACACGCACTGAGCGAGGTCATCGCGATCTACCCGATCACCCCGTCCTCGCCGATGGGGGAACTCGCGGACTCCCTGTCGGCCGCCGGGCGGACCAACATCTGGGGCGGCGTCCCCGAGGTGGTGGAGATGCAGTCGGAGGGCGGCGCCGCGGGGGCGCTGCACGGCGCGGTCACCAAGGGCACCCTGGGGACCACGTTCACCGCCTCCCAGGGCCTGTTGCTGATGCTGCCCAACATGTACAAGATCGCCGGCGAGCTGACGCCCGCGGTCATCCACGTGGCCGCGCGCACGATCGCCACCCACGCCCTGTCGATCTTCGGGGACCACTCCGACGTCATGGGGGCCCGCATGACCGGGTGGGCCATGCTCGGCGCCACGAACGTGCAGGAGGCGCAGGACTTCGCGCTCGTGGCGCACGCCGCGTCCCTGCGCTCCCGAGTGCCGTTCCTCCACTTCCTCGACGGGTTCCGCACCAGCCACGAACTCAACAAGATCCAGCTCCTCGAGGCCGACGACCTGCGGGCACTCGTGCGCGAGGAGGACGTGCTCGCCCACCGGGCGCGCGGCCTCACCCCGGACGCCCCCGTGCTGCGCGGCGCCGCGGAGAACCCGGACACGTTCTTCCAGTCGCGCGAGGCCTCCAACGTCTTCCACCGCGCCGTGCCAGCGATCGTCGCCGAGTGCTTCGCGGAGCTCGCCGGGCGCACGGGACGCCGTTACGGCCTCGTCGACTACCGCGGTGCGGCGGACGCCGAGCGCGTCGTCGTCGTCATGGGCTCGGCGAGCGCGACGGTGCGCCAGGCGGTCGACCACCTCGTGGCCCGCGGCGAGAAGGTGGGGGTGGTGACGGTGCACCTGTACCGGCCCTTCCCGTCCGAGCAGTTCGTTGGGGCCCTCCCCGCCACGGTGCGGCACATCGCCGTCCTCGACCGCACGAAAGAGCCGGGTGCACCGGTCGAGCCGCTGCACGGCGACGTGCTCGCCGCCCTCGACCACCACGCCGGCGACCGGTTCGAGGCCGGCCGGCCGGCCGTGACGGGCGGACGCTACGGGCTGTCCAGCAAGGAGTTCACGCCCCGGATGGCGGCGGCCGTGTTCGCCGAACTCGCGCGGGAGACGCCGAAGCGGGAGTTCACCGTGGGGATCGTCGACGACGTCACCCACCTCTCCCTCACGCCCGACCCCGCCTTCACCCTCCCCCGCACCTCCCTGGCCGCCGTGTTCTTCGGCCTCGGCTCCGACGGCACCGTGGGCTCGGCGAAGAACTCGGTGAAGATCATCGGGGACGATCCCGAGCGGTTCGCGCAGGGCTACTTCGTGTACGACAGCCGCAAGGCCGGCGCCACGACCATCTCGCACCTCCGCTTCGGGGACGAACCCATCGACGCCCCCTACCTCATCGACTCCGCGGACTTCGTGGCCGTGCACCACTTCGACCTGGTGCGCACGATGCGGACGGTGGACGTGGCCCGTCCCGGCGCGACCGTGCTCCTCAACTCGCGCTGGCCCGCGGATACCCTGTGGGAGCACCTGCCCGTCGAGGTGCGGCGCATCGTCGCCGAGCGGGACCTCGACCTCTGGACCATCGACGCCACCCGGGTGGCCCGGGAGGCGGGGCTCGGCGGGCGCATCAACACCGTGATGCAGCCGTGCTTCTTCCATCTCTCCGGCGTGGTGCCGCACGAGGAGGCCGTACCCAGGATCAAGGAGGCAGTGGAACGGACCTACGGGAAGCGTGGCCGCACGGTGGTGGAGCGCAACTTCGCGGCCATCGACACCGCCATCGCCGCCCTGGAGCGGGTGGACTGGCGGGCCGCGGAGTCCGCCGCGAACGCGTCCGCCGGCGTGCACCGCATGCCGCCCCTGCCCGACGCCGCCCCCGCGTTCGTCCAGCGCGTCACCGCCGCCGTGCTGCGGGGCGAGGGCGAGGAACTCCCCGTCAGTGCGCTGCCCGTGGACGGCGAGTGGCCGACCGGCACGGCGAAGTGGGAGAAGCGGGCCCTGGCCGAGGAGATCCCCATCTGGGACCCGTCGCTGTGCATCGACTGCGGCAAGTGCGCGGTGGTCTGCCCGCACACCGCGATCCGGATCAAGCTCGCCCCTGAGGAGGACCTCGCCGGCGCCCCGGACACCTTCCAGTCCAAGCCCTACAAGGACCGGAACCTCACCGGGCACCTGCTCATCGTCCAGGTGGCCCCGGACGACTGCACCGGCTGCGGGATCTGCGTGGACATCTGCCCGGCCCGCAGCAAGACGGAGATCCGGCACAAGTCCATCAACATGGAGTCCGCGCACGAGCACCGCGACCGGGAGCGGACCAACTTCGAGTTCTTCCTCGGCCTGCCGGAGATCGACCGGACGAAGGTGCGCCACGACCAGGTGAAGGGCGTGGCCCAGCTGCAGCCGCTGTTCGAGTTCTCCTCCGCCTGTTCCGGGTGTGGCGAGACCCCGTACATCAAGACCCTCACGCAGCTGTTCGGGGACCGGATGCTCATCGCGAACGCGACCGGCTGCTCCTCCATCTACGGCGGCAACCTCCCCACCACGCCGTATGCGCGCAACGCGGACGGGCGCGGGCCGGCGTGGTCCAACTCCCTGTTCGAGGACAACGCGGAGTTCGGGCTGGGGATGCGGCTCGGCTGGGAGAACCAGCACTCCGAGGCCACCCGCTACCTCGCACTGCGCGCGGACCGGCTCGATCCCGCGCTCGTCGAGGGCCTGCTCACCGCCGACCAGTCGAGCGAGGCCGGCCTCGCGGAACAACGCGCACGGGTGGTCCAGCTGAAGGAGGCGCTGCGCCACCTCGACGGCACGGATCCCGCCGTCGTCGCCCTCGCCTCGCTCGCGGACGAACTGGTGGAGAAGGCGGTGTGGATCGTCGGTGGGGACGGCTGGGCGTACGACATCGGATCCGGGGGCCTTGACCACGTGCTCGGCTCGGGGCGGAACGTCAACATCCTGGTGCTCGACACCGAGGTGTACTCCAACACCGGCGGGCAGGCCTCGAAGGCCACCCCACGTGGGGCATCCGCCAAGTTCGCGTCCTCCGGCAAGGGACACGCCAAGAAGGACCTCGGCATGATCGCCGCGGCCTACGGCGACGTGTACGTGGCCCAGCTCGCCATCGGGGCGAACCAGCAGCAGACCGTACGGGCGATGCTCGAGGCCGCCGCGTGGCCCGGGCCGTCGCTGCTGATCGCCTACTCCACGTGCATCGCGCACGGCATCGACATGGAGACCTCCATGAGCCACCAGGCCGACGCGGTGGCGAGCGGGTACTGGCCGCTCTACCGGTTCCGGCCCGGCGTGGACGAGCACACCCAGCCCATGAGCCTTGACAGCAGGGCGCCCTCCAAGCCCGTCACGGACTTCATGATGGCCGAGACCCGGTTCTCCATGCTCGCCCGGAGCCACCCGCAGCGGGCCGAGGCCCTCGCACGGCTCGCCCAACGGGACGTGGACGAGCGGTGGCGGTACTACAGCCAGTTGGCGGGCGTCGAGCGCACCGCCGTCGAGGAGGAGACACCATGACCGCCGACCTGACGACGCGCTACCTCGGGCTCGAGCTGGCGGGGCCCGTGGTCGCCTCCGCCGGTCCCCTCACCGGCACCCTCGACGGACTCCGGGCGCTCGAGGACGCCGGCGCGGCCGCCGTCGTCCTGCCGTCCCTGTTCGAGGAGGACGTGATCGAGGAGGAGCTCCGCCTCGCCGACCTCCTCGACGACGGCGAGGGTTTCGCCGAGTTCGCGTCCGCGCCGCTGTCGGAGGCGGCCGAGGGATACGTGATGGGCCCGGAACGGCACGTCCGGCTCGTGAAACGGGCGAAAGAGGCCCTCGGGATCCCGGTGATCGCCAGCGTGAACGCAACGGGCACCGGCGGGTGGGAACGGTACGCCGCCCTCCTGGTGGAGGCCGGCGCCGACGCCATCGAGCTGAACATGTACGCCGTGGCCGCCGACGCACAGGTGCCGGCGGCCGAGGTGGAGGCGCAGAAGCTCGACGTCGTCAGTGCGGTGCGCGCGGCGGTGGGCGTGCCGTTCGCCGTCAAGCTCTCGCCGTTCTACACGTCCGTGGCCCATTTCGCCGCCGCCGTGGTGTCGCGCGGTGCGGACGGGCTGGTGCTGTTCAACCGGTTCTACGCCCCGGATATCGACCTCGGGTCCCTGACCGTGCAGCCGGCTCTGACGCTCTCCGAGAGCGACGACCTCCGCCTGCCCCTGCGCTGGCTCGGCATCCTGCGGTCCCAGCTGCCGGGCACGTCGCTCGCCGCCACCTCGGGTGTGCACACCGGGGCGGACGTCCTGAAGGCGCTGCTCGTGGGGGCGGACGTGGCGTGCACGACGTCGTCGGTGCTGCGGCGGGGCCCGGGCAACGTGACCCGGATGCTCGCTGAGGTGCGGGAGTGGCTCGAGGCCAACGAGTACGACTCGGTGCGGCAGCTCCAGGGCAGCATGTCCGCCGCCTCGGTGCCGGACCCGGCCGGGTTCGAACGGGCCCAGTACCGGGCGATCGTCACGACCCTCGGGCGCTAGTCCCGGGAGCCGGCCCGGACAGCGCGGATCCGGTCGAAGAGGGACAACAGGATCGCGATCCCGTTGAGGACGTAGAAGACGGTGAACACCTTGGACAGGGGCGTGGTCGGGGCGAGGTCCCCGTATCCCACTGTGGCGAGGCTGATCACGGAGAAGTAGAGCGAGTCCAGCAGGCTCCATCCCTCCAGCAGGGAGTAGGCCACCGTCCCGGACAGGAGGGTGATGGCGGCCCACGTGAGGGCGGGCCGCGACTCCCGGTCCGCGCGCAGGGGCAAGGCGGTACCGTGCTGCTTGTCCGACCCGGTGCCGCCGGGTCGCCGAGCATGGGAGGCCGTGGTGGCCGCAGGCGCGCAGGACGAGAAGACCGTGCTGATGCGGGAGTTCGTGGTCTCGGCGCTCTACCTCGCCCTGGCGCTGTGGGCGACCGCGCTCATCATCCCTTCGGAACTCCTGCCCTCGAAGTGGATCGTGGTGGCGGAGGTGTTCGGGATCGCCGTCGGCCTCCTGCTGATGCACTGGCTGGCGTTCAGCCTCGCGGTGCAACTGGTCGATCGGGCGGACCTCGACGCCATGCTCGTCAAGGAGGGTGTCGCCCAGCTGGCGGGCGGGTTGGCGGTGGCGGCCGTGGCCGTGGTGCCCTTCATCGTGATCGATCGGATGAACCTGGCGCTCACCGCCACCCTGTGGCTGTTGGCGGCCATTCCCGCTCTGACGGGGTACGCGATCGCGCGGCAGCGGGGAGAGAGTCGCGGCCGGTCGGCGGGAATCGCGCTCGCGGTGGCGATCGCGGCGTTCGCGGTCGTGTGGTTCAAGATCTGGTTGACCTACTGATCGGAACGTCCCGTGAGCCCCCTGGCAAGCACCTTCATCACCCTCGCGCTCGTGTCCTACACCATCGGCGTGTGGTCGGAACGCCTCCAGAAGCGGCTGAAGTGGTGGCACTTCGCCTTTTTCGTGCTCGGGCTCGCGTTCGACACCCTCGGGACCGGCCTCATGTTCGAGTACGTGGGTGGCATGACCGCAGACGTGCACGGCATCTCGGGCCTCATCGCCATCCTGCTGATGGTGGTGCACGCGGCGTGGGCGTTCGTTGTGCTCCGCAGGCAGGACGAGGAGGCGCTCACGAGGTTCCACCGCTTCAGCGTGTTCGTCTGGGCGGTGTGGCTCATTCCCTACTTCAGCCCGATGTTCTTCGCCATCGCCGGCGCCTGAACGGGGGCCGCGGGCCGTTCAGCGTGCCGCAGCGTCCTCCCACCAGCGGAGGACCCGAAGGGCCCGCAGGGTGATCCAGCGGGAGGGTTGATCGGCGCCGTCGTCGACGTCGAACCAGGCGCGGCCCACCGGGTTCCAGTCGAGCGGCCAGCGGCCGTCCTCGCGGCGCCGGGAGCGGACGTGTTCGATCGCCTCGGCCAAGCGTGGATCGGGTGGCGTGCCGGCGAGGACGGCGGCCGCACGGAAGTGGTCCAGCGCGCGGAGCACGTCGTAGTGCCAGCGGTTGGGGTGGAGGAGGTACAGGTAGCGGTGGTCGGCGGGTTCGCCGGTCGAGAGCCGCCGGAAGAGGTGACGCTGAAGGAGGTACTCCTCCCCTGTGCGGCGCGCCTCCCGCGAGGCGGCCGTGCCGCCCGTGGCGCGCTCGAACTCGAGCAGTCCCTCCAGCACGTTGATCGTGGTGTCGAAGGAGGAGCGCACCGAGCCGTTCTCGGCCTCGCAGTTCCAGCCGCCGTCCTCGAGCCGCTCCCCCACCAGCCGTTCCACCACCGGGGACATGTCGACGCCGAAGTACGCACCGTTCGCCACCAGCGCCCCGTTGATGCACGGTTCCACCTCGCCCTCCCAGTAGGGCTCGTCGGCGTACTCCCAGTGGACGGTCCGCCCGATGAGGTCGACCTGCCCAGCCAGGGCAGCAGGGGGCAACCCGAACTCGCGGAGCAGCGCCAGGACGTGCGAGGTCGCGGTCCAGGGTTGTCCCTCCTCATCGCCACCCCAGACGTAGTCAGCCGGGAAGTGGGCGCCCCCGGCCCACCCCCCTGCCTCATCCGCCAGGGCGAGCAGGCACGCCCCCCAGCCCTCGGTGGCGACCCGTGCCCGCTCCGGCTCCCACTCGGAATCCGGGGCATCGCGGAGGTCGCGCATCACCTGCCAGCGGATGGCAGGGTCCGATTCGGTAGCATCCATCAGCCAATTCATCACGGTGTCCGCCATCTGGGTAGACTACTCATTGTGCGTTGAGTCCGCCAAGGGCACTTCAGAAGGGTGGCGGTCCATCGCGCAGGCGAGGATCCCGTTCGGGTGGTCGACGGTAACGCCCCAGCCGGGAGGTCCAGGTGCGTGATCCATCCGGTGCGCGCACGGTTACCGCTGCCGCTCCCGCACTCTTCACGCGGTGATGCCAGGAGCACTCCGGGGCCTGGTTCGCGAGGGATGTGACCCCGCCGTCGGACCACTCGTGGAGGTGGTCCCGGTCGCACCGGCCGGATGGGACCGAGCATCCCGGGCGGACGCATGTGTGATCCCGGATCCGGAGTGCTGTGGTGAGGCCCGCCGGTGCACGATACCTGTGACGGCCCACGTCCAGGGGATCCCCCGTCAACGTGTCGGTGACGATGCGTTGCCACGTGCCGCCGGCGGCGAGGAGGAGTGCGACGGCGGGGCTGATCGGACCGTAGCCCTCGAGCCAGGGAGCCTCGATGCGATGGCCGTCCGCCGGCCCTGCCGCCGTGGTTCCGTGCGTGGACTCCGCACGGCTCACCCCACGGTCGGGATCGCCACCGAGCTCGCCGCGGAGCGTGTCCGCCACGGAGGAGGGCGGTGTGAAGCCCGGCAGGGCCCTCATGATCACCTCGAGCGGGACGGTGACGGCGATGGTCGACGGAGCGGATGTCACGGTGGTGCCGTCGGCCAGCGTGACGGCTGTCCCACGGGAGAGTGCCGTGGCGGCCCATCCTGCAAGGACGTCGGCGCGCAGTTGGTCCGTCGTGCGGGAATCACCGGCGGCGTGCGCTGCTGTCGCGGCGGCGTCGAGGGCGGTGTCAAGGGAGACAGCGTCCGGTGCGCGCAGGAAGAGGGACATCCGAGCCATTCCGTCCGCCGCCGGGCGCACCCGCCCGACCCTTCGCTTGCCTGCGGCCACCGCGGCACGATCGTTCGCGCCCTCGGGGTCGAACTCCACCAGCAGGCGGGCGATGTCCCGCCGCAGTTCCGCTGGAGTGCGGTCGCGCGCCCGTTCCAACGCCTTGCCCTCCACGGGGATCGCCACGCCGAGATCCACGGTGGAGAGGCAGTCCACGATCACCCAGGCATGGTCGAAGGAGATCGTGGCCTCCTCGAGCGCCGCACCTGTGGCCCAGAACGCGCCCGCGATCGCCCGGCCCACCGAGACGTACCGTTCGGCCTCCCGGGGGCTGATTCGCAGGCTCAGCGAGATCTCCTCGGCAGCCACGTTGATGACGCCCGTGTAGTCCGGGTACTCCAGCCGGGCGCAGGCTGCGAGCCGTGCGGCGTACCGCGCCTTCAACCACTCCGCGTGGGCCACCGCACGTGCCGCTGCCCGGACTCCGGCCAGGAGCGCCTCCTCCGAAGCCTCCCGGTCGGCGAAGCCCTCGAGGAGGGCGACAGCCTGCGCTCCTGCCCCCGCACGGTCCAGGAGGGCGACCTGCGTGCCGATCTCGAGTGCGCTCCGGCCGTTGCGCCGGAACTCGTGCACCACCCCTGCGTCCATGAAACCCATCATCCAACCGGCCACTGACACGAACGCCGTGCCCTCACGACGCCTGCTCGTCGGTGGTCTCGTCCGTGGTCTCGTCGGCCGCCCAGGCCGGGTCCACAGCGTTGAGAGGGATCGGCGTGGTGCCACCGAAAACGGCAGCCAGGACCGGGCCGACCTCATCCGCCAACGTGCCCACGGCGTCGATGGCGTCCGCAAGGCTGATTCGGTTCACCGCCGAGTCCGGTAGATCCACCCCCACCAGCACGACACCGTCGTCAAGCGCGATCTTCGCCCATCGGGCGGCCGAGTTGAGGTCGTTGATCTCCTCCAGCAGCCGGGCCGACCGGCGCAGCTCGTAGGCCGCGTGGGCGAACACGCTGACCCGCAGGGGCAGGGCCCGGCGGACCGACACCCACCCGACGGCGGTGCCGCGGCGGAACGGGTAGTCGCCGTCGTCATCCACCACGAGATCGTGGGTGTCCCACACGTCCTGGAGGCAACGCTCCACGTGCGAACGCAGGTGCATCAGCGCGACCTCGCGCTCCTCGAAACTCCGGCAGTGGTGGTGCATCGTGACCTCCCGATGTCGGCGGACGGCCGGTACCTCCGGCCACTCACCACGCTAACGACACCCACTGACACGGACGCCGGCGAGTCCCGCGCCGGCGTCCACGCGTGGCTGCGCTGTCAGAGCGACAGACCCACGTACTTCGTCTCGAGGTATTCCTCGATGCCCTCGAAGCCGCCCTCACGGCCGAGGCCGGACTCCTTCACCCCTCCGAAGGGCGCCGCCGGGTTGGAGATCACGCCCGAGTTGAGGCCGACCATTCCGGTGTGCAACCCCTCGGCCACCCGCACCGCCTCGGAGATGTCCTGACCGAACACGTACGCGATCAGCCCGAACTCGGTGGAGTTGGCGATCTCGATCGCCTCCTCCGCGGTGTCGAAGGTCATCACCGGGGCAACCGGACCGAAGATCTCCTCGCGAACGACCCGGGAGGTGGTGCGGACGTCGGCGAGCACGGTCGGCTTCATGAAGAAGCCCTCACCCTCGATGCGCGACCCGCCGGTGACCACGGTGGCGCCGTCGTCGACGGCATCGTTCACGAGCTGCAGGATGTCGTCAACGGCCTCGGCGCTGATGATGGGGCCCACCTCGGAGGCCTGCTCCAACCCGTTGCCCACCGTCATGCCACCGATGCGCTCCCCGAGGCGGCGGGTGAACTCCTCGGCCAGCGAGCTGTGGACGAGGAACCGGTTGGCTGCAGTGCACGCCTCGCCGATGTTCCGCATCTTGGCGGCGACGGCGCCCTCGACCGCACGGTCGAGGTCCGCGGACTCCAGCACGAGGAACGGGGCGTTGCCGCCGAGCTCCATCGAGGTGCGGAGCACCCGCTGGGAGGCCTGCTCGAGCAATCGCTTCCCCACCTCGGTGGAGCCGGTGAATGTGAGCTTGCGGAGGCGTGGATCGGCGATCAGGGGTGCCACGGTGGATCCGGAACGCGAGGAGACGAAGCAGTTCACCACACCCTTCGGCACCCCCACCTCGTGCAGCACCTCCATCAGCAGCAGCGACGTGAGCGGGGTGGCGGACGCCGGCTTCAGCACGATCGTGCAGCCGGCCGCGAGCGCCGGCCCGATCTTCCTGGTCCCCATCGCCAGCGGGAAGTTCCAGGGGGTGATGGCGAGGGCCGGCCCCACCGGTTGCTTCATGGTGATGATGCGGTTCCCGCCGCTGGGCGCGACGCCGTAGCGTCCATGGACCCGCACTGCCTCCTCCGCGAACCAGCGGAAGAACTCGGCACCGTACGTCACCTCGCCCCGGGACTCGGCGAGCACCTTGCCCATCTCCATGGTCATGACGGTGGCGAAGTCGTCCGCCCGCTCGATGATGCGCTCGTAGGCGGCCCGCAGGAGTTCGCCGCGCACGCGCGGGTCCGTGGCCGCCCACTCGTCCTGGGCGGCGACGGCGGCGTCGAGGGCGGACATGGCGACCTCGGCGGAGGCGTCCGCAACCTGGGTGATGGGCTTGCCGGTGGCGGGGTTGATGACGTCGAGCGTGCCCTCGCCGCCGGTCCACTCGCCGTTGATGTAGTGGGAGGTCGGGAGCTTCGCGATCAGTTCGAATGTGTCCAGCATGGTTCGATCATGCCCCGATCGCCGCACCTCGGCGAGCGATGGGGGCGGGAGGGTCGTGTTACGGGACTGACGTGCCGCCGTCGTCCATGGCCTCGCTCTCGAGTTGGTCGAGCGCCGCGAGCAGCTGCCGCACCGTGTCCTCGTGGAGGAGGGAGTAGCAGCGTCTGGGCCCATCGACGCGGGCCTGGACCAGCCCGGCGCGCCGGAGCGCAGCGAGGTGCTTCGACACGGTGGGCTGGTCCAGCTCCCGACCGGTGCAGAGGTGCCCGACGTCGCACTCGCCGGTGGACAGGGACTGCAGGAGCGCCCGCCGCACGGGGTGGGCGAGCGCCCTGCAGGCTCCGGTCACGAAGTCGGTCACGCGACCGACTTCAGGTACTCGAGCGCGGTGAGCGCGGCGATCGTGCCGTCGGAGACGGCGGTGGTGACCTGCCGGATGCGCTTGGTGCGCACGTCACCCGCGGCGAAGACGCCGGGGACGTCCGTTCGCAGCGCCTCGTCCGTGATCACCTCACCGCGCTCGTTCAGGCCCACCTGTCCGGCCAGGGCCTCGGAGTTCGGGACGTAGCCGATGAACACGAAGCAACCGTCAACCGGTAGTTCACGGGACTCTCCGGTCGCCTTGTCCTCGCTGCGCACCACCTCGAGCGCGGATTCCCCGTCGAAGCCCAGCACGCGCTGGTTCATGAGGAAGCTGATCTTCGGGTTCGCCGTGGCCTCGGCCACGATGAAGGGCTCGGCCTGGAAGTGGTCGAACTCGTGGATCACCGTGATCCGAGAGGCGTACCGGCTGAGCGAGACCGCCTCCTCGAGTGCGGAGTTCCCGCCCCCGACGATCGCGATGGGCAGATCGGTGAAGAAGTCCCCGTCGCAGGTGGCGCAGTAGGAGATGCCCTGGCCGATGAACTTCTCCTCGCCGTCCACCCCCAGCTTCCGCGGCACCCCACCGGTGGCGACGATCGCCGCACGGGCCGTGAACCGCTTCCCGTTCTTCAGGGTCACGGACTTCACGTCACCGGCGAGGTCCACCTCCGCGATGCGGGCGAAGGCCTTGATCTCGCAACCGAAGTCACGGGCCTGCTGCGCCATCGCCTGCGACAGGTCGCGGCCGGACGTCGTGGGGACGCCCGGGTAGTTGGCGACGGCGTGGGTCAGGACCGTCTGGCCGCCGAGCGTGCCGGTGTCGAGGATCAGGACCCGCCGCCGCGCCCGCCCGGCGTAGATGCCCGCCGTGAGTCCGGCGGGGCCTCCTCCGAGGATGATGATGTCGTAGTCGGTGGCCATCTCCGCGCGGTCAGAACTTCTCGTCGAGGACCGCGGTCACCTGGTCCATCGACTGGATGCTGCTCGTCGCGTGCACCACCTCGCCGTTCTTGAAGTACACGGTGAAGGGCAGGCCGCGGAAGGTCGAGGTCTCCGGCAGGGTGCGGATCACGCGCGCCACGGGCTCGTCGAACGCCATGTCGCGGAAGGCCACCTGCGGGTAGTCCTCCTGGATCGACTCCATGACGTCGTACACCGGGAGGCACATGGGGCCCATGCGGCCGCAGCAGATCATCACGTTCTCGTTGTTCTCCAGGACCTCGCGGAACTCGTCCTCCGAGGTGATGTGCTCCAGGTTGGTCTGCAGCATGCTGGTCTCCTTCTCACGATCGTGTATACCCGTAGTGGTATATGCCGCATTCAGCTTAGTCAGTTCAGGTCAGGTGTCAAAGTCCTGGCGCGCCGCGCGGGTCTACGCTCGAGGTGGACGATGAGGGAGTGTGATGGATTTGGGAGGCGCGAATCTCAGGGCCCTGGTGCTGGTGGGTACCCTCATTCTGCTCGTCGGCTGTGCCGGCACCGACGACGCGTCGCCGGCGGGCACCGACACCGCGCCGGTCGCGAGCCCCACAGCACCGGCCGCGCCGACCCTAGGTCCGACGGCCGAGGATTCCACCGCCGCCGCCGCGACCCCGTCACCGCAGGACGTGGACCTCGAGGTGTTCGCGAGCCCCAGCGGCGTGGTCTGCGACCTGGATGTCATGGACGAGTACGACGCGCCGGGGTACGACGGCGCACGGTTGGCGAAGTGCTGGGTGCCGGACCCGCAGTACTCCGCGTGGGTGTTCGACGAGGAAGAGGGCTCGGTCGAGCTCGCCTGCGAGGAGGACCTCGTCATGGTGTGGCCGTACAACTCCGAGATGTGGATGGAGTGCGAGCCGCACCAGGCCAGGGACGTCCCGGTGCTGGCGGAGGGCAGCAGCTCTCGTTCCTCGGGCTTCGAGTGCGCGATCGGCGCCGACATCATCGAATGCCTCACCGACGACGGCAGCGGATTCGGCTTCCGGATCGGCAACGCGCTGTTCGAGGGCCTCGGCCAGTAGCCGGGATCGTTCGGCCGGCGTGAGGCGGTGTCAGACCTTCAGGGGACGGCCGACGTCGTGGAGGTGGTGCACGACGTCGTGCAGGAAGTACTGGGCCAGGGTGAGGATCGTGAACTCCGAGCCGTTGGAGCGGATCCCGCGGCGCTGCTCCTCGCCCAGTGGCACCTCGCGCAGGCGGGCGGCGAAGGCCCCGAGACTGACGCCGACGGCGGGCGCCAGCTGGCGGGGGTCGAGGGTGGAGTACCCACCCGCGACGGCGGCGGCGTCCTGGTCCCAGTCCTGAAAGCTGGGGGTGTCCTCGGCGAGCATGAGGTCGAGCCGGGTGAGGAAGACGCGGCCGACGTCGCGGACGTGGGCGGCGTACTCGGTCGGCGACCACACGCGTGGGCGAGGCCGCGCCCGCAGGGCGGCCTCATCGCCGTGGGAGAGCAGTTCGGTCCACTGCTGCGCCGCCAGGTCGGTGAGCTCCGCGGCCTGGCGGAGCGTCAGTTCACCCACCGCCACACCGCACTCAGGGCAGCGGTGGCGCACCGTCCACGTCCAGTCCTTGGTGTCCGGCTCAGGCAGTTCGAGGTCCGCGTGCTCCATCGGCCAATGGTGGCAGACAGCGGCGGCCCCGGGAAGATGTCGCGCTGCAGCATCTTCACAAGCGTCCGGGTGGTACCGTCGGCAGCGACCAGCGAGCACGCGAGGAGGCGGCGAGTGGGCGATGCCGACGGACGCACCGTGGTCATGTGCGTGGACTACTCCCCCACCCGCGCCGAGATGCACGAGGTGGACGACGTCGCGGAGTTCTTCTCGCACCGGCGGCCGGCGTGGTCGCGCGTGCGCTGGATCCACGTCGCGGGACTCCAGGAGCCGGGCGCCGTGCAGCGGCTCGCCGAGAAGTACGAACTGCACCCCCTCACGATGGAGGACGTGCTGAGCGGGACGCAGCGTCCCAAGGTGGACGCCTTCGGCGGTGGCGAGAGCGGCATGAACGCACGCCTGTTCGTCACGACTCGCGCGCTGGAGATCCAGGACGGCCGGCTCCGCAGCGAGCAGATCTCCATCTTCCTGGGCCACAACACCGTGCTCTCCTTCGAGGAGGGGCCCACGAGCCAGTGGCATCAGGTACGGCAGCGACTCATGGCCGAGGGGTCCCACCTCCGCACCGCGGACGCCAGCTACCTCGTGTACGCGATGCTGGACACAGTGGTGGACGGCGCGTTCCCCATCCTCGACCACTTCGATGGCGGTCTCGAGGAGCTTGAGACAGCGGTCCTCGAACACGCGAACCCCGCTGTCCTGACCTCGATCCAGGATCTCAAGCGGCAGTTCGCCCTGTTCCGGTCGAGCGTGTGGCCCATGCGCGAGGTGGTGGCGGCCCTCCGGCGCGACCCGCACGAGTGCATGAGCGAGACCACGAAGGTCTACCTGGGCGATCTCTACGACCACATCGTGCAGGTCATCGAGATCATCGAGACCTATCGGGAGCGTGCCTCGGACCTCACCGAGTCCTATCGTTCGGCGGTGTCCTTCCGCACGAACGAGGTCATGAAGCTGCTGACGGTCATCGGCACGATCTTCATCCCGCTCACCTTCTTCGCCGGCGTCTACGGGATGAACTTCCGCCACTTCCCGGAGCTCGAGCTGGCGTGGGCGTACCCGGCGTTCTGGCTGATCTCGCTCGTGGTGGCGGGACTGATGGTGGTGTTCTTCCGGCGGCGGGGCTGGTTCTAGGGCCACCCCCTGCACGGCGCGCCCGCCTGGGACCCTTGTCCCAGGCGCGGTTCACTCGCTAGTGTCACCCACACCCGTTGAAAGCCCCTGCCGAGGACGGAACACGCGTGGCACTTGACCTGCATCACGAGACCGTGATCGCGGCGAGCGCCGAGCAGGTCTGGCAGGAACTCATCGACGCAGACCGATGGAACGAGTGGAATCCCACCCTCCGCGACGTCGACGGACCCCTCGTGCCCGGAACCTGGGTGAGGATGCGCCTGCGGCTCGGACCTGTCACCGTTCCCATGCGGCAGCACGTCCAGGCCGTTGAGGCCAACAGGTTGCTGTCCTGGCGCAGTCGCAATGTCGCCGACGGCATCATGGACGTCCACCGCACCTTTTCCATCGTGCCGCGACCTGACGGCGGCATCGTCCTCACGCAGCGTGAGACCGCGCGCGGGGTGGTTGCCCCTCTAGCCTTCCCCCTGCTGCGCCGGTCCATCCTGACCGGCTACGACCGCCTCGGACGTGCGCTGAAGGCGCGCATCGAGGATCCCACCCCGACGACCCCGGAGATGTCCATGCGCACCACACCGACCGACCAGGCTGACTGGCGCACGTCCATCAACCAGCACGAGACGTTCGACCATGACTCGATCGACTCGCTGTACTACGACTGGGACCGGATCGGAGACCCGGACGGAGCGCCACGCGCACCCCTGAAGTTCTACGTGCCCCGCACCACCGAGGACGTGGTGCGATGCGTGACGGAGTGCCGGCAGCTGAACCAGCGGCTGATCGTGCGGAGCAAGGGCCACTCCTCCAACGACCTCGTCACACCCGAGGGTGGTTCCGTCCTCCTGACCGAGAAGCTCCACGGGGTCCTCGAGGTGGACCGGGAGGCGATGACGGCGACGGCGTGGGCGGGCACGCCGTCGGCGGACGTCGACGCGCACCTCGCCACCCTCGGTCTCGGCCTGCCCGTGATCGGCGACCACGCGCACATCACGGTGGGAGGGTTCGCCTCGGTGGGCGGGATCACGGCGTCGTCGTTCCGGTACGGCATGTTCGTGGACGTGATCCAGCGGCTCGAGTACGTGGACTGGGACGGCGAGGTCCACTCGGTCGGCCGTGCCGATGGCGCCGAGGAGTTGGACCGCCTGCTCACCGGCCTCGGCCGGCACGGCGTGATCACGAAGGTGACCGTGTCCGTGATCGAGATCGACAAGCACTCCACCTACTGGCGCAATGACGCCACCTACCACCGCACGATGGAGGAGTTCATCGATGTCTCGCGCGGACTGTGCGCGAACCCGCCCGCCGACGCCCGGTTCCTGCGCGGACTGTGGGTGGACTTCCCCCTGGCGGGCGGGCGGAGACTGGAGCTGGGCACCATGTCCGTGTATCGAGACGCCGAGGCGGGCGCTGTCCAGAAGGACTCAGAGGCCGCGGCCTACGGGACGCTGCACCGGCTGGGCTGGATGGCGGGCAGGCTTCCCGCCGGAATCGACAAGGCGGTGAAGCTCGCCGGCATGGCGGGTGTGATCCGGTCTCCGCGCTACGCGACGGTGAAGAACGCGGAGTTCTTCACCGAGAAGATCCTGGACGCCACGGTGGGGGATCCGCAGCGGTTCCTCGTGGTCATCTCGCCCATCGAGCGGTATGAGGAGCAGTTCCGCCGGCTCTGGGAGCTGCTCACCCACTACCGGGACGCGTTCGACTGCTTCACCTTCCTGTCCCTCTACGTCAAGAGCATCGACTCGCCCTACCTCGCCCAGGGTGACCCGGACAACCGCCGATGGGTGGAGTTCCTCTTCTACGTGGGCATCAACCCAGAGATGATGACCGAGGCACTGCTGGACCGGATCGCCGACGACCTCGACCAGAACTGCATCGACACCGGCTCGTTCCGGTACATGCACACCCGCACCGGGCGTGATCCGCAGCGACTCGCGGCGATCGATCCGAACGCCCACTACAACGGGGGCGTCTCCGTGCACCCGCTCGATCGGCCGGTGCCATGACGCGAGTCCGCCAGATCCCCCTGTACACGCTCGAGGGAGTCCGTGACGCAGAGGTCACCACCCACTACTTCTCGACGGAGGACGGCCTCGGGCTGTCCCTCCTGCGGTTCCAGCGGAACCGTGGCGGCGAGGCCGTGATGGTGGTGCACGGGCTGACCACCTCGACCGACATGTTCATCATGCCCGAGCACGAGAACCTCGTGTCCCATCTCCTCGACCGCGGGTACGACGTCTGGTGCCTGGACTTCCGGATGAGCAACCGCCACCCCTACAACCTGTTCAAGCACCGCTGGAGCCTCGACGACGTCGCCCTGTACGACCACCCCGCGGCGGTGGCGACGATCCGCCAGCACATCGGGGAGACGCCGCTGCACGTGATCGCGCACTGCCTTGGCGCGACGAGCTTCGCGATGAGCCTGTTCGCGAAGCTCGTTGACGTGGAAAGCGTGATCCTGAACAGCGTGGCGCTGACACCGCGGGTTCCGGGGTGGTCGAGGGTGAAGCTGTCGGTGGCTCCGGGGATGGTTGATCGGGTGCTCGGCGTGCCCTACCTCAATCCGAACTGGAGCGAGGATCCGGGGTTCACCAGCGGTGAGCTGGTCTCCCGCACGGTGTCCTTCTTCCACCGCGAGTGCGACGTCCCCGCGTGCCACATGCTCTCCATGATGTGGGGCACCGGCTGGCCGGCGTTGTACAGCCACGAGAACCTCGCCGACGTCACCCACGAACGTGGGGGTGATCTCTACGGCGCCACCTCGGTCAACTACTACCGGCACGTCCGGCGGATGGTGAAGGCGGGAGGAGCGGTGAAGTACCACGTCGATGACCCCACCTACGACCGGCTGCCCACCAACTACTTCCGATACGCGATCGAGGTGGAGACCCCGGTGTTGTTCGTGACAGGGGCTGAGAACCGCGTCTTCACGGATTCGAACATCGTGTGCTTCGAACGACTGGAGGCGATGGTGCCCGGACGGCACCAACTCCACGTGTACCCCGGCTACGGTCACCAGGACCCGTTCATGGGCAAGGACGTGGCACGCGACATCTTCCCCCGTATGGTCGAGTTCCTCGCCGAGCAGCGCGCGCCCGCCGGCGTCCGCTGAGCCGGGAGTCGGACACCGACCCAGTAGCAGGTTGGGCGTCAGATCCGCGTGCCGCCGCGCTGCGCACCGGCACCCGCGCTGACCACGAGGATGATGCCCAGCACCTGCAACCAGGAGGGAACCTGACGCAGCACCACAAGCCCGAGGAGAAGGCCGAACGCCGGCTCCAGGGCCATGAGGGTTCCGAACGCGGTGTGCGTCATGCGGCGCAGGGCGAGCATCTCGAGGGCGAACGGGAGCACGGGCAGCAGTAGCGCGAGGCCGAGCGCGGCGGCGAGGATGCCGGGCGTGATGTGGCCGGCGGCCTGCGGGATCCCCATGACGGCGGCGGCGGCCGCGGCGATCGGGATGGTGATGGCGAGTCCCGTGATGCCGGTGAATCGGTCCCCGATCCGCTGCGTGAGGAGGATGTAGGTGGCCCACCCGGTGGCACCCAAGGCAGCGAACGCGACGCCGGCCACGTTGATCTCGCCCTGCCAGGGCTCTGTCAGGAGCACCACGCCGAGGAGCGCCAACGCGGGCCAGGTGAGCATCCGGGTGCTGTGACTGCGCACTGCGGCCACCGTCAGCGGACCGAGGAACTCGATCGCGACGGCGGTCCCGAGCGGGATCCGCTCGATCGCCGCCAGGAAGAGGATGGACATCAGCCCCGTGGCCACGCCGAGGGCGAGGAGCACCGGGACGTCCGCCCGACGGACGTCGCGGAGGGGCGGACGCACGATCGCGAGGAAGATGAGCGCGCCGGCGGTGAGGCGCAGCCACGCCGTGCCGGCGGGGCCCACCGTGCCGATCAGGTTCACGGAGAGGGCGGACCCCAGTTGCACCGAGAGCATCGCCGTGATCGCCAGCGCCCAGGGCGGGATCGCGGAAAGCCGGTCCGTCGCACGTGCCGGCACCACGGTGGGCACATCCACCGGAATCTCGTTCACCACTCACCTCCGCCTGTTCCCGGTGTTGTCCGGGCCTGATCCAGCGTGAGCGTACCCCGTGCCGCCGAACGTGGTTCGCGGGGTGGCCGAGAGGCCGTTGGCGTAACCTGCGTCAATGATCCATCGGCCCGCCGTGCGGGACCCCCGGAGCCCGGACGACCGGCCGCCCAACGGCAGGGCACGGTGACGCGCGCCGTAGTCGACGACGACCGCGGCCTACGCGACGCCGTCCGGCAGTGGGCGGGCCTCGTCACCACCGGAGCCTGGGCCGCCCTGGCGAGCGTGGTGATGATCGTGGTGCAGATCGCGCTCTACGTCGCGTGTCCGCCCCCGGAGACCACCGTCGACTTCTTCGAGTTGCTGGTCGCCCACCCGGTTCGCGGCGTCATCGCACTGGACGTGCTCTACATCGTGAGCAACCTGCTCGCCTTCCTGCTCTACCTGGCGCTCGCCGTGGTGCTGTGGAGGGTGAGCCGGTCCGCCGTTGTGGTGGCTCTCGCCTTCGGCGTGCTGGGGATGTCCGCCTACATGGCCTCGCCTCGCGCCGTGGAGATGCTGACCCTCGCGCACGCCTACCGCGATGCTGGCGGCGCCGCGCGCGTCGCGCTCATCGCCACCGGTGACGGGATGCTCGCCACCTGGACGGGCACCGCGTTCGACATCTACTACTTCTTCAACCTGGCGGCCCTGCTCATCCTCGCCGTGCTGCTGCTCCGCAGTTCGGTGGTCACGCGTACGACGGCGCTGTGGGGCCTGGCCGCCGCGGTCCTCATGGCGGTTCCGTCCAACTTCGGCACCGTGGGGCTCGCGTTCGCACTCGCGTCCCTCCTCCCGTGGGCCGTGTTCTGCGTGCTTGTGGCGCGGCGTCTCCTGCACCTGGCGGAGTCGGCCACGTCCTCCGCTCACACGGACGTGAAGAGGAGATCGGTGGCGCCGTGACCGACCGGACGATTGTCATTGGTGCCGGCCCCAACGGGCTCGCCGCCGCCGTGACGCTCGCGCGGGCCGGGGTGCCGTTCGAGGTGTACGAACGGGCGTCCTTCCTCGGGGGCGGCACACGTACCGCCGAGATCACGCTGCCGGGCTTCCGGCACGACATCTGCTCCGCCGTGGCCGGCCTGGGGCGCGACGGCGGGGCGTGGCTCTCCCTCATGCGCCCGTTCGTGGAGCACGCGGAGCGGGTCGCTGACCTGATCTCGGGGCCGCTCCTCCGTCTCCCCGCCCGGCCGTGGGAGCTGCTCGGCCTCGGGCTGGCGGTGCTCGAGCAGGGCTCGCCCCTGTGGAACGTGCGCTGGCGGGGCGAGGCCGCGCCGACGCTCTGGCTGACGACGCCCGCGCCCACGGTGGCACCTTCATCACCGGCGTGGAGGTGACGTCCCTCGCCGACCTCCCACCCGCGCGCGCCATCCTCTTCGACACCACTCCCCGCGCCATGGTCCGCATCGCCGGTGACCGGCTGCCCGTCACCCACATCCGGCGACTGCTCCGCTTCCGGCACGGCGACGCCGCCGCGAAGGTGGACTACGCGCTGGCCGGGCCCGTGCCGTGGGCAGCCGAGGGGCTGGCCGCGGCGGGCACGATCCACCTGAGTGGCACGCGCGAGGAGATGGCGGCGTCCGAGGCGGCCGGTCCTTGCGGCCGACCCCTGGCAGGCGCCGGGCGGAAGCGGGATGTACCTCTGCTCCGCCTCGACGCCGCCCGGCCCGGGCGTGCACGGAGTGAGCGGCTGGAGGGCCGCCATCTCCGCGCTGCGCCACGAGTACGGGATCACGCGGGAGCCGTACCTGGGCCCACGCCGGGAGTGAACACCGGCGGTGGTCGCGAATCGCCCGCCCGCCAGAGCATCACCCCGTCGGCCTCGCGGCCTTGGACGTCCACGAAGCCCTCGGACTCGTAGAGATGCCGGGCGTGGTTCCCGTCCTCCACCGAGAGGCTGAGCGCGGCAAGGCCACGCTCGGCCGCCGTGTCCTTCAGCGCACGCATCAGGCGCCGCCCGACCCCCCGGCCTCGCACGTCCGCCCGCACCCAGAGGGCCAACTCGGGGACGCCGTCGTCGACGAAGCCGTAACCGGGATCGTCGGCGGGAAGGAAGATCGCCCACGCCACTCCCGCCGGTTCCCTGGCCGCGTCCTCGGCGACGAGGCCGAAGTCCCCGCGTTGCGGCAGGAACCGCGTGTAATGCGCGAGCTCGGGCGCTGCCCGGACCTGGGTGAGCGTGACCTGTTCGCGCTCCCAGTTGACGTTCTCCAGCGTGGCGCGCTCGAGGAGCTCGCCGTCCGCGGTGGTCAGTGGACGTATCTGTTCGGTCATCGTGCGAACAAGACCTCCTGCCAAGCGGGACGGGACGGGGCGGCGCCGGCATCGAGGATCTCTCGCCAGGACTCGTCCGTCAGGCGTTCACCGGTCTCGGAGACGAACTCGTGGAACGCGTACACCGCGCCCACCGCCACCTGGAAGCCTTCAGTGCCGGGGACGATGACGAGGATCCGGTCGAACCTGCCGGTGCCCACCTCGAGGACGATCGTGCTGCCGTCCTCCGAAACCCCGGTGGCGATGTCGGCCACGATGGCGGCGTCCTGGTCCCTGTCGACTCCACCCATCTCGTCCGGGTCGCCGGTCCGCATCGCGAAGCCCTCCAGCTCGGCGCCGATGAAGCGGAGACGGTCGTTGTCAGGCGCCGCGAGCACGTCACCCGCGAGCTCGGTCCGGGCGGCGCGGGCGAGGAAGTCGAACAGCTCGATGGTGTCGTCCAGCAGGTCCGCCTGCTCGCCGAGGAGGCCGCGCTCGGCGAAACCGGTACGCATCAGGCCCGCCATGGTGCCGAGTCGCTCGTACACGACAGGATCCGGCTCGACCCAGTGCCGGAGCGTCTCCGGCTCCAGGAAGTCACCGCCCATCTCGGCGAAGGCCTGCTTGGCGTAGAGGATGGTGTCGTGCTTCAGCTCGGCGTAGGAGCCGAGCCCTGACTGGAGGCCCTTCGCGGCCCACGCCTCGGTCCGTTGGTGGTCGGGGAACGCCGCGCCCCGTTCGGCGAAGCTCGCGGCGAGGGCGTACAGCCACGCGTCGTAGACCGTGTTGCCCCACTCCTCCACCGGCCGCTCCGCGACCGCGGCCGTCAGCTCAGCGAGCTGCTCGTCGTAGCCGGCGAAGTCGCCGGCGCCGGACGCGGCCTGCACCTCGGTGGCGAGCGTGGAGCCGAGGACGGCGGCCACGTCCACCGCGGACGGCAGCGGCCGCGGGTTGCCGGCCACATCGGGTCCGACGTTCGGCGGGAGGAGCTGGTCGAGGATCCAGCCGTCGAGGACGAACCGCGTGCCCATCAACAGCACCGACGCGCGATCGGCGTTGATCCGCACCTCCCGCACCGCCTCCAGTTGCTCGACGACGGCGGCCAGCGCCCCGTCGTCCGCCAGGGTGGCGGGGTCGTCGAGCCAGGTGGGGCTCACGGTGGTGGCGGCGTCGGCGAGTTCGTGGGGCCGGTAGTCGTCGGCGGTGCCGACGAGGAACGCCGTCGGTTCGTGGATGGACTCCCACAGGGCGAGCAGGTCCGGGTCGGTGAAGAGTGGCCGGGTGGCAAGGAGCGCGAGTCGCATCGGGTCGAAGGTCTCCTCGCCACCGGGCGCCCCGATCGTCCCCGGGAGGCAGAATCCGAGCTGGCCGAGGGCCGACATCCCGAGGAAGAACCGGGTGAGGTCATCGGTGCGGGTGTAGTGGCCGCGCGGCGTGAACATCGAGTATGCCACCGGGCATCCGGTGATCGGGGAGGTGGCGATCGAGGTGCCGCGGGCGTCGATGAGGTCCTTCTCCTCCGCGGCCAGCGGGCCAAGGTCCACGTCGTGGCCGAGCAGGGCCGTCGCCACCTGGTACAGCTGGACCGCGCGGTCGGCGTCCGCCGCCAACGGGGTGCCCGCCAACTCGATGGCCTGGTCCGTGGCGCCTTCGAGGAGCCCGCCGACCAGTTCGTCCAACGCCGGGAGGAGGGTCTCCTGCTCGACGTCCCGCAGCACCTTGTCGAAGACAAGGTGCCAGACGTGGTACGCCGCGTCCGTGGTGACGTAGGAGGGGAGTTCGCTGTAGAGGTTGTCGTCATACACGAAGTGGAGTTGCCGGTAGTCCCCTGGGCGGATGACGAAGCCCTGCTCCGTCAGCGCCGCCGTCACGCCGGGCTCCCCCACCTCTGCCAACAGGGCCGTCGCCACGGTCACGTCGGCGAGGGAGGTCGGTGTTGCCGGTCCGCCGTACGCCGGATCGTCCGCATCGAGGAGGGGCACGCCAGCGAACGTGGCGAAGGCGGCCTGCGCCGTCGCCGGGAGACCGGCGAACGCCATGGGCGATGACGTGGTGGCGGGACCGGCCGACGCCGTCGGTGCGGCAGGCCTCGCGGTGCGATCCTTGGCGGGTTCGCCGGTGGTGCAGCCTGCGGCGAGCAGCGTCAGTGCTGCGGCCGCCGCGATCGCTTGGGTCACGGCCTTCATGGTGGGGTCCTTCCGCTCCGGTGGATGACGAGTGGCTCGGTGCGGCCGTCCCCGTCGACGTCGGCGCAGGCGGGATCGCCGGGGCCGGGCAGGTCGGGGATGCCGGGGAGACTGGTGAAACCGAAGCCGCCCCAGAAGCTCGCTCCGGCGGCCACGTGGGTGGCTGTGACGGGATGGGCGGCGGACACGCTGTCGGCGAAGCCGAGGGCCAGGGCGCCGTCGCAGGCGGCGACGGTGGAGACAGGCCGGAAGACCGTGCCCGCCACCCACTCCTGGGTGAGGCCGGCGCCGTAGAGGCCGAGGTGGAGCGACCGGCCGGCACCGTCCGTGCCGGCGGCGCCGGGCAGGAGGCCGCTGACCACCGTTTCGCGGAACGGGCGGCGGAAGACGACGACGACCTCGTCGGTCCCGTCACCGTCGGCGTCGCCAGTGGTCGCGTCCACGACGTCGACTCGGAGCGTTGTGAGCCGAGAGGGGTCCGGCCGGGGTGGGACCACCGGCTGGACCGGCCGCGCGAGTGACCACCACGAGCCGTGGAGAGCCACGGCGTCGCCGGCCGGCTCGTCCCACACCACTCGCTCGTCCCTCGTCTGAGTGGCGGTGACGCCGCCCGGGCGCGTCCCGGTGCGAAACGCGACCATGGTGCCGCCGTCGGTGATGATCTCGACGACCCGGGCACGACTGGCACTGGACGCCGCGGACAGCCGCCACCTCACCGGGGTGCCGGCTGGTTCGCTGGGTGCAGTGGCACGGGCGCTGGGTGACGTGGCCTGGTTGGGCGACGTGCCGGCAGCGCTCGGTCCGAGGCTGAGGAGGAGCGCACCCAGCAGTGCCAGGCGGGCGGTGGCGCGCGATCGGCGCATACTGCGATCGTAGGCGGTGGGTGTCGCCGGTCTGGTGGGAACGAGCCCCGCAACGGAGCCGGTTCGCGACCGCCTCAGAAGGGTGGCTGGCTCCCGGCACCCCGGGAGGCGCAGATGCCGGTCAGTGTGGTTCGTGGGTCGCGGCGTCGGGAATCTGGATGATCCCTCCGGGAGCGTCCGTCCTCCAGCAGAGCGTGCCGTCGCCGTCGGGGTCGGAGGGTTGAACGGACAGGAGGCCCGTGCACCCCAGGTCGCGGAAGCGGACCATGAACTCCCAGGTGTGGGACCGGCCGTCGGCGAGGATGGACTGGCCACTCTGGACGAGGTGGAGCGAGTGCGGGCCGATGGCGGCGGCCGCGGCCTGCACCCACTCGGCGGCCTGACGCGAGGTCACGGGACCCCGTGCGCCAGGAATGGGCTCCACGCTGTTCGGCGGGAGCGCTGGCCGGGGCCTCCGGAACGAGCCGAAGGATCTCACAGTCACTCCTCTCGCGGGGTACACCTCCATTCAACCCCGACGACCGGCACAGCGCTCACGGCAACGCGCGGTAGATGTCCACTTCGGCGGCCTTGACCACGAAGACCACGCGTGTGCCGGGCGCGAGATCGAGCTCGGCCACCGACGTCGGAGTGACGTCCGCGCTGAGGCCGTTGCCCCGGACCCGGATGAGCTCCCCGTGCGGCTCGAGGGACGTGACGGTCACGGGCACGCTGTTCCGGGGCGAGCCGGGAAGAGTCTCGCGGTAGATCGCGACCGCGGCGGGCCGGAACACGGCCACCATGGACGTGCCCCTGGGGGCGGACTCAGCTGAGTGCCCACGGATGGTGGGGCCGGCCGGGGTGCGGACGCCGTCGCCGTCCCACGTGCCGGTGACGAGGTTGAGCCCGGCGATGCGGGCGGCGAAGCTGCTGCGTGGCCGGGTGAGGACGTCACGGGTGGGGCCCACCTCCACGAGGCGGCCACCGTCGAGGACGGCGACGGTGTCGGCGAGGAGGACGGCGTCGAGCACGTCGTGGGTGGCGATGACGGCGGTGCGGCCGGCGAGGACGGTGCGCAGGGTGGTGCGCAGCGCTGGGGTGACGTCGACGTCGAGGGCGGCGAGCGGTTCGTCGAGCAGGAGGAGGGCGGGATCGGCGGCCAGCGCACGGGCGACGGCGACGCGTTGCGCCTGCCCGCCGGAGAGCTGGTGGGGGCGACGGCGGGCGTGGTCGGCGAGGTCGACCCGGCCCAGCCACTCGCGGGCCATCGGGTGCGCCCGGTGGCGGGGGACGCCGCGGCTGCGGGGACCGAAGGCCACGTTGTCGAGGGCGGTCATGTGGGGGAAGAGCAAGGGGTCCTGGGCGAGGAGACCGACGTCGCGCCGGTGCGGTGGCACGAATGTGCTGCGCCGCCCCGGGGCGGTCTCGGTCAGGGTGCGGCCGGCCAGGGTGATCCGGGCGTGCCGGGGGTGGAGGAGGCCCGCCGTGGCAGCGAGCAGGGTGGACTTCCCGGAACCGTTCGGGCCGAGGAGGGCGAGCGTGCTGCCCTCCTGGACCTCGAGGTGGATGGCGAAGTCGCGTTCGGGGATGGTGGCGTCGAAGGCGAGGCTCACAGGGTGCTCCTGCCGAATCGGGAGAACCCGATCACGAGCACCGCCACCAGCACGAGCACGAGGGAGAGGGCGACGGCGGCGTCGGCATCGGACTCGCGCTGGAGGTAGATCTCGAGCGGGAGGGTGCGTGTGACCCCCTGGAGGCTGCCGGCGAACGTGATGGTGGCGCCGAACTCGCCGAGTGCCCGCGCGAAGGCCAGTACGGTCCCGGAGCCGAGCGAGGGGAGGATGAGGGGCACCGTGATGTGGAGGAGCACCCGGGTGGGGCGTGCGCCCAGCGTGGCCGCGACCGACTCGTAGCGGTCGCCGGCGGTGCGCAGCGCGCCCTCGAGGCTGATGACGAGGAAGGGCAGGGCGACGAAGGTCTGCGCCAACACCACGGCGGTGGTCGAGAAGGCGATCTGGATTCCCGCCAGCTCGAGGGTCTCCCCCAGCAGCCCGCGCCGCCCGAACGTGTACAGCAGCGCGATACCGCCCACCACCGGCGGGAGCACCAGCGGAAGCAGCACCAACGAGCGGAGCACGTTCTGGCCGGGGAACCGGGCGCGCGCGAGGACCAGCGCCATCGGCACGCCGAGGAGGACGCAGGAAAGGGTGGCGGCCGTGGACGTGCGGAGGCTCAGGGCGAAGGCGGCGCGGGAGGACTCGCTCGTGATCAGGGTCCAGAAGTCCCCCCAGGCGACGCGCGAGATCATGGCGCCCAGCGGGAGCAGCACGAGGGCCACTCCGAGGAGAGCGGGGATCCACGCCCACGTGGGGAGCCCGCTGCCGGCCCGGGTCCGGGTCATCCGGTGCCGTCCGCGGTGCGGCCCGGGGCGCCGAACCCCGCCGACTCCAGCACCGACCGGCCGCTCGGCCCGAGCACGAGCTGCACGAACTCCTCCGCCAACTGCTCGTCACCGGCGCCGACGACGGTGGCGATCGGGTACGTGTTGACGGCGGCACTCGACTCGGGGAACTCGATGCCCATCACCGTCTCCCCGGCATTGATGACGTCCGTGACGTAGACCATTCCGGCGTCGGCCTCTCCCGCGACCACCTTGTTGAGCACGTCGGTGACGTTCTGCTCCTCGCTGTCCGGGACGATGTCCAGGCCGGAGAGCGCCTCCACCCTTCCGGTGGCGCGCCCGCACGGGACCTCCGGTGCGCAGATCACCACGTTCAGCTCCTCCCGGGTGAGGTCTGCGAGGGAGGTGACGCCCGCCGGGTTGTCCGCCGGCACCGCGATCATGAGGGTGTTGGTGGCGAAGTCCCGTGGCTCGGTGACCAGGCCGTCCGCGACGAGCTTGTCCATGTTGGCGGTGTCCGCCGACGCGAAGACGCCGGCGCTCGCCCCCTGCTGGATCTGGGCCACCAGGTTGGAGGAGCCATCGAAGTTGAACTGGACGTCCACGCCGTCGTGTTCGCTCTCGAACTCCTCCCCCAGTTCCTCGAACGTGGAGCGCAGCGAGGCCGCGGCGAAGACGATCATGGTGGTGGCGTCCTGGCCGGTGGTGGCGGCACCGCCGTCGCCCCCGCTGGAGCAGGCGGCGAGCACGGGCACGACGGCGAACGCCGTGGCGAGGCGGCGGCTCGCCCGGGTGCGCGTCATTCCCTCGCCTCCTCGACCTCGACGACGACGACGGTCGCCTTGATCGCCGCGACTGCCGGCGAGCCGAGCTCGAGCCCGAGATTTCGCACGGAGTCGCTGCTCATCAGCGAGACCACCCGGAAGGGGCCGCACTGCAGTTCCACCTGGGCCATCACGGGATCCATCCGGAGATCGGTGACGAGGCCCGGGAAGCGGTTGCGGGCCGAGCTGATCAGGCCCCTCGGGAGGTCCGGGAAGGCGGCGTGCTCGCGAGCGACCATGGCCACCTCGTACCCGTCCACCACCTTGCGCCCGGAGTCGTCCGTGGTGGCGGTGAGCAACCCGCGGTCGATCCATCGGCGCACGGTGTCATCACTGACCCCGAGGTGGGCGGCAGCATCACGAATCCGCATCTTCGGCATGGAACAGAGGATAGGTCCGCGCCTTCTGGTTCCGTGGTCGTTTGGGTCCGCGTTTCAGGATCGAGTGGGTTTGGGCGGGCACTCAGCGCGGCTGGCCGCGCGGAGGGCTCACTCCACGGTGAAGCTGCGGGTGTCCACCATGGGAGTGCCGGCGGCCCCGTCCGACGGATCGTCCTCTGAGATCTCGACGACGTACTCGCCCGCCGGCAGCTCCACCTCGAACGAGAACGGTGCGAACGTCTGGCCCTCGGAGGTCATCGTGAAGCCCGCTTCCACCTCGGCGCCCTCGGCATCGAGGATGCGCCATGGCACGTTCGCCTCGAAGGCCGCCGCATCCCCCGAAATGGTCACTGATCCCGCGGAGAGGACCTCACCCGCCAGTGGCCGCTCCAGCTGTACGAGGGTCCGCACATCCATCGGATCCTCCCGCGCGACCGGTCCCTCCCAGGTGACCGCGCCCCACAGTTCGCCCGCCGGCTCGCCCTCGATCAGGAGGACAACGGCAGCGTCGGGCGTTTCCGCACCCTCCGTCGCCGTCCAGACGAGTTGCTGGATCATGAGCGCCGCGCCGGGCGACCCGACGTTGGCGGTGCGGGCGTCCTCGGACAGGTCGACGGTGATCACCTCGTCGGCGATGTCAACGCTGAGCACGTCGGTGTCCGGGTTCCACGAGGTGGAGTAGTCGGGGTCAGCGGGGCCGTCGATCATCGACTCGACCGCCGCTCGGACACCGGCCTCACCGCCCGCCTGCCCGGTCCAGTCGTCGCGCGCGAGCCGCAGTCCGGCGCGCGTCTCGACGACGAACCAGGCAGTGGCGCCTCCTGCCTCGGCCGGCGGCGTGGGCGAGGCGGTGGCGGTGGCTGGCGTCGACGTCGTCGGGACCGGGCTGGTGGTCTCGCCGTCGCCGGTGGTTCCGGTACACCCGGCGGTCAGGGTGAGCGCGGCCAGCACGGCCGCGACCTTCAGGGTTGGGATCCATGTGAGGGTGGTCATGGCACTCAGCCTCCTGTGGCCGGCTCAGGGCCGGGATTCAACGGTACCGCTGCGCCAGCCGCGTTGGAAGGGTCTGGCGCCGTGGACTGAACTGCCGTGGAGGGGTACCGTCGGGCGATGGACAATCTGACGCTCATCAACACCGAAACCGACCGATTCATCGCGGCACTCGGGCAGGTGGATGCGGACGCGCCTGTGCCGACCTGCCCGGAGTGGACCGCCGGCGACCTGCTGTGGCACTTGACCGTGGTGCACGCCTTCTGGGCGGAGATCCTCCGCAGCGGTGCGCGGACCGATGAGGAGTTCGAGGCGGTCGAGGCCCGCAATCCCCAGCGACTGTTTGACCGCGATGAGACGATCGCCCTCCTCATCGACGAGACGGCTGCGCTCGTGGCCGAACTGGCCGCACGGGAGGACTCCGAGCCAGCGTGGTCCTGGTTCCCATCCGACCAGACCGTCGGCTTCACCCGCCGCATGCAGGTGCACGAGGCCACGATGCATCGCGTGGACGCCGAGCTGACCGCCGGGCTCGTCCCCACGCCGATCCCTCACGAGGTCGCTGCCGATGGGATCGCCCACGGAGTCGAGGTGATGTGGGGCTGGTGGGGCACCAACCCCGGCTTCTCGTTCACGCCCAGCGCGGGCATCGTGCAGCTCGTGGCCACCGACGGCCGCACCTGGCTGATCGCCGGCGGGCGGTGGCGTGGCGTCGGCAGCGAGTCGGGGAGGCAGTACGACGAACCCGGCGCCGTGCTCGTCGAGAGCGGGGAGCCGGCGGCGACCATCACCGGGACGGCCGAGGAGCTCTACCGATGGTTGTGGGGCAGGGGCGACGAGCCGGCATCGTCGGGCGACGCCGCCAGCCTGAACGCGCTCCGCGAGGCGCAGGCGCAGGGCATGCAGTGAGCTGATCTGCCGGATCCGCCGTCTGGGACCTCGACCAGGGGCCCTCCTCCAGCATCGCAACCAGCCAACCAGAGAGGTCTGACAACAATCGCCGTGCGTGAGCACCACCGATCAGCTCAACAACTCACCCGGACAGCCAATCAGGCACCCCTGACACGAAGGCGACTGCATGCTGCCCATCGTCCGGCCCTGACGCTGGCAGCGTCTCCTTGGACGTCCCTCGCACAACGCCGCCACAGCATGATCTGCTGGACCCATGAGTCCGAAGAGCCGCGGCCGTCCGAAGGGTCGGGGCCGCACACCCGCCAAGCGCGCCGCGAAGGTCCGCGAGTTGAGTCCGTTCGATCGCACCCTCGCGGAGGCGCGCCGCGTCGCCCCCAACCTCACCCCGCTACGCGCGCAACTCGTGGGAAGCGAGTGGCTCGGCGGGCCGTGGGCGGCCCGGGGCATGGGCGATCGTGACGCCGAGGCGGACTTCGTTCGCGACGTCGTCGCCGCGACCTCGGCGACCGCCCCGGCGAGCCGCGCGCCCGCCGCCTGGACGGTGCTCCACGCGCTGGCGACGATCCCGGACGCGGCGTGGCGCGACGTCGTCGCCGAGGCCCTTGCCACCTGCCCGCCGGACCTACACCCATGGTGGGCGCTGCCGCTCGATCGCGAGCCGGAGCAACCCACGGCCGCCGAGCGTTGGTCCGATCCCTGGGGCGACCAGAGGGTCGCGGTCCTCCACTACGTGGAACCGGAACCGCACCAGCTCGTGGCCGTGGAGTCCCGGGCGGGGGGCCGGTTCGTCCATGAACTGATCGCGGTTGCCGCGGACGAGTCGCTGGACCTCCTCATCGAGGACCTTGAGCGTGAGGACGTCCCGATGGCGGACATCCTCGCGGACGTCGCCCTGGCGATGGAGCAGACGGACCACTACTGGCCGCCGCAGACTGCCCCGGAGTACGCCGAGCACAGGGCGCTGTTCCGGTGGCGGACGCTCGGCCACCTGCGCGAGTTCGAGTGGGAGCCGATCCCGGACCACGATCGGCAGCGTCTCATTGCGGAGTTCAGCAAGTGGCAGGACACGGAGCTGGACCCCCAGGCCGTGGAGATGCTCGCCGACACCTTCATCGACTTCGGGGACGGTTACCTCGCCGGTGGCGTCCTCGCCTGGAGCCCGGACGAGGTGGATCGCTTCCTGCTCGATTGGGCGCAGCGCAAGGTCATGCTGGAGCCGGAGGTCAGCGCCGCGCTGCCGCAGGTGCTGGAGGCCTGGGTGACGTTCGCGCTGCGCCGGGCGGGCCTCGACGAGGACGACGTCGACGCCGTCGCGGACCGGGTCCGCGAGCTCGCCGACGAGTACCACCGGCTGCAGGAGGACGACGACGCCGGCGGGCCGGCCAAGCAGATCCTCTCCCGGCTCCTGGAGGCGGGCGTCGACATGAGCGACCGCGCCGCCGTCGACCGGGCGATCGGGGAGTACAACGCGGAGATGCTCGCGAAACGGATGCTGGAGTGACCGAGCCGCGCCCCCGCGAGCTGATCCTCGCCACCCTGACCACCGACGCGGCCAACCTGGCCGACGCCGCCTTCGACTGGTTGACCGCGAACGCCGACGATCCCCGCGCGTGGGATCTCGTCTCACAGCTCGAGCTCCAGACCTTCCTCTGGTACTCCCTCCCGATGAAGTGGATGACCGAGAACCGTGAGCACCACGAGGTGGCGTGGGCACTCGGGGACTTCTTCCGGGCTGCGGGCAAGCCCCGCTTCGCCGAGATCTGCCGCGCCCAGCACACCCACCTCCTCATCGACCTCTGGGACGCAGATTCCCCGCGCGCCCGCGCGGAGTACAACCGCCTCCTCGACCAGTCCGGGGTGCACCCGCCCGACACCAGATCCCTCACCTGGGGTTCCCTCATGGGCCTGACCGAGGCGTTCGCCTTCTCGATCGTGAGTGACGCCCTCGAGGACGCGATCGACGCCGGCACCCTCACCCCGGGCGGGCGTGGGTGGCGACGCCGAGCCGTCGCCGTCGCGGAGGCAGCGCTGGCACGGCCCTACCGCGAGGACCCCGAGTTCTCCCTTGCCGGCGCGGTCCGTCGGGAGCGGCGCGAGCAGTGGGTCAACCACGTGCGTGGGCGCGGGCTCGACCTCCCCCAGGCAGTGGCCGACGCCGTCACCACACCGTCCGCAGAGGATCTGGCGGACGGCACGGGAACGGCCGGCGACGGCGTGCTCGAGGCGGTGGTGGCGTCACTCGAGCCGCTCGTCTGGCTGCTCCGCGAAATCGGCGACGGCGTCACCCTCACGCAGGCAGGCAACCTACCGCGCGCGCTCGTCCTCGCCGCGGACGAGCGATACGACTGGTTCGACCTGAAGCCGAAGTTCCGAGTACGCACGATGTGGGACCTCTTCGAACTCGGCGAACTCCACGAACTCGTCACCGCGAAGCGGTGGGTCACGAAGCGCGGCCGGAAGCTCAGCCTGTCCGCGAAGGGTCGGACCCTGCTCGCTGACCCGCAGGCCCTCACGGGCGCCGTGCTCGGCCACGTCTTCGACCAGTCCAACTGGTACGGGGACGGCGCACTGGCGGCAGCTGTGCTGCTGCTCGGCTCCGACACACCGGTGACGACCGATGAGCTGTACGCCCGCCTGCTCCCCTATCTCGGCTCCCACTGGGCCACCGAAGCTGGGCCCGTGCGGAACCGGAATCAGCTCGCCGGCGTCACGCGGCGACTCGATTCCCTTGGCTCCGCCTTCGGGTGGTTGGCCCCGTTGCCGCCGCGGTCCTTCCTGCTGCACCGGCCGCTGACGGAGGTGGGCCGGGTGGCGTGCCTATCCGGTCTGCGGCACGTGGCCTCCAGTCCCTGGCTGCGGATGTAGCGCGGGGAGCGGCCAATGGCCTCGGTTGCTCTCTGGGTTGCTCCTTCAGCTCGGGCGGTCGACGACGTAGGCGTCGTGATCCGACAGTCTCCTATCCGGGCCGACGGCGGAGACCCGGTCCAACGCCCGGGCCGTCCGTTCCGCGGCGCTGCCGTCACCCCACGGGATCGGGCCGCGGGACCGCCACGGGAGGATCGAACTGCAGTACGTCACGCCGTCGACGACGGGGCCGCGCTCGCGACGTGCGGGTCGGGCAGCGGCGTGAGCGGGGATCGGGAGAACACGCCCGCCCAGTGCCGGCCGCGGGCCGTCTGCGCCCTCGTCACGTGGGGGCAATAGCCGGGGAGAGCCGTGTCCGCGCGCACCTCGGTCAGCAGCCAGACGTCGCAGTCCTGGGCGGCCAGCAGGTCGACGTGGGCGGACGACCACCGCCCGGCGAGGTTCCATGTTCCGATGCGCACCGGCCCAGCGGTCAATCTCGTGGTACTCACGGACCCGATCATGCCGCCAGGACCAGCTCGTGCCGGACGTTCACTGCTGCGAGGTGCAGATCCACGCCCCGCAGCGCGAGCATCCGGACGTCCACGAGATCGTCACGCCGCTCCAGCCCGGCCGCCTCGGCCATGAACAGGCCGTCTGACTCCACCAGCCGGTGCACCCGCTGGACGAACGCCCGCGCGCGGTAACCCGGCGTCGGGATCTCGGGCACGCCGACGGCGTCGAGCGCCACCGCCCGCACGATCAGGACTCCCGACATCGTGCGGAAGTTCGTGCAGGGTGACCGTGTCGTTTAGTGCTGTTTGATGGTGTAGCGCAGCACCCGGTTGGTGCCAGGGAACACGGTTGCGGTGGCGGTGAGGTGCTCGCAGAGTTCGGCGACGGCGCGGGTCTGCCGGCGGGTGGGCATGGGGTCAAGGGTGATGGTCAGTTCCCCGGGGGTGCGGGGATCGATGTCCCCGGGATGGTTCAGGACCATGCGGGCCAGGGTGTGGGCCTCGTCAGTAGCGCGGGTGTAGGTCGTGGTGGTGCGGATGTCCCTCGCGAGGGTGGTGAGCGTGGTGTACGCGGCCATGCGGATCGCATGGTGGAGGAGCTTGACCTCCACGTCGAGGACCTGCTGGTCGGGGGCGAGGTCCTTCAACGGGACCCGGGCCGGGATGGTCGCGTGGTGGTCCCGGGCGGCACCGAGGTCGTCCTGGGCGGTGTGCAGCGGGGCGGTGAGGGCGTTGTAGGCCTCGTTCGTCAACAACAGCTCTCCGGTCGTACCTTTGGTGGCCGCCAGGAGGGCCGCGTCGGCGCGGGCCTTCTCCCGTTCCACC
>DBPQ01000062.1:22552-53066 GCA_002304945.1 Actinomycetales bacterium UBA1416 | reverse complement strand
GCCGGGCAACGCGGCGCGGTCCGTCAGGCGGTGCGCCAGGCCTCTCGGGCGGGGGCCGGCCGGCGGCGCCGTCCGGAGGATGCGCGCGGGCAGGTCCAGCGGGGGCTCGGCGTCCCCGATTCCCCGCAGGCGCAGCTGCAGGGCCCGTTCGGCCGCCACCTGCCGGACGCACTGGTCGCAGACGCGCAGGTGGGCCTCGGCACGGGCGAGGCTGCGCCCGGTCAGGCGCCCGTCCACATAGGCGCTCGTCCTCACCCCCAGGTGCCTCATGCCCCGGGATCCCGGTGGGCGAGCTGCTCGCGCAACCGGGCCCGACCGCGGTGGAGGCGCGACTGCACCGTGCCCACCTTGACCCCGAGGGTCGCCGCCACCTCGGCGTAGGACAGCCCCTCAATGTCGCAGAGCACCACCGCGGCGCGGTTCGCGGGGGGCAGGGAGTCGAGCGCGGCCTGGACGTCCGGATCGAGGTTGCCGTGCTCGAACTGCCGGTCCGGCGTCTCCTGCCAGCCGGCAGCGAGCTGCATCTCCTCCGGGATGGCCTCCACCCGGAGCCTCGTGCGCCGCCGCGCCTGATCGAGGAAGAGGTTGGTGGTGATCCGGTGCAACCAGCCCTCGAACGTGCCCGGCGTGTAGGTGTGCAGCGAGCGGAAGACCCGCACGAACGTCTCCTGCGTCAGGTCCTCGNNGTTGCCGGTGAGCCGGTAGGCGAGCCGGTACACCCTCCCGGAGTGCTCCCGGACGATCTCCTCCCAGCTGGGCAGGAGGACGGGGGCCTCGCGCAGTGCGGTCATGGCTCCTCCTCCCTCCGTCGTCCGAACACCCCTTGGCGTCCGATCAGCGTAGCGACTCCACCTGAGGAAAACCTGAGAGGATGGGAGCGACCCACACCCCTGACGACAGGAACATCCCATGGCCGCCGACAAGGCCCTGTCCTGGTCCTACACCGAGGACTTCCCCAATGAGTCCGAACCGGCCCGCCTCGCACGCTCCCGCGCGGCGGAGTTCGGGGTCCCGGCGGTCTCAGCGGGCACGGGTGCCGTGCTGCGCCTGCTCGCCGCCGCGAGCGCGGCCCACGCGGTGGCCGAGGTCGGGACCGGTACGGGCGTGTCCGGCGTGTGGCTCCTCGAGGGCATGGTCGACGACGGCATCCTCACCTCGATCGACGTCGAGGCGGAGTACCAGCGGGCCGCCCGTGAGGCCTTCACGCTCGCGGGCGTCAAGCCGGCCCGCACCCGCCTCATCGCGGGACGGGCGCTCGACGTCCTCCCCCGGCTCGCCGACGCCGCCTACGACCTGGTCCTGGTGGACGGGGACCCGGGCGAGGCACCCGCCGTCGTCGAGCAGGCGTGGCGGATGCTGAAGCCTGGCGGCGTGCTGGTGGTGAACGACGCCCTGGCGGGCGGGAGGGTGGCCGACCCGGCGCGGCGGGACGAGCTCACGGTCGCGATCCGGGAACTCGGCAAGCAGGTGCGCGACCTCGACGACTCGGTGCCGGCCCTCGTCCCGTCCGGCGACGGCCTGCTGGTGGCGGTGAAGCGCTAGGCGGACGCGAGCCAGTCGACCAGGGCCCGGACCGCGAACCCGGTCGGCGCCTGGTTCCCCAGCTCGGGGGTGGCCGAACCCGAGCGCCCAGGTCCGGCGATGTCGAGGTGCGCCCACGGGGTGTCCCCGGCGAAGTGCTGCAGGAAGAGCGCGGCGACCACGGCTCCCGCCCGGACGCGATCGTCGGTCGCGATGTGCACGAGGTCCGCCACCGGGGAGCGCAGCGAGTCCCGGTAGTCCTCCACCAGCGGCATGGGCCACAACGGCTCGCCCGCCCGGGCACCCGCATCCGCGAGCGTGGCGGCGAGGTGGTCGTCCGAGGCGAAGAGGGCGCCGTGGCCGCGTCCCAGGCCGAGCGTGGCGGCGCCGGTGAGGGTGGCGACGTCGAGGAGGACTCGTGGGCGGTACTCCGCCCGCGCCCAGGCGAGGGCGTCGGCGAGCACCATGCGTCCCTCGGCGTCCGTGTTGCGGACCTCCACCGTGGTGCCGTCGAACGTGCGCACGACGTCCCCGGGCCGGTACGACGCCGCGCCGATCGCGTTCTCCGCGAGCGGCAGGACACCGACGAGGTGGACCGGCAGGGCGGCGCGCGCGGCTGCGAGCACGGTGGCCAGCACCACGGCAGCACCGGACATGTCCGTCTTCATGGTGACCATGCCCTCGCGCGGCTTCAGCGACAGCCCACCGGTGTCGAAGGTGATGCCCTTGCCGACCAGCACGGTGGGAGCCCCCTCCGCCCCGCGGTGGCGGACGGTCACCAGCCGCGGCGGCGTGGCCGATCCGCCGCCAACCGCGAGGATCGCACCGAGACCGTGCTCCTCCAGCCACGCCTGGTCGTGGACCTCTGCCGTGAGCCTCGGATCGTCCTCGGCCGCGACGAGCGCGACCACCTGCTCGGCGAGCCAGCCCGGGTTCTTCTCGTTCGACGGCGTCGCAGCGAGCGTGCGCGCGACGAACGTCCCCCACACCGCGGCGCGGGCCCGATCCAGCTCGGTGGGCTCGCCGGAGAGGGTGATCGCCGGGCAGGGCGCCTTCGCGTCCTCGTCGGGGACTCCGCGCCGCGGCATGCGGTAGGCGGACAGGAGCAGCCCCTCGACCAGCGCGGCGGTGCGCCCCGGGTCCAGCGCGCGGCCCGGCGCCACGGCCAGATGGGGCGTGCCCCGGGCGGCACGACCGGCCGCGAGCCCGGCGTCCCGCAGCTCGGCCGGTCCGCCGTCGCCGATCCCGACGAGCGCGATGGTGCGCGGCCGGCCGGCCCACGGGTCGTCGCCGAGGAATGGGGGCAGGTGGATCGTGTGGGAGGTGCGGGCCGCCCCCACCGAGCGGTCACGGGCAACGACGGCGAGGTCCAGCCCGTACGCCTCGGCGATCGTGCCGGCGTCGTCCCCCGGAGCGAGGAGCACGGCGAGCGTGCCGCCGTCCCGGGCGCAGTCGAGTGGCTCCTCCCGGGCGATGGTGAGGTCGGGGAGGGCCGGGACGTGGACCATCAGGCCCGGACGGCGTCGAGGGCGTCCCCGAGCGCGTTGGCCTCCTCCTGGTTCAGCTCGACGACGAGGCGTCCGCCCCCCTCGAGCGGGACGCGCATCACGAGTCCACGGCCTTCCCTCGTGACCTCGAGCGGGCCATCTCCGGTGCGTGGCTTCATCGCTGCCATTGCGCTCCCCTTCGTTCCTGGTCGGGCGGTGCGCCGGCCGGCGCACGGTCTGGTGCCATTTTATGCCACCCGGTGCGGCCGTGCAGACCCGGGGCCCGGAGCGGGCGCTCAGGATCCGTTCGCGACGTCCTCCTGCTCGGCGAGCACCTCGCCGAGCACCCGGTTGTGCCCCTCGCGCACGGCGCGCACGGCGTCCTCCGCGGAGTCCACGATCGTGAGGAGCTCCAGGTCCTCCTCGTGGATGTTCCCCTCCCGGGCCATGCTGCCGCGCAGCCAGTCCACCATCCCCCGCCAGTACTCGCTGCCCACGAGCACCACCGGGAAGGAGCGGACCTTGCGGGTCTGGACGAGCGTGAGGGCCTCGAACAGCTCATCGAGCGTGCCGAAGCCGCCCGGCAGGACGATGAAGCCGGTCGAGTACTTCACGAACATCGTCTTGCGGACGAAGAAGTACCGGAAGTTGATGCCGAGGTCCACCCAGCGGTTCATGCCCTGCTCGTGGGGCAGTTCGATCCCGAGACCCACGGAGACCCCGCCGGCGTCGCAGGCCCCCTTGTTCGCCGCCTCCATGATGCCCGGGCCACCCCCGGTGATCACGGCGAAGCCCGCGGCCGCTGCCTGGCGCCCGATCTCCACCCCGAGGCGGTAGGCGTCCGTCCCCTTCGGGGTCCGGGCGGAGCCGAAGACCGAGACGGCGGGCCCGAGTTCGGCGAGCGCGCCGAAGCCCTCGACGAACTCCGCCTGGATGCGCATGACCCGCCAGGGATCAGTGTGGAGCCAGTCGGTGTCCACCTGCGGCTGGAGGAGCCGCGTGTCGGTGGTCTCGTCGGGGATCTGTCCCCCGCGCAGCTCGACCGGGCCCTTGCGGTAGGTCTCTCTCTTGGCCATCGTTCTCACCTCTCGAGCCAGGCCCGCAGCGCGGCGGCGCAGGCGCGGATGTCGGACACGGGGCAGCGCTCGTCGTCGGCGTGGGCGAGCAGCGGGTCGCCGGGACCGAAGTTGACCGCGGGGATCCCGAGGGCGGCGAACCGGGCGACGTCCGTCCACCCGTACTTGGGCCCCACCCCTCCCCCGGTGTGGGCGGAGACGGCGCCGACGAAGTCCGCCACGGCGGGGTCATCGAGGCCGGGCCGCGCACCGGGCGCGGCGTCCGTGATGACGACCTCGTGGCCCGCGAACAGCTCCCGCACGTGGGCCTCAGCCTCCGCCACCGTGCGGGAGGGGGCGAACCGGTAGTTCACGGTCACCACGCACTCGTCGGGGACCATGTTGGAGGCGATGCCGCCCCGGATCCCGACCGCGTTCAGTCCCTCGCGGTAGACGAGCGAGTCCACGTCGACCTCGGTCGGGACGTGGGTGCGGAGGCGTTCGAGGATCGGGGCGGCGGCGTGGATCGCGTTGACGCCCCGCCACGCCCGCGCGGAGTGCGCCGTTCGGCCGTGGGTGCGGACCTCGGCGCGGATCGTGCCGTTGCAGCCGCCCTCGATGGCGGCGGAGGTGGGCTCCCCGAGGATCGCGAAGTCGGCGGCCAGCCACTCGGGGTGGGCCCCGGCGATGCGGCCCAGCCCGTTGCGATCGGCGTCGACCTCCTCCTGGTCGTAGAACACCCAGGTGACGTCCCATGCGGGCGCGGTGAGGGTGGCCGCGAGGTGGAGGGCGACGGCGACGCCCCCCTTCATGTCGACCGTCCCCCGGCCCCAGAGCTCGCCGTCGACGAGGCGGGTGGGGAGGTTCCCCTGGACGGGGACGGTGTCGAGGTGGCCGGCGACGACGACGCGCCGGGCCCTGCCCAGGTGGGTGCGTGCCACCACGGCGTCGCCGTCGCGGAACACCTCCAGGTGGGCGTGGGCACGGAGCGCGGCCTCCACGGCGTCGGCGAGCGCCCGTTCGTCGCCCGAGACGGACGGGATGTCGCAGAGGGCGGCGGTGAGCGCGACGGGGTCCGCCAGGTCCAGCATGGCGCCCACCCTAGCGCCTCTCAGTCGCCGGCCCGGTGCAGGGTCCGTGCGGCCTCGCCCAGCGAACCGGTCAGCGACGGGTAGATGGTGAACGCGTTGGCCACCTGGTCCACGGTGAGCCTGTTGGACACGGCGAGGGTGAGGGGGAAGATGAGCTCGCCCGCCCGGGGGGCCACCACCACGCCGCCGATCACCACTCCGGAGGACCGCTCCGAGAACACCTTGACGAACCCCTCCCGGATGCCGAGCATCTTGGCGCGCGGGTTACGGGCGATCGGCAGGCGGGTGACCTCGCCGTCCACCTCCCCTGAACGGATCTCCGCCTCGCTCACCCCGATCGTCGCGATCTCGGGGGCGGTGAAGATGTTGGCGGCCACGGCCCTGGTGTCCAGGGGCGAGACGGCGTCGCCGAGCGCGTGCCACATGGCGATGCGGCCCTGCATGGCGGCGACGGACGCGAGGGGGAGCACGCCGGTGCAGTCGCCGGCCGCATAGATGCGGAACGCGGTGGTGCGCGAGACGCGGTCCACCTGGACGTGCCCGGACGGGGTGAGGCGCACCCCGGCCTCCTCCAGCCCGATGCCCGCGGTGTTGGGGACCGCGCCGACCGCCACGAGGCAGTGGGAGCCCTCGACGACGCGGCCGTCGGACAGCTCCACCGCGACGCCGTCGTCCGTCCGGCGCACCGCCGCCGCCCGGGACCGGGACAGCACGGTCATCCCGCGCCGCCGGAAGACCGTCTCGATGAGCTCGGCGGCCTCCTCGTCCTCACCGGGCAGCACGCGGTCCCGCGAGGAGACGAGGGTGACCCGCGCACCCAGGGCGTTGTAGGCGCCGGCGAACTCGGCGCCGGTCACCCCGGAGCCCACGACGACGAGGTGCTCGGGGAGGTGGTCGAGCCGGTAGAGCTGCGCCCAGGTCATGATCCGCTCACCGTCCGGCTCCGCGCCGGGGATCACGCGGGGGGAGGCCCCGGTGGCCAGGAGCACGATCTCGGCCTCGATGACGTCGTCGCCCACGACGACGTCACGCGTCCCCCGCTCGTGGTGGGCGCCCCCCACCCGGGCCTCGCCGTCGACGATCCGGACGCCCTCGGCGAGAAGACGGGCCCGGATGTCCTCCGACTGTCGCGCGGCGAGCTCGAGGACCCGCGCGTTGACCACGGCCATGTCCACCGTGAGGTCGCCGCACGTGCTGATGCCCAGTTCCGCTGCGCTCTCCGTGATGGTCATCCACTCGGCCGTGGCGATGAGGGTCTTGGAGGGCACCACGTCGGTGAGGACGGCGGCCCCGCCGAGGCCGGACCGCTCCACGAGGGTGACGCCGGCGCCCAGTTGGCGGGCGACGAGGGCCGCCTCGTATCCACCGGGCCCACCGCCGATCACGACGACGCGTGACCCGCTGCGCACCCGGGAGGCGCCGACCTCCTCGTGCCTCGACGGGGTCCGGTCCGGGGGCAGCGCGTCATTCACCCCCCCATTGTGGCGCGGCCCGCCGTGAGCCGCCCGTCGCGACGCCGGGCAACGGCACGGGCCACCCGGTAGCGTGAATCCATGGACACCGCACGCGCCGACGACCCCCTGGAGGTCGCCGACCGGTCCGCCCACGTCATCGCGGAGCGCTCCGGGATCGCCCACCATGACATCGCCCTCGTCCTCGGCTCCGGCTGGGGTGGCGCGGCCGCCGAGCTCGGGGAGGCGGTCAGCGAGATTCCGGCTGAGGAGATCCCGGGCTTCTCCGCGCCCGCCGTCGCCGGGCACGGGGGGCGGATCACCTCCATCGCCGTGACGGGGACGGAGCGCCACGCCCTCGTGCTGGGCGCACGCACCCACTTCTACGAGGACCGGGGCGTCCGGGCCGTCGCCCACGCCGTCCGCACCGCCGCCGCCTGCGGCGCCTCCACCGTGGTTCTCACCAACGGCTGCGGCGGGCTGCGTCCCGAGTGGGCCCCCGGCACCCCCGTGCTCATCTCCGACCACATCAACCTCACCGGCGCGTCCCCTCTCGAGGGCGCCACCTTCGTGGACCTCACCGACCTGTACTCCACCCGCCTCCGGGCGCTCGCACGCGAGGTGGACCCCTCGCTCGACGAGGGCGTCTACGTCCAGTTCCGGGGACCGCACTACGAGACGCCCGCCGAGGTGCAGATGGCGAGGCGGATGGGTGGGGACCTCGTGGGGATGTCCACCGCGCTCGAGGCCATCGCGGCGCGGCACGCCGGCCTGGAGATCCTCGGGCTCTCCCTCGTCACCAACCCCGCGGCGGGGATCTCTCCCACGCCCCTGTCCCACGAGGAGGTCCTCGAGGCCGGCCGCGACGCCGCGCCCCGGCTCGCCACCCTCCTCGCCGCCATCACCCGCCGAATCCTGGAGGACTGACATGTTCGACCGCACCGCCGTCGAGGCCTGGATCGCCGACGACCCGGATCCCGCCACGCGCAGGGAGCTGGAGGTCCTCCTGGCCGCCGCCGACGACCCCGACGCCGCCGCCGAGCTCGCGGACCGCTTCTCCGGCTTCCTGCAGTTCGGCACCGCCGGACTCCGCGGCGCGCTGGGCGCCGGGCCGAACCGGATGAACCGCGCCGTGGTGATCCGCGCGGCCGCCGGGCTCGCCGCCTTCCTGCGGGACGAGGTGGGCGACGACTTCTCCGTCGTCATCGGGTGCGATGCGCGCCACGGCTCGGAGCAGTTCGCCCGGGACACGGCAGCCGTCGTCACCGCCGCCGGCGGCCGTGCCCTGCTGCTGCCACCCCGCCTCCCCACCCCCGTCCTCGCGTTCGCGGTGCGCCACCTCCATGCCGACGCCGGCGTGATGGTGACCGCGTCCCACAACCCCCCGCGGGACAACGGCTACAAGGTGTACCTGGGCGGCCGCGCGGTCACCGGGGCGGGCGAGGGCACCCAGATCGTGCCCCCGTACGACGAGCGGATCGCGGAGCGGATCGACGCGGTGGAGAGCGCGGCCGCGGTGCCCCTCGCGGAGTCCGGTTGGAAGCAGCTCGGTGAGGAGATCCGGGAGGCGTACCTGGACCGGGTGGTCTCGCTGGTGCCCGCCGGTTCCGCCGGGGCGCTCACGATCGTGCACACCTCGATGCACGGGGTGGGGAACGCCACCGCCCTGGAGGCCTTCCACCGCGCCGGGTTCCAGGACGTCCACGTGGTGCCCGAACAGGCGGACCCTGACCCCGACTTCCCGACCGTCGCCTTCCCCAACCCCGAGGAGCCGGGGGCGCTGGACCTCGCGTTCGCCCTCGCCCGGGACGTCCACGCCGACATCGTCCTCGCCAACGACCCGGACGCCGACCGGTGCTCCGTCGCCATCCCGGTGGACGGCACCTGGCGGCAGCTCACCGGCGACGAGGTCGGCTGGTTGCTCGGCTCCCAGGCGGCGACGCTGGCGGCGGCGGCCGACTCGGGCGGCGTGCTGGCCTGCTCGATCGTCTCCTCCCGCATGCTGGAGAGGATCGCCACCGCGCACGGACTGCGGCACGAGTACACCCTCACGGGTTTCAAGTGGATCTCGCGGGTGGACGGCCTGGTGTTCGGGTACGAGGAGGCCCTCGGCTACTGCGTGGATCCGCAGTTCGTGCGGGACAAGGACGGCATCTCCGCCTCCCTGCGCATCGCCCTGCTCGCCTCCCAGCTCCTCAGCGACGGGCAGACGCTCGCCGACCTCCTCGACCGGCTCGCCGTGCGGCACGGGGCCCACGCCACGAACCCGCTCACCATCCGCGTGGAGGATCTCGGCCGCATCACCGCCGCCATGGCCGCGTTGCGGGCCACGCCCCCCGCCGCGCTCGCGGGCTCACCCGTCGTGGAGACCGCAGACCTGTCCTCCGGGTGGCGCGGCCTGCCGCCCACCGACGCGCTCCACTTCCTCACCGCGGCCGGGGACCGGGTGATCGTCCGCCCGTCAGGCACGGAACCGAAGTTGAAGTGCTATCTCGAGTCCATCGTGCCGGTGGACGGCGACCTCGCGGCGGCCCGGTCGGCCGCGGCGGAGCGGGTCGCCTCGGTGCGTGCGGACATGGCCGCCCTCATCGACCGGTCCTGAGCGAGCGCAGGGGCGGCGCCCACGTGGGTGCCGCCCCTGCGCTCGTCCTCAGTCCTCGAAACCGTCGAGGATCGCGGCGGAGGAGGAGAGTCCGAGCCGGGTGGCGCCTGCCTCGACCATGGCGAGCGCGGCCTCGGGCGTGCGGATGCCGCCGGAGGCCTTCACGCCGAGGCGGCCCCCCACGGTGCGTGCCATCAGCTCGACCGCGTGCGCCGAGGCGCCTCCGGCCGGGTGGAAGCCCGTGGAGGTCTTCACGAACTGAGCGCCGGCGGCCTCGGCCCGCTCGCACACCGCGACGATCTGCTCGTCGGTGAGGGCGGCGGACTCGATGATCACCTTGAGGAGCACATCGGCCGGCATCGCCTCACGCACGGCGCGGATGTCCGCCTCGACGGCGTCGTTGTCGCCGGTGGTGGCCTGCGCGAGGTTGATCACCATGTCCACCTCCTGGGCGCCGTCGGCAGCGGCACGGGCCGCCTCGACGGCCTTGACCTCGCTCTTGTGCGCCCCGGAGGGGAAGCCGCACACGGTGGCGATCACGAGGTCGCCGGTGTCGGCGAGGGGCAGCATGTTCGGGGAGACGCAGACGGCCTTCACACCGAGCCGACGCCCCTCCGCCACCAGGGCGGCGACGTCGGCGGCCGTGGACTCGGGCTTCAGCAGCGTGTGGTCGATCAGGTTGGCGATCTCGGAGCGCTTCATCGGTGCCTCTTCTCGGTTGTGTCGGGGACGGGGAGCGCGACCCACTGCACGTGGGTCCAGGATCCGAGCGCACGGTGGGGCGTGGTGCGGTCCCGCAACTCATCGGCCACCACCTCGTGCACCACGCCCTCGGAGGGCTCGAAGACGGAGATGACCTCCGCACCCGCGGCGGTGACGCGCCGGGTGGGGGTGGGGACGGCGAGGACGACGTGGCGCGGGAGGGCCCGCACGACGCCCTGACCGACGTTCCCCCCGGTGAACAGGAGCACCGGGTACCCACGGGCGAGGGCGTTGAGGACCTGCGCCACCATGGCCCTGCCGGCCTCCCCCCGGTCGTCCACCGGGCGTTGGACGTACCGCACGCCCGGGAAGCGCGCCTCCCGGGCGGCCGTCCAGGGCGGCGTGCCGAACCGGCGCGGCCAGGCGAACGGCCCGACGGCGTCGGCGCTGGTGCGTGCGTGGATGTGTCGCTGGGCAGCCGCGATCCGCCCGCTGGCGCCGAGGTTCCGCCCGAGCGCGGCGGGAGGGATCTCCGGTGGGAGGCGATCGACCCGGAGGTCCTCGGGCAGGCTGCCCGTCTCGAGCCAGCGCGCGAGGACCGGGTCGCCGGTGGCGGCGAGCATCAGCAACGCCGTCGAGCCGCAGGTGGTGGGGTCGGTCTGGCGGACCACCGCGCCACCGAGGTCCACCCTCGCGCTGCGGGGGGTCACGACGACGGCGTCACGCGGTCCGGCGTGGAGCGTGCGGACGGGGCGCGCGAGGGCAGCGGCGATGTCCCCGACCGAGCGCACGGACCGCGCTGGGGCGCTAGAGCTCGTCCTCATCGGCGAAGTCCTCGACGACCTCCACCGTCTGCTCCTCGCGGTCCACGAGCGGGACCTCGAGCGACGGTTCGGGCCACTCGGTCTCGTACTCCTCGCTCTCCGGGGCCTCCTCGGGCGTGTACTCGTCCGGTGTGCTCATGTCCCGCTCCTCTCAGTCGGTCGCGATCCGCTCGAGGACGATGTCCCCGGCCGGCCGCTCCTCGCCATCGATGGTGACCGCGTCGGCCAGTGCGGCGAGCGCCCGCTCGAACCGTTCCGGGGTGTCGGTGTGGAGGGTCAGGAGGGGCTCGCCCTCCTGCACCGTATCACCGGGCTTCGCGTGGATCTCAACCCCGGCGACCGCCTGCACCGGGTCCTCCTTGCGGGACCGTCCGGCACCGAGCCGCCACGCGGCGACGCCGACGTCGTAGGCGTCGAGCCGGGTGAGCGTGCCACCAGCAGGGGCGCGGAACGTCTCGGTGTGCCGCGCCACGGGGAGGGCCGCCGTCGGGTCGCCACCCTGGGCGCGGATCATGGCGTTCCAGACGTCCATCGCACGGCCGTCCCGCAGCGCCTCCTCGGGGTCGGTGTCGTCGCGGCCGGCGGCCGCGAGCATCTCCCGGGCGAGGGCCACGGTGAGGTCGACGACGTCGCGCGGCCCGCCCCCGGCGAGCACCTCCACGGACTCGCGGACCTCCAGCGCGTTGCCCGCGGTGAGGCCGAGCGGGGTCGACATGTCGGTGAGGAGCGCGACGGTGCGCACGCCGGCATCCGTGCCGAGGTCGACCATGGTGCGGGCGAGTTCGCGGGCGTTCTCCGGGGTCTTCATGAACGCGCCGGAACCCACCTTGACGTCGAGGACGAGGGAGTCAGTGCCCTCGGCGATCTTCTTCGACATGATGGAGGAGGCGATGAGGGGCACGCACTCGACGGTGGAGGTGGTGTCCCGCAGGGCGTACAGCTTCTTGTCCGCCGGGGCCAGGCCCGAGCCGGCCGCGCAGATCACCGCGCCCACGTCGCGGAGCTGGTCCATGATCTCCTCGTTGGACAGGGTCGCCCGCCACCCGGGGATGGCCTCGAGCTTGTCCAGGGTGCCTCCGGTGTGGCCGAGGCCACGGCCGGAGAGCTGCGGCACCGCCACGCCGAACACGGCGACGAGCGGGGCGAGCGGCAGGGTGATCTTGTCCCCCACCCCGCCGGTGGAGTGCTTGTCCGCCGTCGGCTTCCCCAGGGCGGCGAAGTCCATCCGCTCGCCCGAGGCGATCATGGCGTTCGTCCACCGGGCGATCTCGGGGCGCGTCATGCCGTTCAGGAAGATCGCCATGGCGAGGGCGGACATCTGCTCGTCGGCGACCACGCCGCGCGTGTAGGCGTCGATGACCCAGTCGATCTGTGCGTCGCCGAGCGCCTCCTTGTCCCGCTTCGCGCGGATGACGTCCACGGCGTCGAACGGTTCGGTCATTCGCCTGCCTCCTCGAGATCGTGCACGTCGAACGCGTCCGGGAGGACGTCGCTCATGGGCTTCACGCCGGACGGGGTGGCGACGAGCAGGGCCGGACCGCCGTGCTCCCACAGGAGCTGGCGGCACCGCCCGCACGGCATGACGGCCCGGCCGTCACCCCCCACGCAGGCGAACTTCACGAGCCGCCCGCCACCCGAGTTCACGAGGTCGGAGACGAGCCCGCACTCCGCGCAGAGCGTCACCCCGTAGGCGGCGTTCTCGACGTTGCAGCCCGTGACAACGCGGCCGTCGTCGACCAGGGCGGCAGCCCCCACCGGGTAGTGGGAGTAGGGGGCGTAGGCCCGCGCCATGGCGGCGTGCGCCGCCTCGGCCAGCACGTCCCAGTCGCTCGGCACGTTCACTCCTTCACGTAGGGGACGCCGTCGGCCGCCGGTGCCCGGGAGCGGCCCACCAGGCCTGCGACGGCGAGCAGGGTGACGACGTACGGCAGCATCAGCATGAACTGGCTGGGCACCGGGGCACCGACGACGCTGAGTGCCCCCTCGAGGTTCGAGGCGAAACCGAAGAGGAGGGCGGCCAACGTGGCCCGCAGGGGGTCCCACTTGCCGAAGATGACCGCGGCCAGGGCGATGAAGCCGGCGCCGGCGGTCATCTCCTTACCGAAGGATGACACCGAGACCACCGTGTAGTAGGCACCGCCGAGTCCCACGACCGCGCCGGCGATGAGGACGGCGATGTAACGGGTGCGTTCCACGCGGATGCCCACCGTGTCCGCCGCCTTGGGGTGCTCGCCGACCGCGCGGACGCGCAGGCCCCACTTGGTGCGGAACAGGGCGAACCAGACGAGCGGTACCACGAGGTACATGAGGTAGACGAGCACGGACTGGCGGAAGACGGCCGGGCCGAGGATGGGGATCTCCGAGAGGACGGGGATCGCCAGCGGCCGGAACCGCGTGGTGGAGTTGAGCGTCTGTGCCTCGGGAACGAGCACCTGGGAGTAGAAGAAGCTGGTCAGGCCGATGACGAGGACGTTCAGCACCACGCCGACGATGACCTGCTCGACCCGGTAGGTGATCGTGAAGACGCCGAGGACGAGCGCGACCAGCGCGCCGGCGAGGATCGCGGCGATGAGGCCCACGATCGGGCTGTCGGTGATGGAGGCGGCGATCGCCGCCGTGAACGCGCTGGCGAGCAACTGGGCCTCGATCGCGATGTTCACGACGCCGGCGCGCTCGCCGATCACGCCGCCCAGCGCACCGAACACCAGCGGGACCGCGAGGAGGATGGCGCCCGAGAAGAGCCGGACCACCGAGAAGTCACGGGGACTGCCGGCGCCCGCCCAGGCGAGGAAGCCGACGAGGGCGAAGACGGCGAAGACGACCGCGAGCCACAGCGGGGCGGGACGGTGGCGGCGGATGTACAGGAACGCGGCCACGGTGACCGCGATCATCACGACCGCGCCGACCCATGCCACGGTCATGCCGGGGACGGAGACGTCGGGAATCCGGATCCAGTCCCCCTCGGCGGAGAAGCGGAAGTTCGCATCCCCCTCACGCGGCGCGAGCAGGAGGAGCAGGAGGTACAGGGCAGTGACGATGCCGTAGGCCCACACGGCCTTGCGGCTGACCACGGTGACGTGCCGGAGGTCCTGGGACACGCTGCTGGTGGGGGCGCTCATGCCGCCGCCTCCTTCTTCTCTCGCCGCGGCTTCCTGCGGGCGCCGGGTTGCGGCAGCCGGAACACCGCGCGCACGAGGGGCGGGGCGGCGATGAACAGGACGATCAGGGACTGGACGACGAGGACGATCTCGATCGGGACGCCCTCCGCGGCCTGCATCACCGAACCGCCGGCCTTGAAGGCGCCGAACAGGATCGCGGCACCGAGGACCCCGAACGGGGCCGAGCGGCCGAGCAGGGCGACCGTGATGGCGTCGAAGCCGATGCCGGCATCGATGTCGTAGCTGAAGCCCGTGGTGACGGTGCCCAGCACCTGGGTGGTACCGGCGAGCCCCACGAGGGCGCCGGCGACGAGCATGACGTAGACGGTGGAACGCTCGACATCGATGCCCGCCACCCGTGCGGCGTGCGGGTTGAGTCCGACGGCACGGAAGTGGAAGCCGAGGCGGGACCGCTGGAGGATCCACCACACGAGCACCACCGCGAGGAGAGCGAAGACGAACCCGAGGTGGATGTTGTACCGCGGCCCGAGGAGGTCAGGCATGATCGCCGAATCCCGCATGGCCGCGGTCTTGGGGTTCGCGGACCCGGGGGCCTGCAGCAGGCCCGGAGTGGCGAGCAGGAAGGACAACAGGTAGAAGGCGATCCAGTTGAGCATGATGGTCACGATGACCTCGTGCGCTCCCGTGTAGGCCTTGAGAAGGCCCGCGATGCCGGCCCAGAGCGCGCCGAACGAGATTCCGACCACCATCGCGACGAGCATGTGGATCGGCCACGGCATGTCGAGGGCGAAACCGATCCAGCCCGCGCCCACCGCGGCCATGAGCATCTGCCCCTGGCCACCGATGTTGAACAGCCCGGCCCGGAACGCCAGCGCGACACCGAGGCCCGCAGCCATGAGCGGCGTGGCGAAGTTCAGGGAGTTCAGCGCCGGCCGGATCGCCATGGCGAACGAGTCGGCCCGGAAGTCCCACACGGCGCCGCGGAACAGGGCGGCGTACGCGTTGCCCACCGCCGCGCCGGCGGCCGAGAAGGTGTCCCCCGGCCGGCTGAAGAAGTAGCCGAAGGCCTCCTGGACGGCCTCGTCCGTCCCGGCGATCATGATGGACCCGGCCAGCACCGCCAGGATCAGGGCCCCGAGGGAGACGACCCAGCCACCGGAGACGGCGCGGGTGAAGGCCTCCCGCCACCGGGCGCCGTCGTCCACCTCCTTGGTATCCCGGCCGGTCGCGGTCGTCTGCACGCTCTCTGCGCGTTCGACGTCCTGCTGCTCCCGCTCCTCCTCCGGCGTGCTCATGCGGCCTCCGTCCCTTCCTGCGGGATGCCCGCCATCATGAGGCCCAGCACGTCACGCGGGGTGTCGGCCGGCACGATGCCGACGATCCTGCCCCGGTACATGACCATGATCCGGTCCCCGAGGGCGGAGGCCTCGTCCAGTTCGGTCGAGATGACCACCACCGGGACCCCCCTGTCCCGGGTCTCGACGATGCGCTTGTGGATGAACTCGATGGAGCCGACGTCCACGCCGCGCGTGGGCTGGCTCGCCACGAGGAGGTTCAGATCCTTGGAGAGTTCCCGGGCGAGGACCACCTTCTGCTGGTTGCCGCCGGAGAGGCGCGCGACATGCTGTTCGATTCCCTCGGTGCGGATGTCGAACTCCTCCACCGCCTCACGGGCGAACTGGTCGAGCGTGGACAGCTGGAGCACGCCCCCCTTGACGAACGGCGAGTTGCTCGTGCGGTCGAGCATCAGGTTCTCCGCGATGGTGAACTTCCCGACCAGTCCGTCGGTGTTCCTGTCCTCGGGCACGAAGCCCACGCCCTCGTCGAGGACGCTGCGGACGCTGCGGCCCACGAGTTCCTCCCCGTTCAGCGTGATGCTCCCGCTCGTGGGCCGCGTGAGGCCGAGCAGGGCCTCCGACAGCTCCGTCTGCCCGTTGCCCTGGACGCCGGCGACGACGAGGATCTCGCCGCCACGAACCGTGAAGCTGATGTCGTCCACGAGCACGGTCCCTCGGGGGTCGGTGACCTCGAGGCCCGTGACCACCAGCTCGTTCTCGCTGTGGCGGGGCGGGTCCTTGTGGACGGTGAGCTCGACGGCGCGGCCCACCATCAGCGAGGCCAGTTCGGCGTCGGTGGAGTCGGGGCTCGCCTCACCCACCACCGTGCCGCGCCGGATGACGGTGATCCGGTCGGCCACCTCACGCACCTCGCGGAGCTTGTGGGTGATGAACACGATCGCGGCACCGGTCTCCTTGAGCTGCCGCATGATCGACATCAGCTCGTCGGTCTCCTGGGGCGTCAGCACGGCGGTCGGTTCGTCGAAGATGAGCACCTTCGCGTCTCGCGAGAGCGCCTTGATGATCTCGACGCGTTGCTGGACGCCCACCGGGAGGTCCTCGACGAGCGCATCCGGGTCGACGGCGAAGCCGAAGCGGGCGGCGATGTCACGGACCTTCGTCCGGGCCGCCTCGAGGTCGAGGCGCCCCGCCCCGTGGGTCTTCTCGTTGCCGAGCATGACGTTCTCGGCCACGGTGAACACCGGGATCAGCATGAAGTGCTGGTGCACCATTCCGATGCCGGCGGCCATGGCGTCACCCGGGCCGCGGAAGTGCCGGACCTCGCCGTCGAGGAGCACCTCGCCCTCGTCGGCCGTGTAGAGGCCGTACAGGACGTTCATCAGGGTGGACTTGCCGGCGCCGTTCTCGCCGAGGAGGCAGTGGATCTCCCCGGGCTGCACGACGAGGTCGATGTGGTCGTTGGCCACGAGCGGGCCGAAGCGCTTCGTGATCCCGCGCAACTCCAGTCTCATGATGCGATCCTATGACACCGGCCACCGCGAGGTGTGGCGTGGGACACGGGAACCCCGGGTGCGCCACGGCGCACCCGGGGTTCCCGTTTCGGTCGTCAGTTCAGGTACGAGGTGACCTCGACCTCACCGGCGATGATGGCCTCCTGGAGGGCCTCCACCTCGGCGACGAGCTCCGCGTCGACCTTGTCCTCGAAGTTGTGGAGCGGGGCGATGCCCACGCCACCGTTCTCGAGGGTGCCGATGTACGCGTCGTTGTTGACGTTGCCCTGGCCGGACTCCATGAGCGCGTCGTAGACGGACACGTCCATCTTCTTGAGGATCGAGGTGAGCACGATGTCCTGCGTGCTCGGGTCGGTCTCGAAGAAGTCGGCGTCCACGCCGATCAGTGCGATGTCCCGGCCGGAGTCGGCGATGGCGTCCATGGCGGACTGGTAGATCGGGCCACCGACCGGCAGGATCACGTCCACGCCCTGGTCGATGATGCCGGCGGCGACACCCTTGGCCTCGTCGTTGGCGGCGAAGCCACCGGTGAAGGAGCCCTGGTCCCCGCCCTCGAAGCCGATGACCTCGACGTTGGTGCCCTTCTCGGAGTTGTAGTACTCGACGCCCTGCTTGAAGCCATCCATGAAGATGGTGACGGTCGGGTACGGCTGACCACCGAAGGTGCCGACCTTGCCGGCCTCGGAGTAGCCCGCCGCGAGGTAGCCGGCGAGGAAGGCGGCCTGGGCCGTGTCGTACAGCAGCGGCTTGACGTTCTCCGCGTCCTTCTCACCGTTGAAGTCGTTGTCAGCGGCGTCGTCGACGAGGAGGTACTGCGTCTCCGGGTTCGCGAGCGCGGACTCGACGGTCGCGGCGGACAGCGCGAAGCCGACGGCGACGATGGAGTTGGCACCCTCTGCGACGAGGGACTCGAGGTTGGGCTGGAAGTCGGTCTCGGAGTCCGACTGGACCTCCGCGAACTCGGCGCCGAGTTCGTCAGCGGCCTGCTTCGCGCCCTCGTAGGACAGCTGGTTGAAGCTCTTGTCGTCGAAGCCGCCGGCGTCGGAGACGATGCCGATCTTGAAGTCGATCGACTCGGTGGCGGTCTCCCCGCCGGTGGCCGCGGTGGTGCCCTCGTCCTCGGGGGCACTGCCGCAGGCGGCGAGGGCGAGGGTGGCGGTGACCGCCACGGCACTCGCGAAAATCTTGTTCTTCACGGAATTGATCTCCTGCTCTTGCACGTGCGCCGCACTCCGGCAGGGTCCCTGCGGTCGGCGGCTTGGTCCACCAAGCTTAACCGGCCGGTTCGGCACGGTCATCACGAGCCACGGTGTGGGCGAAAAGCGTTACCAAGCCGTGTCCTCAGGCGAGGTCGGGGACGTTCTGGCCGAGCATGAGGGCGGCGATCACGAGGAGCATGACCACAAAGGCGATCGTGAGGTGGCGCGGGTTCGCGCGAGCGGCCACCCGCCCCCCGGCGAGGCTGCCGAGGATGGCGCCGACCGCGAAGGTGCCGATGAGGGGCCAGTCCAGGCCCTCGAGGCCGAGAATCGCGCGGGACGCCAGGGCGGTGGCGCTGTTGAGCGCGATCACGAGCAGTGAGGTGCCCACCGCCACCCGCATGCGGAAGCCGAGCACGAGCGTGAGCGCCGGAACGACGGCGAAGCCGCCTCCCACCCCGAAGAAGCCGGTGAGGAGGCCGACCCCCGTCGCCGTGGCGAGCAGCAGGGGGACGCGCACGCCAGTGTCGTCGGGCTGCTCCACCTCGGCCACGCCCCGCGTCCGCCGGAGCCGGCGGACCATCACGGCGGCCACGGCGAGCATGAGCGCCGCGAAGGACACCATGAGCACGGCCGGGTCCACCTGACGGGAGAGCACCGACCCCGCGAAGGAGCCCACGATCCCGAGCCCGCCGAAGGCGAGTCCCGCCCCGAGCCGCACGTTGCCCGCCCGCCTGTGGGGCACCATGCCGACGAGTGCTGAGGCGCCGACGATGACGAGCGAGCCGGTCGTCGCGACGCGAGGGTCCTGCCCGAGGAGGTAGACGAGCGCGGGGACGGTGAGGATGGCCCCGCCGCCCCCGAGCGCTCCGAGCGTCGCTCCGACGCCCAGGCCGAGCGGGAGCGCCCAGAGCGGGTTCACGAGGCGGTGACCAGCTCCAGGCCGGCCCTGCCCGCGCTCTCGTCGTAGTTGTCGTCGACGCACACCACGCGGTGCCCGTTCGCGATGAGGAAGGACGTCGCGATGGAGGAACGGTAGCCGGCGGCGCAGTGGACCCAGACCTCACCGGCGGGCACCTCGTCGAGGCGGTCGAGCAGTTCGTGCAGCGGGATGTTGACCGCGCCCGGGAGGTGGGACTCGCGGTGCTCCCCCACCCGCCGCACGTCGAGTACCTGGACGGGCCGGTGGTGCAGCACCTGGCTGAGGTCGGCGAAGGTGGCCCTGGGGAAGGTGCCGAGCGGCCCGTCCGTCCAGTCCTCCGGTCCCCCGGTGGCGTGGGCCGCCGGGCGATCGATCCCGATCCGGACCAGCTCGCGCTGCGCCTCCGCGACCTGCTCCGGGGTCTCGCCGAGCAGCGTGACCGGCGTGCCCCACGGGATGAGCCAGCCGAGGTAGGTGGCGAACTGCCCGTCGAGGCCGAAGCTGAAGGAACCGGGGACGTGCCCGGCCGAGAAGGCGGTGCGGGTGCGCAGGTCCACCAGCCACTCCCCGGCCTCGAGGCGCCGCCGGAGCTCCGCCCTGTCCGCCCGCTCGGGCAGGGAGAGGTCGGGCGCGTCAGGTCCGGCGGAGTTCGCGGGGCCCATGTGGGCGTAGTACGCGGGATAGGCGTCGAGGCCGCCGAGGGTCTGGGCAACGAAGTCCTCCACGGACGTGGTCAGTGCCGGGTTCACGCCCTTCTCCCGCCCGATGGTGGAGGAGTCGCCCTCGGTCTGGGTGGCGGAGCAGAAGCTGCCGAAGCCGTGGGTGGGCATGACGCGGGTGGCGTCGGGAAGAGTCGAGAGCCGGTGGGCGGAGGCGTGCTGGAGCCGGGCGAGTTCCTCGGCGTGGTCCGCGCCGAGGAGGTCCGGCCGCCCGGTCGAGCCGAACAGCAGCGACCCTCCGGTGAAGACCACCGGATCCTCGCCCTCGAGCACGTAGGAGAGGTGGGTGAAGGTGTGGCCGGGGGTGTGGACGGCCCGCACGCGCAGTCTGTCGCTGACGGTGACCACGTCACCGTCCCGGATCGGGACGCGCTCGAAGGAGACGTCGTCGTCCGCGTTGACGTGGTAGGCGGCGCCGGTGAGGCGCGCGAGGGAGTACCCGCCGGTGACGTAGTCGTTGTGGATGTGGGTCTCGAAGACGTGGGTGATGTGGACGCCGGAGGCCTCGGCGACCGCGAGCACGCGGTCGATGTCCCGCTGCGGATCGACGACGAACGCGATCCGTCCGTCGTGGACGACGTAGCTGCGGTCCCCGAGCGTGGGGGTCTCGATGGTGGTGATCGTTGCCATCGGTGCTCCTCAGGAGGGGGTGGTGCCGGTGACGACCGGGTGGCCGGACAGGATCCAGCGGCCGGTGCCGCCCGCGACGGAGTAGGCCTCGTACCCGGCCCGCCCGAGCAACTGGCTGCCGAGCTGCGACCGGTTGCCGCTATGGCAGATGACGTAGACGGGCCCACCGGTGGGGACCTCCCGTGCGCGCTCGGCGATCTGCCCGAGGGGCAGGAGGATCGCGCCGGGCACATGGCCGTTCACGTACTCCCACGGTTCACGGCAGTCGACGACGGTGGCGCCCTCTGCGTGCGCGCGGGCGAGATCCTGGACGGAGACCTCGCGCACGGCGCTGCCGCGGGAGAAGGGGTTGAAGATCACGGGCTGGCTCCTTGACGGGGGTGACCGCCCCGATTCGGGGACGGCGCGGGGCTGCGCCTCAATATACCCAGGGGGGTATGCAGGCCGCCACCCGGGTGTCAGTCGGGCCGCAGGGTGGCCGCGGTGACCGCCGTCATCGCCATGACCTGAGCGCCGAGGGCGATCGCCCGCTCGTCGAACACGACGTCGCCCCGGTGCAGGTCGTGTGACTCTCCCCCGGGGGTACGCGTTCCGAGCCGGATCATCGCGCCGGGGAGCCGGGTGAGGAACCAGGCGAAGTCCTCCCCGCCGAGCGACTGCTCGGTGGCGATCACACCGTCGTCCCCGAGCACCGCGCGGGCCGCCGACTCGATCGCCACCACCTGCCACGGGGTGTTGACCACCGGCGGCAACCCCCGGACGTGTTCGATGTCCGCCTCCACGGCGAGCGGCGCGAGCACGTGCCGGATCGCATCCACGGCGATCGGTCCCGCCCGGTCCCACGCCGCGGTGTCCAGGCAGCGCAACGTCCCCTTCACGAAGCCCTCGGAGGGGATCGCGTTGGGCGCGCGCCCCGCCCCGACCATCCCCCAGGTGAGGTTCACTCCCTGGCGGGCGTCGAGGCGGCGGTCGAGCACCGCGCCGGTCTGGGTGATGACCTGGCCGAGCGCGAAGACCACGTCCCCGGTCACGTGGGGGCGTGACGTGTGGCCGCCGGGCGAGCGCACGGTGACGGTGAGCGTGTCCGAGGAGGCGGTGATGGGGCCGGGCTTGGAGCCCACGTGACCGACGTCCACCTTCGGGTCGCAGTGCAGCGCGAACACCTGCTCGAGCCCCTCGAGCACCCCCTGGGCCATGATGTGCTGCGCACCGCCGGGCTGGACCTCCTCGGCCGGCTGGAACACGTACCGCACCCCCATCGGCAGCTCCCCCGCCCGGTCCAGCTCGGCCAGGATGAGTGCCGCCCCGAGGCCGATCGCGGTGTGGAGGTCGTGACCGCAGGCGTGCGAGACCCCCGCGACCCGGGAGGCGAAGGCGAGCCCCGTCTGCTCGGGGATCGGAAGGGCATCCAGGTCGGCCCGCAGCCCCACCCGGCCCCGCTCCCCCGCGGACCCGATGTCGCACGTCAGTCCCGTCGGCTCGAGGAGCCGCACGGTCAGGCCGGCGTCGCGCAGCGCGTCCGCGACGACGGCCGTCGACCGGTGCTCGGCGAAGGACACCTCGGGGTGGGCGTGCAGGTCCCGGCGCACCGCGATGAGCTGCGGTTCCAGCCGGTGGGCGACCTCCCGGACGAGTTCCCGGATGCGGGCGGTCATCGGAGGTGGTCCAGCGGTCCGTCGAGCTGGTCGACCACCGCCTTGACGGCCTGGGCGTGCTCCCGGGTGGTCACGAGGATGGCGTCGGGCGTCTCCACGACGACCGCCCCCGGGATGCCGACGACCGCCACCGGCCTGCCTGCGTGCACCCACGCCCCGTCGGCGTCGACGGCGAAGGCCGGCGGGCGCTCCCCCAGCTCCGCGAGCGCCGCGAAGTCCCCGATGTCGCTCCACCCCATGTCCGCCGGGACGACGGCGACACCGCCGCGCTCCGCCAGTGGCTCGGCGATCGCCCGGTCGATGACGAGCCGGTCCAGGGTCGGCCAGAGTTCGGCGAGGACCGTCTCGCGGGTGGGCCCGTCCCACGCCGCGGCGATCCGCCGCAGCCCGGTCGCCAGGCCGGGGTGCAGCTCGTCGAGGGCGCCCAGCAGGACCGAGGTGCGCATCACGAACATCCCCGCGTTCCACAGATGGCGACCGGAGGCGAGGTACTCCTCCGCGCGGGCGGTCGCCGGCTTCTCCTCGAACCGGACCACCGCGCGGCCGGGCAGGTCCGCGAGGGGAGCGCCCTGCTCGATGTACCCGAAGGCGCTCGAGGGCTCGGTGGGCGTGATGCCGATCGTGGTGATGTAGCCGGCCGCCGCCACCTCGACGGCCGCCCGGACGGCGGCGTGGAAGGCGACGTCGTCGCGCACCACGTGGTCGGCGGCGAAGGATCCGACGACGACGTCGCCGTGCCTCTGGTCAAGGATCGCGGCGGCGAGACCGATGGCGGCCATCGAGTCGCGCGGGGACGGTTCGGCCACGACCTCCGCGCTCGTCCCGGCAAGCTGGTCGGCCACCCGGCGGGCGTGGCGTTCCCCCGTCACGACGAGCGCACCGTCGGACACCGGCGCGAGCCGGTCGACCGTCGCGCGCACCATCGATCGGCCGTCGCCGGCGAGGTCGAGGAGGAACTTGGGGGCGTCGCGGCGCGAGAGCGGCCAGAGCCGGCTCCCGGCTCCGCCGGCGGGGATGATGGCGTACATGTCGTCCTACTCGTAGTACCGGTCGCGGGCGGAGGCGAGGCGGCGCTCCAGCCGTTCGATCCTCCGGCGCTTCATCCAACCGATCAGTCCGCCCCACTTCGGCTGCGGCCCGGGCTCCGGCTCGGGTTCGGGCCGGCGGGGCGAGACCGCCCCGGTCGCGGCGTGGTGATCCCACGCGAGGGTGTGCGGTGCGGAGACGGTGACGTAGTTGGGCGTCTGGTCGAAGTGGACCTCCTCGGCGGACTCCGGCACCACCGGCGCCGGAGGGTTGGCCGTGAAGGCCGCCACGATGAGTGCCACCCGTGAGACCAGGTTGACCCACAGGAGGATCGTCACGAGAGCGGTCGCCGAGGCGAGCAGCGGGTTGTCCGACGCGCCCACGACCGAGGTGCCGAGCACCCGGATCACGGCGGTGGCGAACCCGCCCAGCGCCGCACCCATCAACAGGTCGCGGCGCGGCACCCGCAGGCCCGCGAACCACCGGAACAGGAAGACGAACACCGCGAAGTCCACGGCGGCGCCGAGGAGGAACGTGCCGGCACGCAGGAGGAAGGCGGTGAAGGGGCCGTCGATCCCCAGCCAGTCGAAGACGAGGGTGCCGAGGCTGTTGGCGGCGAGGGACGCGACCGAGGTCACGAGCGTGGCCACGGCGAGCACCAGGAAGCCGAGGAGATCGCGGAGCTTCTTCAGCACGAAGTTCTCGGGGAGGGACACCACCCCGAACATGCGGCGGATCGAGGCCTTCAGCGCGGTCATCGTGGCGATGGCGGACCAGAGGAGCACGAGGAACGCGATGATCGAGGTCAGGTTGAGCGCGGTGTCCTGGACAAGGTCCTCGGGCCGCAGCATCCCGTTGCCGGAGCCGTCGTCGAGGATGCCGGGCAGGGACCTGTTCACGGTGTCGATGAGTTGCCCGCGCAGCTGCTCGTCGTCCCCGAGGACGGCCATGAAGATGGTCCATCCGATCGCCAGGGCGGCGAAGAGGGAGAACAGGGCGGCATAGGCGATGCCGCCCGCGAGGAGGTTGCCCTTGGCGGTGCCCACGCGCGCCATGGTGCGGCCGAGCCGGGTGGACTTGTACCACTCGAACAACAGCTTGGCCCGATCGACGAGCCCTTCCCGCTCGTGCAGCTCCTCCCGCAACGGAGGCCTCTCGACGGCCCGGATCGTTGCGTCCGCGATGGTCTGCTCGGTTGAGGTCATGCTTCGAGGGTAGCCAAGGACCCGCCGGGAGGCTCCCCGATGATGTCCACGTGCCGGAAGCGCCGCGCAGTGGCCCCACACCACTGTGCTACACCTGTCGGAACGGCGTCACGGGCCCACCCGCGGCGCAAGGCGTTCCGCCCAGCGGGACCGGACCGAAGGACACCCCACATGGCAACCAGCTTCACCCGCAGCCGCACCGCCGGCGCGCTCGCCGGTGCCGCCGCACTCACCCTCGCCGTCGCCGGCTGCGCCAGCACCGACGAACCCGGCGACGGCGACGCGACCGGTACGGACGGCGCCACCACGTCGAGTGGCAGCGACACCATCCTCATCGGGACCACCGACAAGATCACGACGATCGACCCGGCCGGGTCCTACGACAACGGCTCCTTCGCCGTGATGAACCAGGTCTATCCCTTCCTGCTGAACACCCCGTACGGCAGCCCGGACGTGGAGCCGGACATCGCCGAGTCGGCCGAGTTCGTCTCGCCCTCCGAGTACCAGGTGGTGCTCAAGGAGGGCCTGACCTTCGCGAACGGCAACGCGCTCACCGCCTCCGACGTGAAGTTCACGTTCGACCGCATGGTGGGGATCAACGACGTGAACGGGCCGGCCAGCCTGCTCTACAACCTCGACAGCGTGGACGTGGTCGACGACCTGACCGTGGTGTTCAACCTGAAGAGCGAGAACGACCAGGTGTTCCCGCAGATCCTCTCCAGCCCCGCCGGGCCGATCGTGGACGAGGACGTGTTCGCCGCGGACGCCCTCACCCCTGACCAGGAGATCGTGGACGGCCAGGCCTTCGCCGGGCAGTACACCATCGCGGCGTACGACTTCAACAACGTCATCGAGTACACCGCCTTCGACGGCTATCAGGGCCTGCTCGGTCCCGCTGAGACCGAGACGGTGATCGTGAACTACTACGCCGACGCCTCCAACCTCAAGCTCGAGGTCCAGGAGGGGCAGATCGACGTCGCCCACCGCAGCCTGTCCGCCACGGACATCGAGGACCTCCAGGGCTCCGAGGACGTCACCGTGCACGAGGGCCCCGGCGGCGAGATCCGCTACATCGTGTTCAACTTCAACACGCAGCCCTACGGCGCCGCCACCGCCGAGGCCGACCCGGCCAAGGCGCTGGCCGTGCGGCAGGCCGTCGCCTCCCTGATCGACCGGGCCGAGCTCTCCGAGCAGGTGTACAAGGGCACCTACACGCCGCTGTACTCCTACGTCCCGGACGGGCTGACCGGCGCCACCGAGTCCCTCAAGGACCTCTACGGCGACGGCGCGGGCGGCCCGGACGCCGCGGCCGCGGCGCAGCTCCTCGAGGATGCGGGCGTCACCACCCCGGTGGCCCTCAACCTGCAGTACTCGGACGACCACTACGGCCCGTCCTCCGGTGACGAGTACGCCCTCATCAAGAGCCAGCTCGAGGCGGACGGCCTGTTCAGCGTCAACCTCCAGACCACCGAGTGGGTGCAGTACTCGAAGGACCGTTCCTCCGACGTGTACCCCGCCTACCAGCTCGGCTGGTTCCCGGACTACTCGGACGCGGACAACTACCTCACCCCGTTCTTCCTGATCGAGAACTTCCTGGCCAACCACTACGAGAACCAGGAGGTCAACGACCTCATCCTCGAGCAGGCCGTCACGGTCGACCCCGCCGAGCGGCAGGCGAAGATCGAGGAGATCCAGGACAAGGTGGCCCAGGACCTGTCCACGGTCCCCTACCTGCAGGGCGCCCAGGTCGCCGTCGCGGGCAACGACGTCGACGGCGTCACCCTCGACGCCTCCTTCAAGTTCCGTTACGGGACCCTCACCAAGGGCTGAGGCCCCTCCACCTGACGTCAGGGGGCGGCCCGCCCGCGCGGGACGCCCCCTGACGCCGTCCAAGGGACGACCATGACTCCATCGGCTCCACCGGCAGCGGTGGCGAGCGCGAACCGCAGGTCGGGCGGCAGCCCCCTGGTCCGCTACCTCGTCACCCGGTTCCTCCTGATCTTCCCGACCATCCTGATCCTCGTCTCGATGGTCTTCGTGTTCATGCGGGCCACCGGTGACCCCATCACCGCCGCGCTCGGCGGCCGCCTCACCCCCGACCAGCTCGCCGAGCGCATCGAGGCGGCCGGGTACAACCGTCCGCTGTACGTGCAGTACGTCGAGTACCTCGGTGACATCTTCACGGGGGACTTCGGCACCACCCTCAGCGACAACCGCCCCGTCACCGAGATCCTCACCACCTACGGCACGGCCACGCTCGAACTCGCGCTCTTCGCGCTGGTCGTGGCGCTCCTCGTCGGGGTTCCGCTCGGGATGGTCGCCGGCTACTTCCGGGACAAGACGCAGGACGCGATCCTGCGGGTCGCGGCAATCCTGTTCTACGCCACCCCGGTGTTCTTCGCCGGCCTCATGCTCAAGCTGGTCTTCTCCGTGTGGCTGGGCGTCCTGCCCGTCTCCGGACGCGCCTCGATCCGCACGGAACTCACCCTGTCGAAGATCGACGGCGCCACCGGCATCTACATCGTCGACGCGCTGCGGACGGGCCGGTGGGACCTGATCTCCGACGTGCTGCAGCACGCGGTCCTCCCCGCCACGGCCCTCGGCCTCCTCACCGCCGGCATCTTCCTCCGGCTCGTGCGCACGAACGTGATCGGGACGCTGAGCATGGACTATGTCGACGCCGCCCGATCGCGCGGCGTCAGCGAGGTGCGGCTGGTCCGCAAGCACGCGCTGAAACCTGCCCTCATCCCTATCATCACGGTGATGGGCATGCAGATCGCCCTCCTCCTCGGTGGGGCTGTGCTGACCGAGACCACCTTCGAGTGGAAGGGCCTCGGCTTCCAGCTCGCCGAGTACCTCACCGCCCGGGACTTCGTGGCCGTCCAGGGGATCGTGGCACTCCTCGCCGTGATCGTCGCCCTCACGAACTTCGTCGTCGACATCGCCGCGGCGCTCATCGACCCGAGAGTGAGGTACTGATGGCCAGCCCCGTCCCCTGGTGGAAGCGCCTGCCCGTCGTCCACCAGCTCCGCCAGAGCGTCGGACTGCAGCGCGGCATGCTCATCGCCGGCCTCGTCATCACCGGCGCGTTCCTCCTCACCGCCCTCCTCGCGCCGGTGCTGGCACCCTACGGCCCCGCGCAGCTCCGCGACTCCGACGGCCTGTTCGGCGCCCAGGTTCCGCCGGGCGGCGACCACCTGCTCGGCACCACCGTCGGGGGGTACGACGTGCTCTCCCGTGTCATCTGGGGCACCCGCACCGCCCTGATGGTCATCGTCGTCGCCGTGCTGCTCTCCATCTTCGTCGGTGTGCTGCTCGGGCTGCTCTCCGGGTACCTCGGAGGCTGGCTCGACCGTGTGCTCGTCGTCATCGCCGACGCCGTGTACGCCTTCCCCAGCCTCCTCCTGGCGATCGTGGCGGCCATCGTCATCAGCGGCGGGCGCTCGTCCATGTGGGGCGGAATCCTCGCCGCCGCCATCTCGATCACGGTCGTCTTCATCCCGCAGTACTTCCGGGTCACCCGTGCCGAGACCGTACGGATCAAGGCGGAGGCCTTCGTGGAGTCCGCCAAGGTGATCGGGACCCCGACCACCCGAATCATGTTCCGGCACGTCTTCCGCAACGCCACCCGAACCCTGCCGCTCATCTTCACGCTCAACAGCTCCGAGGCGCTCCTGACGCTCGCCGGACTCGGCTTCCTCGGCTTCGGCATCGATCCGACGGCCGCCGCGGAGTGGGGCTACGACCTCAACAAGGCGATCTCGGACGTCACGAGCGGGATCTGGTGGACGGGGCTCTTCCCCGGCCTCGCGATCGTCCTGGTGGTCATGGGCATCACCCTCATCGGCGAGTCCCTCAACGACCTCGCCGATCCGCGCCTACGGACCAGGCGCCGGGCGGACGCCGCTCCCTCCCCGACCGCGGAGACCGTCGTCGTCCCCGGGGGCAGCCTCGGGCCGGCGGGACAGGAGGGACTCGCATGAGCAACGTCGTCGAAGTGAGGGACCTGGGCATCCGCTTCGCCACCGACGGCGGCGACGTCACCGCCGTCGACGGTGTCAGCCTGACGGTGAGCCCGGGCGAGGTGCTCGCCATCGTGGGCGAGAGCGGCAGCGGCAAGTCCGTGACCTCCAAGTCCATCCTCGGGATGCTCCCCGAGACCGCGACCGTCTCCGGGGCGGTCCTCCTGAACGGCACCGACGTCACCACGCTGTCGGGCGCCCAGCTGCGCGCCGTGCGCGGCACCGACGCGGCCATGGTCTTCCAGGAGCCGTCCACCGCACTCAACCCGGTCTACCCGGTCGGCTGGCAGATCGCCGAGGGCCTGCGTGCCCACGGGAAGTACACCAGGAGGGAGGCCCGTGCCAAGGCGATCGACATCCTGCGCCGGGTGGGCATCCCCGACCCCGAGGAGAGGGTCGACCACTACCCGCACCAGTTCTCCGGCGGGCAGAAGCAGCGCGTGGTGATCGCGATGGCGCTCGTGCTCGAACCCGAGGTCATCATCGCGGACGAGCCCACCACCGCCCTCGACGTCACCGTCCAGGCCGAGATCCTCGACCTGCTGCGCCGCGCCCGCGACGAGTTCGGGGTGGCGATCCTCCTGATCACCCACAACATGGGCGTGGTGGCGGACCTGGCGGACCGCGTGGCCGTCATGTACCAGGGCAAGCTGGTGGAGCAGGCGGAGGTCCGCACGCTGTTCGCCTCGCCCCGTCATCCCTACACCCAGCGGCTCCTCGCCGCCGTGCCCCGACTGGGGGCAGCCGAGCGCGGCCGCCGCCACCCCACGACCTCGGAGCCCGTGGTCGTGGCCCGGGACCTCGAGGTCCACTTCCCCGGGAGGTTCGGCCGGGGCGGGTTCACCGCCGTGGACGGCGTGAGCTTCACGGTCTCGCCGGGCGAGGTGCTCGGCCTCGTGGGCGAGAGCGGTTCGGGAAAGACCACGATCGGGCGGGCGATCGCCGGCCTCACGAAGGTGACCGGCGGCTCACTCCAGGTGCTCGGCCACGAGATGAACGCCTTCCGCGAGCGTGAGTTCCGCTCGGTGCGGAAGAACATCGGCTTCGTGTTCCAGGACCCGGCCTCCAGCTTCAACCCGCTGCTGAGCATCGCGGACGCCGTGGCCGAACCCCTCGTGGTCCACGGCATCGCCGCGGACCCCGGGAAGGCGCGCAAGCGGGTGGACGAACTGCTCGAGGCGGTCCGCCTGCCGCGGGCGTACGGGGACAGGTTCCCGCACGAACTCTCGGGCGGCGAGCGCCAGCGGGCCTCGCTCGCCCGGTCCCTCGCGCTGGGCCCGAGCCTCCTGATCGCGGACGAGCCGACGAGTGCCCTCGACGTCTCGGTGCAGGCCACCGTGCTCGACCTGTTCTACGAGCTCCAGAAGGACCTTGGCTTCGCTGCGCTGTTCATCAGCCATGACCTCGCCGTGGTGGACGACCTCGCGGACCGGATCGCGGTGCTGCACCGCGGCCGCCTCGTGGAGATCGGGCGGAGCGAGGACGTCCTCACCGCCCCCCGGGACGACTACACCAGGCGGCTGCTCGCCTCCCTCCCCGTCCCGGATCCGGTGGAGCAGGCCGAGCGGCGGCGCGAGCTCGCGGCACTGCGCGCCGCCGAGCAGGCGGCGGGCTAGAGGTCGTAGTCCACGGTGAGGGGTGCGTGGTCCGAGAACCGCGTGTCCCACGCCGTGGCGCGATCGACGACGGCGCCGCGGGCCGTGGCGGCGAACGGCGCGCTCGCCACCTGGTAGTCGATGCGCCAGCCCGCGTCGTTGTCGAAGGCCTTCCCGCGCTGCGACCACCACGTGTACGGGCCCTGGCACTCCCCCACCACGGCCCGGTGGACGTCCACGAGGCCGACCTCGCCGAACCACCGCTCCAGGTAGGCGATCTCCCGGTCGAGGACCCCGGCCACCCGGTTGTGGTTGCTGCGCCAGTTCCGGATGTCCAGCGGACCGCGCACGATGTTGAGGTCGCCGGCCAGCAGCACGTGCCGGCCGGTCGCAGCCAGTTCGGCCAGGCGCGCATCGACGAGATCGAGGTGGGCGTACTTCAGCTCCATGCTCGGGGTGTTCGCCGTGCCCGAGTGCAGGTAGGTGGACACGAGCGTGAGAGGGCCGGCCGGGGAGTCGAAGTCGGCCTCCACCCAACGGCCCGAGTCCACGTCCGCCTCCTCGCCGGGCAGGCCCGCGCGCACGGCCACGGGCGCCACCCGGCTCGCGACGGCGACCCCCGCCCGCCCCTTGAGCCGGGACACCTCCGGCGCCACGTGCCAGGACGGCCCGAGCAGGTCCGAGACGATCGCGGCGTCCGCCCGGGTCTCCTGCAGCAGCAGGAAGTCGGGGGCGCGTGAGTCCAACCAGTCGGCCATGCCCTTGCGCATGGCCGCCCGGATGCCGTTGACGTTGACGGAGGAGATCCTCATGCCCCGGCGGCGCGCTCCGCCATCTCGACGACGTTGGCGAGCAGCATGGCCCGTGTCATCGGGCCGAC
>DBPQ01000062.1:0-22516 GCA_002304945.1 Actinomycetales bacterium UBA1416 | reverse complement strand
CGTCCCTCGGCGTCGGGGACGCGACTGACGCCCACGTCGAACACGGTGGCGCCGGGCTTCACCATGTCGGGCGTGATGATGCCGGGCACCCCCGCCGCCGCGACGACGACATCCGCGCGACGTGTGAGGTCGCCGAGGTCCCGGGTCCCCGTGTGCGTGAGGGTGACGGTCGCGTTGACCGCCCGCCGGGTGAGGAGAAGGCCGATCGAGCGCCCGACCGTGACGCCGCGGCCCACCACGCACACCTCGGCGTGGTCGAACTCGACGCCGTGCCGCCGGCCGAGTTCGATGATGCCGCGCGGGGTGCACGGCAGCGGGGAGTCCACCTCGCCCGCCACCCGCAGGACGAGCCGCCCGAGGTTGGTGGGGTGGAGGCCGTCGGCGTCCTTGGCGGGGTCCACGCGCTCGAGGATCGCGTTGGCGTCGATCCCACGCGGCAGGGGCAGCTGGACGATGTAGCCGGTGCACGCGGGGTTGGCGTTCAGCCGGTCGACGGCCGCCTCGATGTCCGCCTGGGTGGCGTCCCCCGGGAGGTCCTCCCGAATGGAGGCGATGCCCACCTCGGCGCAGTCGCCGTGCTTGCCCGCCACGTACTTCTGCGAGCCGAAGTCGTCCCCGACCAGCAGCGTGCCGAGGCCGGGGACCACCCCACGCTCGCGCAGTGCCGCCACCCGGGACGCGAGCTCGGACTTGATGGCGGCCGCGGTCGCGGTGCCGTCGAGGATTCTCGCCGCCATCAGTCCAGGCCGGGGTAGAGCGGGAACTCCTCGGTGAGGACCGCCACGCGGGAGCGGAGCGCGGCGAGGTCAGCGGACTGTCCGTCACGGAGCGCCGTGGCGATGATGTCCGCGACCTCGGCGAACTGCGCTGCCCCGAAGCCACGGGTGGCGAGCGCCGGGGTGCCGATCCGGAGGCCCGAGGTGACCATCGGTGGCCGGGGGTCGAAGGGGACCGCGTTGCGGTTCACGGTGATGCCGGCCTCGTGGAGGAGGTCCTCGGCCTGGCGTCCGTCGAGCGGGGAGTTCCGCAGGTCGACCAGGACGAGGTGGACGTCGGTGCCGCCGGTCACGACGGAGACTCCGGCCGCGGCGACGTCGGGTGCGGTGAGGCGCTCGGCGAGCAGTTGCGCCCCCTCGACCGTGCGCTCCTGGCGGTCGCGGAACTCGGGGGTGCCCGCCACCTTCAGGGCGACCGCCTTCGCCGCGATCGCGTGCATGAGCGGCCCGCCCTGCTGGCCGGGGAAGACCGCGGAGTTGAGCTTCTTGCCCCACGCCTCGGCGTCGCGGGACAGGAGCATGCCGGACCGGGGACCACCCAGCGTCTTGTGGATGGTGGTGGAGACGACGTCGGCGTACGGGACCGGGCTCGGGTGGACCCCGGCGGCGACGAGACCCGCGAAGTGTGCCATGTCCACCCAGAGGTGGGCGCCCACCTCGTCGGCGATCGCGCGGAACGCCGCGAAGTCGAGGTGCCGCGGGTAGGCGGACCAGCCGGCGATGATGACCTTCGGCCGCGCGGCGAGCGCCTGCTCGCGGACCTGGTCCATCTCGATCCGGTGTGAGTGCTCGTCCACCACGTAGGCGTGGACGTCGTACAGCCTCCCGGAGAAGTTGATCCTCATGCCGTGGGTGAGGTGCCCGCCGTGGGCCAGCGAGAGACCCATGATGGGGTCGCCCGGGGTGGCCATCGCGTGCAGCACGGCGGCGTTGGCGGTGGCGCCGGAGTGGGGCTGGACGTTCGCGTAGTCCGCGCCGAACAGCTCCTTCGCACGGGTGATGGCGAGGTTCTCCGCGATGTCGACCTGCTCGCAGCCGCCGTAGTAGCGCTTGCCGGGGTACCCCTCCGCGTACTTGTTCGTGAGCACCGAGCCCGTCGCCTCGAGGACGGCGCGGGGAACGAAGTTCTCCGAGGCGATCATCTCCAGGGTCTCGCGCTGGCGGGTGAGTTCCCCGGCGAGGACGGCGGCGATGTCGGGATCGAGCTCCGCGAGGGGCTGGTTCAGGGCGTTCTGGCTCATGCTTCCTCCGTGATGGTGGCCCCTCGGCCCAGGCGTACGACCGATGGCGGGCTGGATGTCGCTCCCCGGTGGTGACCCACCCTCTGGCGCCAGTCACGACACGCTGAGTTTACCGGAGCGCGGCAGGTCGCAGGACGGGCCGTCCGATTGCCGGAGGCGGAGCGTCAGGACAGGGCGGCGGAGTCCTCGCCGAGCAGCCGCTGCAGGTAGGCCTCGGTGAGGGTACCCGCGTCCTGGCCGTCGCTGCCCTCGGGCAGCGGCATGCTCGCCCGCGTGTCCGCGGGAGTGAACACCCAGACCTCCCGGGTCTGGTCGGGCAGGTACTGGAGCACCTGCATGAGGAGCTGGGAGCCGATGCCCTTGTGGTGCAGGTCGGGGACGACGGCGAGGCGGCCGAGGCTGGCCTTCTCACCCTCCAGCTCCACCCGGATCGAGCCGACGAGCCGGGGGCCGATCCACGCACCGATCGTGACGACGTCGGGCCGCTCCAGGTCCTCGACGAGCTCCTCGAGGGACTGCGTCAGGGCGGGGAGGTTGGGATCGCCGTAGAGCTGGGCCTCGGTGACGAACGCGGCGCGGCGCACCGTGAGCAGTTCGCCGGCGTGCTCCACCCCGATGAGGTCGAATCGGGCCTCGGGCATGTCCACTCCTTCGTCTCGGCTGGGCACCACCCTAGTGGGCCGCGGGCTCCGGCGGGGTGGCGCCTGACATGTGGAAGGGCCCCGCCGCGGCGGGGCCCTTCCGGTGACGTCAGCTGATGAGACCGAGCGTGCGGCACATCTCACGCTCGTTGATGAGTTCCTCGACCGACCTGTCGATGCGGGAGCGGTTCGCGTCGTTGATCTCGATGCCCTGCACGATCTGCCAGTCGCCCCAGCGGGAGTGGGCGGGGAACCCGGAGATGATGCCCTCGGGGATGCCGTACGAGCCGTCGGACATGAGGCCGACGGACACCCAGTCGTCGAGCGGGGTGCCGTTGACCCAGTCGTGCATGTGGTCGAGCGCGGCGTTGGCAGCGGAGGCCACGGAGGAGCCGCCGCGCACCTTGATGATCTCCGCACCACGGTTGGCGACGGTGGGGATGAACTCGTTGTCGATCCACTCCTGGTCGACGTACTCCATGGCCGGCCGGCGCTTGACCTCGGTGTACGAGAGGTCCGGGACCTGCGAGGCGGAGTGGTTGCCCCACACGGTGAGCTTCTTGATCTCGGTGGCGTGGACGCCCGTCTTCATGGACAACTGCCGGATCGCGCGGTTGTGGTCCAGGCGCATCATCGCGGTGAAGCGATCGGCCGGGACGTCCGGCGCGTGGTTCGAGGCGATGAGGGCGTTCGTGTTGGCCGGATTGCCGACCACGAGCACCTTGACGTCCCCCGCGGCGTTGTCGTTGATCGCGCGGCCCTGAGGCCCGAAGATTCCACCATTGGCCTCGAGCAGATCCGCACGCTCCATGCCGGCGGTCCGGGGACGAGCACCGACCAGGAGTGCGACGTTGGTGCCGTCGAACGCCTGGGCGGGGTCGTCGTAGACCTCGACGTCCTCGAGGAGGTCGAACGCGCAGTCATCGAGCTCCATCGCGTTGCCCTCAGCGGCCTTCATCGCCTGCGGGATCTCCAGCAGTTTCAGGCGGACGGGGGTGTTGGGCCCGAGCAGGTCCCCGGCTGCCGTGCGGAACAGCAGGGCGTACCCGATCTGTCCGGCGGCACCGGTGACTGTGACGGTGACGGGGCTGGTGGCCATCGCTTCTCCTTGTCGGTTGACGTCTCCCCCAACCTTAGCCACCACCACCCCGTCCCGGCTCGGCACTTGGTCCCACCCACGCTCCGGCCCGCGTGGCGGATAGCCTGTGCGAGTGACCGAACTCGTCCTCACTCTCTCCTGCCCCGACCAACGCGGGATCGTGCACGCCGTCACGGGCGCGATCGCCCGGGCCGGAGGCAACATCACCGAGTCCCAGCAGTTCGGGGATGTGGACTCCGGGCAGTTCCTGATGCGGGTGCAGGCCGCGGAGGTGACCGACGAGGACGGCCTGCGCGCCTCCCTGACCGTGCTCTCCACCCAGCTGGGCATGACGTGGTCCCTCGACGTGGTCGGGCGGCCGGTGAGAACGCTGCTCATGGCGTCGCGGGAGGCGCACTGTCTCTCCGACCTCCTCTTCCGCGCCCGGGAGGGGCTCCTTCCCGTGGAGGTCGTCGGGGTGGTCGCGAACCATCCGGACCTCGCACCGGAGGCGGAGTTCCACCGTGTGCCCTTCCACCACGTACCCGTCACCCGTGAGACGAAGGCCGCGGCGGAGGAGCGGCTGCTGCAGCTCGTCCGCGAACTCGACGTGGAGCTCGTGGTGCTGGCCCGGTACATGCAGATCCTCTCCGACGAGGTGTGCCGGGAGTTGCCGGGCCGCGTGATCAACATCCACCACTCCTTCCTTCCGTCGTTCAAGGGGGCGCGCCCGTACGCACAGGCCCACGCCCGCGGGGTGAAGCTCATCGGCGCCACCGCGCACTACGTGACCCCGGATCTCGACGAGGGGCCCATCATCGAGCAGGACGTCGCGCGGGTGACGCACTCCGACTCGGTCGCGGAATTCGTGGCCCAGGGGCAGGACGTCGAGCGCCGGGTGCTGGCCCGAGCCGTGCGCTGGCACGCCGAGCACCGGGTGCTCCTGAACGGCACGAGGACGGTCGTCTTCGCCTGATCGGCCTCCCGACAGGACGGAGGGGGCACTCCCGCGGGGGCGCCCCCTCCTGGCCTCGGTCGATCATCAGCCGGCGGCCGCCCGTCGCCGGATGCCGAGCCCCACGAGGCCGAGCCCGACCAGGGCCAGCGCGACGATCGCGAGGAGACCGTCGACGCCGGTGTCCGGCATGTCGCCACCGGGCGTCGTCGGACCAGCGGTCGGACCCCCGGTGGGCGACGACGTCTCCGTGGGCGTCGCCGTCGGCTCGCCGGTCGGGGCCGGCGTCGGCTCGCCACCGGGCTGGTCGTCGACCAGCACCGCGACAGTCCGGGCCGGGATGGTGACCGTGCCCGTGGTGGCGTCCCACGCCGTCGCCTTGACGACGTCGTCGGAACCGGTGGCCTGGACCTCGTGGAGGGCGAGGCGGGCGCCCGCCATCCCGTCGATGGGCTCCGCGATCGGCTCGTCGGACGCGTTGAACACCACGAGCAGGCCGTCGAGCGCCGGGTCGGAGTCGGCACCCACCGTGTCGTCGACGCGCATCACGAGCAGGCCCGGCGTCGCGTCCGCTCCGCCGTTCGGGAAGGAGACCTTCTCCGTGATGGCCGCGGCGCTCCCCAGCGTGAACAGGTTGGACGAGCTGCGCAGGCGGAGCAGGTCGGTGGCCTGGGCGCTGGACGCCGCGATGTCGCCCGGCGCCGGCGTGAGCGCGGAGTCGGCGAGCAGCGGGCGCATGAGGTCCCACTTCTCGGCGTTCTTCTCCGCGGGCGGGAGGCCCACGCCGAAGTTGTTCGACTGCATGGACCAGTCGAGCGTGTTGAACCAGTCGCCCGAGTTGTACGAGTCGCGGTCCAGGGACTTCGAGCGCAGCAGGTCGGTCCCCGCGTGCCAGAACGACGGCGACTGGCCGAGTGCCACGGTCGCGAGCGACAGCGTGTTCATCCGGATCCTGTCGTCCATGGTGGTGTCCGTGGGCAGCTTCCACACCCCGAGGTCGTAGAGGGTCTCGTTGTCGTGGGCGTCCACGTAGTTCACCGATTCGTGGGGCTCGGTGGCGTAGCCCGCCGGTTGCCCGTTGTAGTCGAGTTCGGCGCCGGACTGCACCTCGCCGGCGCTGGTGAGGAACGAGTAGTCCCTCAGGTTGCCCGCCATGCCCAGCCGCACCAGGTCGGTGCGGTGGAGCAGGTCGGCGAGCTGCTCGTCCTCGGTCCGCGTGCTGATCCCGTTGGGGTCGGTGTACAGCCCGGTGCCGAAGCCCTGGAACTCGCGCTTGTCGGCGTCGAACGGGCCGCCGCCGTGGACGGCGTCCCGCAGACGGTCGTTGAACGCCCCGATCCCGGTGCCGTCGAGCTGGCCCTGGGTGGCCTGGAGGAAGCGGGCGTTGTCCGCCACCTCCCCGAAGTTCCAGCCCTCGCCGTAGAGGTACATGGACTTCCCGTCGACTCCGTCCTCCTCGAGCGTCAGCTCGTCGAGGGCGGCCCGCACGGCCTCCATGTTGTCGCGGCTGTGGTGGCCCATGAGGTCGAACCGGAAGCCGTCGACGTGGTAGTCGGCCGCCCAGGTCACGACGGAGTCCACCATCAGCTGCTCGGCCATCTCGTGCTCGGTGGCGATGTTCTGGCAGCAGGTGGAGGTCTCCACCGCGCCGGTGAGGTTGAGGCGGTGGTAGTACCCGGGCACAACCTTGTCGAGCACCGACTTCTCCCCCTGCCCGGACTGGGCGGTGTGGTTGAACACCTCGTCCAGGACGACGTCGTAGCCGAGGTCATGGATCCCGCCCACCATGAGGCGGAACTCCGCGACGCGATCCCCGCCGTCCTGGTTGCCCGCCGAGGCGTAGCTGCCCTCGGGAACGTTGAAGTGGAACGGGTCGTAGCCCCAGTTGAAGGCGTCCTGGTCGGCCACCGCGGTCACCGCCGCCTGCTGCTCCTCCGAGTCCGGCGCCGCGTCCGTCGGGATGTCCGGGACGAGCTGGTCATCCCGGTCCTCCGGGATCGTGGCGATGTCGAAGGACGGCAGGAGGTGCAGGGTGTTCATCCCGGCCTCCGCCAGTTCGCGCAGGTGCGCCGTGCCGTCCGTCCCGTCGAGGGCGAAGGCGGCGTAGGTGCCGCGCAGGTCCTCGGGAACCGTCTCGTCGGAGATGGAGAAGTCGCGGATGTGCAGCTCGTAGATCGTGCGGTCCGCGAACTGGGCGATGTCCGGGCCCTGTGCGTCCAGCCACAGCTCGGGCATCCAGTCCTCGGAGTCGAGGTCGACGAGCACCGAGTGGGTGGAGTTCAGGGTGAGCCCCACCGAGTACGGGTCGGTGACGAGGTTCTCCTCGACCTGCCCGGTCGTCGGGGCGTACACCTCGACGGCGTACAGGTAGGACAGGTCCTCCCAGTCCTCCTCCCCGGTAATGGTCCAGGTGCCGTCGTCCTGGCGCTCCATCGGCAGGGGCGTCGGGGCGGCGTCGATCCCGTCCTCGAAGAGGTGGAGGGCGACATCCCTGGCCGTTGGCGCCCACAGCGTGAGGGTGGGCGCGCCGTCGTCGAACGTCACGCCGATCTCCCGCGTTCGGGCGTCGGCCGCGTACAGGTCGTCGAGGACGCCGGGGATCTGGAGACCGGTGAACACCTCGGGCCCGTCTGGGCCCTCCTGCAGGACGAGGAGCTGCCCGGTGAGGACCTCCTCGAGCGTCGTCCGGTCGACACCGCCGAGCGTGAGGGCGAGGAAGCCCTCCAGGTGGCCGCGGTTCTCGAGCTGGCTCTCCGTGAGGCCACCCTCGTCGAGGGTGAGCGTCCCGACGGCGGTGCCGCCCGTGACCGCGCCGTCGGCCAGCGCCATGCCGCCGTCGGGCGCCGCGTACAGCGTCCACTCGGTGTTCGCGGGCTCGTCGACGAGGTCTGCCGGCCACGCGATGGTGGCGGCGTCGATCCAGTGGCCGAGGAACTGCCCGGCGCCCGCGATCGGCGGGTCGGTGACCTCGATCGTGAGGAGGTGCGTGTCGATGTCGTAGGTGAAGGTGATGGGCTTGCCGCCCGGAGCAGTGAACCCGTAGTTGTCGCCGCCCGGCGCACCGCCCACCCCGTAGTTCTCGTCCCAGCTGAGGTTGTGGGCAACCTTGACCTCGTAGGAGCCGGCCGGGATGGCGGCGGTGGTCCAGGTGTAGATCCCGTCGCCGTCCATGTCCTGCAGGGAGGTGACGACGCACTCGGGCTGCCAGTCACCCGGGCAGCCGACCTCGCTCTGGAACGAGCCGGGCAGGGTGATCAGGGGGCCCTGGGCGCTCGAGGTGAACCACTTCGTGGCGTCGTCGTAGATGAACGTCACGGCCTGCTCCGCGTCGAGCGAGAACGCGGCGTTCGACCCGCCCGGGACGCCTCCCACGCCGTAGTTCTCGTCCCAGGTGCCGCCGATCGCGATCTTGTACTCCCAGCCGCCGGCCGGGATGGTGAAGGTGTTCGAGTAAACGCCCGCACCTCGGTGGGTCAGGGTGATCGCGTCGCACTCGGGCTGCCAGTCGCCCGGGCATCCGAGTTCGCTGTTGAGAGTCCCCGGGATGCTGACGATGAGGTCGGTCCGGCCGACGCCCAGTTCGGGCTCCGGTTCGGGCTCCGGGACCACGCCGGACAGATCGGCCCCGACCACCCCGAACGTGGAGGCGGCGGAGCGGGCGCCGTCGGCGTCCACCGTCACGGCACGGTACTCGACCAGGGTGCCGGCAGGCAGGGAGCTGACGTCATGGAACACGCGCGGGGTGTCATCCTCGGCCGTACCCAGCGGGTGGTAGGCGGTCTCGCCCACGATCCGGAAGGAGAAGGACGTCTCCGCCCAACGGTCGTCGGCGATGTCGGCGGTCACGGGGACCATGCCCGCCAGCTCGGCTCCCGCCACCGGGGTGAGCGAGATTGACTGCTCGGCGCCCGCGTCGGCGACCTTGCGGTCGGCCCTGAGGACGACGGCGGAGAGCGCCGGGACGGTGAGCGTCACCTCGCCGTCGGCAGTCGCGGTCACGCCGGTCGCGGTGCCGTACAGCGGGGTGTAGACGGCGCCGGGGGTGAGGGTCGCGAAGGAGGCGCTGAGGTCATCGGTCTGGTTGTTGAGCGCGACCAGGTACTCGACCTTCTTGTCGCGGTCGACGCGGGCGAAGGCGTAGATCCCGCCGCCGTCGGCCGCGAACAGCTCGACCTGGGCGCCGGTGTCCAGAGCGGGGTGGGCGTCCCGCAGCGCGGCGAGGTCGGCGATGTGTAGGTACAGCCGGTTGGTCTCGTCGAAGCGGTCCTGCGAGTCATAGGTTCCGCCCGTGAGGAGGGGCTGGCCGAGGTAGTCCGGGGTCTGGGAGGCGAACAGGGACTGGCGGGCCCACTTGTCGTTCCCCGCCGTTCCGTCCGGGCTGGTCCCGATGAAGCCCTGCTCGTCGCCGTAGTAGACCACCGGCTGACCACGGGTCAGGTACATGAACTCATGGGCGAACTCGGAACGCCACAGCTCATCGCCCGTGCCCTGGAGCAGGAAGCCCACCCGGCCCATGTCGTGGTTGCCGAGGAAGGTCGGCAGTGCCGAGGAGGAGGAGTGGGCCGTGGTGTAGTAGTCGTCCGCGGCGAAGAGATCCGCGGGACGCTGGGCGCTCTGGCCGCGGGCGTAGCTGAGGGCGACCCCCTGGAAGGCGAAGTCGAGCACCGAGGTCATGTCGGTGTCACGCACGTAGGGGGCGAGCAGCCGCGGGTCGCCGTCGTAGACCTCTCCGAAGGTGAAGAACTCGTCGGTCACGTCCGTCGTGAGGGCGTAGTCCGCGATCGCGGCGGTGAAGGCCTCCCAGAACTCGAAGTTGACGTGCTTGACCGTGTCGATGCGGAAGCCGTCGATCCCCAGGTCCATCCACGTCTCGTAGATGTCGATCATGGTGTCGACCACGAGCGGGTCCTCGGTCATGAGGTCATCCAGCCCGACGAAGTCGCCGAAGGTGACGGACTCCCCGCTCCAGGTCGAGTCGCCGCGGTTGTGGTAGCGCGTGACGTCATTGAGCACGGGGGGGACCATGATCGCGTTCTCCGCCGAGCGCTCCGGGGTGTAGGGGAACGAGGTGGCGTCGGGGTTGAACGCCGGGAAGGGCTCTGTGCCGGCCAGGGCGGAGACGTCCACGACGTCGCCATTCACGTCCCGATAGGGATACTGCTCGATCGTGCGATAGGAGTACTGCTGCTCCGCGTAGTCGATGAGGTCCGCGGTGTGGTTGGTGATGATGTCGAAGTAGACCTTGATATCCCGCGCGTGGGCGTCGTCGATGAACGCCTCCAGCTCGGCATTCGTGCCGAGGTGCGGGTCGATCTGGGTGAAGTCGGTGATCCAGTACCCGTGGTAGCCGGCGGAGGCGTCGGCGCCCTCGCCCTGGACGGGGTTGTTCTTGAACGAGGGGGTGAGCCAGATGGCGGTGGTGCCGAGGCCCTCGATGTAGTCGAGGCGCTGGCTCAGGCCGGCGATGTCCCCGCCCTGGTAGAAGCCCTTGTCGGTGGGATCGAAGCCGGTCGCGAGGCGGTCCCCCGACGGGGTGAGGCCGCCCTCGTCATTGGTGGCGTCGCCGTTCTCGAAGCGGTCGGTGAGCACGAAGTAGAAGGTCTCGCCCTCCCCCAGCTCGCGCACCGGTGCGGAGACGAGCGCCCCGTCGGTCCCGGCGTCGTAGCCACCCGGCAGGTCGGGGAGGTCGATGGAGACCAGGTCCGTGGCGTCGTCGAACTGGAAGGTCACGTCCGTGGCCGTGGCCAGCCGGAGCGGGATGTTGTCGGCCGGGAACGCGACGTCCCAATTTCCGTCGAGGGCCACCTTGAACTGCCAGCTTCCGGCCGGGACGGTGAAGGTCTCCGCGTAGAGGTCAGCACCGGTGTTCGGCAACACCGTGGTGGTGCACGCGGGGTCCCAGTCGCCGTCGCAGCCGAGCTCCGCCTGAAGGTCCCCCACGAGGGTGACGAGTTGGTCGGTGGCCGCGGTGGCGGGGTCGGTGGACATGACTGTGGCGCCGGACAGCAGGACGGCGAGGGTGGCCGCCCCTGCAATCGCTCGCCCGATCGATGATCTGGACATGGTGATCTTCCTTTGTCTCCCCCAGGCACGCCGATTGTGCCGGTTCGGAGACAGTATCGCGGCCCACCCAAGGCCCTCAACTGGAGGGCAACGCTCTTCACGATTCCTCCACATAAGCGGGCGGGGCNNGTTGCTGTGCAACCGCCCCGCCGCGCACTTCTCAGCCCAGGCGGGCCGCCAGGTTCTCGTCGAGCGCGCCCAGGAACTCCTCAGTGGTGAGCCACGGCTGGTCCGGGCCGACGAGGAGGGCGAGGTCCTTCGTCATCTGCCCCGACTCCACGGTCTTCACGACCACGTCCTCGAGGGTCTCGGCAAAGCCGGTGACCTCGGGCGTTCCGTCGAGCTTGCCGCGGTGCTTCAGGCCCCCGGTCCAGGCGTAGATCGAGGCGATCGGGTTGNNGTAGTGGCGGGTGACGGTGCCGTGAGCGGCCTCCGCCTCGACGGTCCGGCCGTCCGGGGTCATGAGTACGGACGTCATGAGGCCGAGCGAACCGAAGCCCTGCGCCACCGTGTCGGACTGGACGTCGCCGTCGTAGTTCTTGCACGCCCAGACGTAGCCGCCCTCCCACTTCATGGCAGCGGCCACCATGTCGTCGATGAGGCGGTGCTCGTAGGTGAGGCCGGCGGCGTCGAACTCCGCCTTGAACTCGCTCTCGAACACCTCGGCGAACAGGTCCTTGAACTGCCCGTCGTAGGCCTTCAGGATCGTGTTCTTGGTGGAGAGGTACACGGGGTAGCCGCGCTGCAGCCCGTAGGAGAAGGACGCGCGGGCGAAGTCCCGGATCGAGTCGTTGAAGTTGTACATGCCCATGGCGACGCCGCCGTCGGCGCCGTAGTTCGCCACGACGTGCTGGATGGGCTCGGAGCCGTCCTCCGGCGTGAACGTGATGGTCAACTCCCCGGCACCGGGCACCTTGAAGTTGGTGGCCTTGTACTGGTCGCCGTGGGCGTGACGGCCGATCACGATCGGCTTGGTCCAGCCGGGCACGAGGCGCGGGATGTTCGAGATGATGATCGGCTCGCGGAACACCACGCCGCCGAGGATGTTGCGGATCGTGCCGTTCGGGGACACCCACATCCGCTTGAGGCCGAACTCCTCCACCCGGGCCTCATCCGGTGTGATCGTGGCGCACTTGACGCCCACCCCGTGCTCCTTGATGGCGTGAGCCGCGTCGATCGTGACCTGGTCGTCGGTCGCGTCGCGGTTCTGGATCGACAGGTCGTAGTACCTCAGGTCGACGTCGAGGTAGGGGTGGATCAGGCGGTCCTTGATGAACTGCCAGATGATCCGGGTCATCTCGTCGCCGTCGAGTTCCACGACGGGGCCTGCAACCTTGATCTTGCTCACGAAAAGTTCCTTTCACGGCGGGACGGGACCAGATTACTCGACATCGAGATATCCTGCGCGGGGATCACGGTGCCGTGGCGAGCCCCCAGGGTGCCAACAGGGCGGTGGCGACGGCGAGGACGAGCAGCACGGTCACGTCGAAGGGGCGGCCCCGCCCCACCGGCAGGTGGCGCTCCGGCAGGAGCATCCGCAGGAGCGCGGCAACGGCTAGCCCGCCCGCGAGGACGAACGCGGCGGCCCGGACGTCCACCCACACCGCCACGGCGGCGACGCCGGCCACCAGCAGCACGGTCGCGGCCGCGAGCATCGGGCGGAGCACGCTGGGCATGCTTCACACTAGCGTTGGTTCATGCCCCCTCCCACGTCCCCACGCCCCGGAGCGGAGAGCGTGCTCGTCCTCGGCGCCGGGCTGGCCGCCACCGCCCTCGTCGCCGCGCTGCGGTCGGGCGGGTTCGCCGGCGAGATCACCGTGGCCGGTGACGAGGACCCGTATGACCGTCCCCCACTCACCAAGGAACTGTTCGCCAGGTCCGCACCGGAGGACCTGCGCGAGCAGTTCTCCCTCGCAGCTGACGCCGCGGCCTGGATCCGGGCACGAGCCACGGGAATCGAGGGCGGCGTGGTCACCCTCCGGGACGGCGCTGGACGTGCGACGACGGCGACCGCCGGCGCCGTCGTCCTCGCCCTCGGCAGCCGGCCCATCGTCCCGGTGGGCTGGGAGGGGGTGCGGACGCTCTCGCGGTGGGACGACGCCGTGGCGCTCCGCACAGCCCTGGCGCCGGGTGCGCACCTCGTGATCGCCGGCGCGGGGTGGATCGGGCTCGAACTCGCGAGCAGTGCCGCGGCGAAGGGCGCCACCGTCACCGTGATCGAGGACACCGGCCGGCCCCTCGGGCGCCTCCTCCCCGAACCCGTGGCCGAGCGGGTCACCGCCTGGCTCCGCGCCGTGACGCCCGGCACCGTGACCCTCGTGGAGGGACGGGTGGCCACCGCCTCCCCCACCACCCTCGACCTCACGAACGGGCGGGTGGTGCGGGGCGACGTCGTCGTGGCGGCCCTCGGGGCGCGACCGGCCACGGACTGGATCCCCCGGCAGTGGCTGGGACCGGCCGGCCATGTCCGCACGGCACTCTCGGGGACGGTGCCGGGGGCGTCCGACATCTGGGCGATCGGCGACTGTGCCGCCGCCCCGGGAGGCCAGCACTGGAACGCCGCGGTGGCCTCGGCGCAGCGGTGCGCTGACGCGCTGCTGGGCAACCCCGTCGCGGACCCACCGGTCCCGAGCGTGTTCTCCACCATGTTCGGACGCCGGGTGGAGCTCGTGGGTCACGCGTCCCCCGGCCACGAGGTGCTGTGGCGCGAGGGCCGGGGGAACGGTTGGGCCGCGCTGTTCATGGACGGCGACGACCTGGTCGGGGGTCTCGTCGTGGACCGGCCGCGCGACGTCGCCGCGCTGCGCCGGCTCCTCGGCGGCGGTCGACCCGTGCTGGACCGTGCCGCCGCCGCGGACCCCGCCCGCCGGCTGGCGGACGCGGTCAGGCGTCGATGACCGGCAGCGGCACGGTCATGGGGGTCCCGTACAGCGAGACGGTCTGGTGGATGGGTTCGAAGGCCAGCCACCACTGGTCCTTGGGCCGGCGGAACTCCTCGTCCACCTCCTCGGGCATCCGCTCGAGGTCGTGGCTGCCGATGTAGTTCGAGGAGAACCCGATGTAGGAGGCCCGGTCGCCCCCGGTCGCGACCTGCTCGTCCATCTCCTTGAGCGCGTAGTAGACGAGCCGGGTGGCGAGCAGCCGGTCGAAGGGGCTCGGCTTGCCGCCCTGCTGCAGGTGACCGATGGCCTGCTGCCGCACGTCGAACAGCCCGCCGCCCTCCTGTTCGAAGGCGCGCGCCATGAAGTCGAGGTTGTACTCGGGGGAGGCCTCCTCGTTGCGCACCACCAGGAACAGGTGGCGGCCGCGGCTGAAGCTCGCGGTCATCCGGACGGCGTCCTCCGCGATGCGCTTCAGGTCGGGCTGCCGTTCATGGAGGTAGACCATCTCGGCGCCGGTGGCGATGCCCGCGATCAGGGCGAGGTAGCCGCAGTGGCGCCCCATCGTCTCGGCGACGAAGCAGCGGCTGGAGGCCGCCGCGGACTCCTTGACACGGTCGAGCGCCCACACGGCGTTGTTGACGGCGGAGTCCGCCCCGATGGACAGCTCCGTGCCCGGGAGGTTGTTGTCGATCGACGCCGGCACACACACGACCGGGATGCGGAACGCGGGATACCGCTTCCGCTCGGTGGCCAGCAGATGGGCGGCGAGATAGGCGTTGTAGCCGCCGATCACGAGCAGCCCGTCGATCCCGTTCGTCTCGATCGCGCGGCCGATCGAGTAGAGCTCCTCGATCGTCGGGACGGCCCGGTGGGTGCCGAGCTTGGCACCGCCCTCGAAGGCCCAGGCGTCCACCTCCGCCCAGGACAGCTCGCGGATGTCGCCCGAGACCAGACCGGGGAATCCGCCGTCGACGCCGAGCATCGTGTAGCCGCGCCCGATGCCGAGCCGGACGGCCGCGCGTGCGGCGGTGTTCATGCCGGGGGCGAGACCGCCGGCGTGGAGGATGGCGATGCGCTTGCCACGGGTGGGGCCCTCGGGAACCACGTCCGCGGCGGGGGGGTTGGACATGATCTCGTTGATGCGGAGGGTCTGGGAGAAACCGGCGCCACGGGCGGCGACGGCGTCGTCGTACCGGCCCTCCTTGATGGCGTCCGCCACCGCGTGGGTGCGCTTGACCGCCTCCACCAGCGGGATGCGGGCCACCCGGTTGTGGCGGATGCCGATGATGTGGTCCTCGGCGTCCGGCGCGGCGGAGAGGATCTCCTGCACCGCGGCGATGCCGAGGATGGTGGACATCCACCGGTCGTAGGCCGATGGTGTGCCACCGCGCTGGGTGTGCCCGAGGATGGTGACGCGGGCGTCCTCGCCGCGGCGCTCGCGCAGCAGCTGGGCGATCGACTGGGCGTCGATGCGGTTGCCCTGCTGGTCGGCGGCACCCTCCGCCACGAGGATGAGGGACTCGCGCCTGCCGGCCTCGCGTCCGATGCGCAACTTCTCGAGCATGTCCTCCTCCCAGCCGGGGGGCGGCGGCATCTCGGGAATGAGGACGTAGTCGCACCCGCTCGCCACTGCTGCCATGAGGGGCAGGTAGCCGCAGTGCCGGCCCATCACCTCGAGGATGAAGGTGCGCTGGTGCGAGGCGGCGGTGGAGGAGATCTGGTCGATCGCGTCGATGATCCGGTGCAGCGCCGTGTCGGTGCCGATGGTGGTGTCGGTGCCGACGAGGTCGTTGTCGATCGTCCCCACGAGCCCGATGATCCGCAGATCCGCGTGCGCCTGCGCCCGCGCCTCCTCCACCTCGCCCTTCTCCACGAGTTCGGCCAGCAGGGAGGGCCACTCGGAGCGGAACACCTTGGCACCGGTGAGCGATCCGTCGCCCCCGATCACCACGATCCGGTCGATCCCGCGCTCGAGCAGGTTGCGTGCGGCGGCGAGCATGCCGGAGCGCTCCCGGAAGTCCTTCGAACGGGCGGTGCCGATGATGGTGCCGCCACGGTCGAGGATCGACGACACGTCGGACCAGCCCATCTCGACGATCCTCTCGCCGCCGTCGACGGCGCCCTGCCAGCCCTCCTTCACCGCGTACGGGACTGCCCCGTGGGCGAGGGCGCTGCGCACGACCGCCCGGACGGCGGCGTTCATGCCGGGGGCGTCCCCGCCAGATGTCAGGACTCCGATTCGGATGGGCTCGGACACGTGGACCTCCTGCGCTGGAACGTGCTCCCAGCGTAGTGGCGTCAGTGGAAGAAGTGCCGGGAACCCGTGAAGTACATGGTGACGCCCGCAGCCTCCGCCGCGGCGACCACCTCGTCGTCCCGGATGGAACCGCCGGGCGCCACGACGGCCCGGACCCCGGCGTCCAGCAGGATCGCCAGCCCGTCCGCGAACGGGAAGAAGGCGTCGGACGCGGCGACGGCGCCCCGTGCGCGCTCCCCCTCCCCGAGCGTGTTCGCCCGTTCGACCGCGAGTCGCGCGGAGTCCACCCGGTTGACCTGGCCCATCCCCACGCCGACGGACGCGCCGCCGGTCGCCAGCAGGATCGCGTTGGACTTCACGGCGCGGACGGCTCGCCAGGCGAACGCCAGGTCCGCCAGCGTGGCCTCGTCGGCGGCCGCGCCGGCGACGAGCGTCCAGTCCGCCGGATCGTCACCGAAGGTGGTGCCGTCCTCCCGCACGCCGTGCGCCGCGATCGTGTCGGCCTCCTGCACGAGCAGGCCGCCGCTGACCGGCCGGGTCTCGAGGGCGGCGCGCGCGGGCGCGGGCAGCCGGAGGATGCGGAGGTTCCGCTTGGTCCGCAGGATCTCGAGGGCGTCTGCGGTGTACGACGGCGCCGCGATGACCTCTGTGAAGATGGGCCGCACCTGGCCGGCCATGGTGGCGTCCACCTCGCCGTTCGTGGCGATCACCCCGCCGTACGCCGAGACGGGGTCGCAGGCGTGGGCCCGCAGGTGGGCCTCGGCGACGGTGTCCCCCACCGCGATGCCGCACGGGTTGGCGTGCTTGATGATGGCGACGGCGGGGCGCGCGTGGTCGTAGGCGGCACGGATCGCGGCGTCCGTGTCCTGGTAGTTGTTGTAGCTCATCTCCTTGCCGCCCAGTTGCTCCGCCTGGGCGAGGCCGCCTCCGCCCGGGGTGGCGAGGAGGGCCGCCTGCTGGTGGGGGTTCTCCCCGTACCGCAGGGTGTGGGCCAGGGTCCACGTCTCGCCGCGCCACGCGGGCAGTGCGGCGTCGTCGAAGCGCTCGCCGAACCACGTCGCCACGGCGACGTCGTAGGACGCGGTGTGCCGGAACGCGCGCATGGCGAGGCGGCGGCGCTCGTCGTCGCTGAAGCCGCCGGCACGGGCGGCCTCGACGACGCGACCGTAGTCCGCCGGGTCGACGACGACGGCGACGGAGCCGTGGTTCTTCGCCGCGGCCCGCACCATGGTGGGCCCGCCGATGTCGATCTTCTCGATGCACTCGGCGACGCCGGCGCCGGAGGCCACCGTCTCGCTGAAGGGGTAGAGGTTCACCACGACGAGATCGAACGCCTCGATCCCGAGGCCGCCGAGTTCCGCCACGTGCCGGGGGTCGGTGCGGTCGGCCAGGATGCCGGCGTGGACCGCCGGGTGGAGGGTCTTGACGCGGCCGTCGAGGCACTCGGGGAACCCGGTGAGGTCGGCGACCTCCGTGACGGGCACCCCGGCGGCGGCGATGGTGGCCGCCGTGGAGCCGGTGGAGACGAGGGCCACCCCCGCCTCGTGGAGGCCGGTGGCCAGATCGGCGAGGCCGGTCTTGTCGTAGACGGAGACGAGTGCGCGGCGGATCATCGGAGGGCTCCCTTGTCAGGTGGCACGAGCACCCAGGCGGGCGATGCTCGATCCGACGGCGGGCCGCTCCCCGGTGGTTGGTCCACCTGCGCCAGTCACGGCCGCGGTCAGTCTACCGCCCGAACCTGACGCGGCGGCCCTCGAGGCGCCACCCCTCACGGGCGAGTCGGCCGACGTACTCCACGAGCTGGGCGCGCTCCGCCACCTTGATGCGTTCCGTGAGGGCGTCCTCGTCGTCGTCGTCGAGGACGGGCACCGCCACCTGGGCGAGGATCGGGCCGGTGTCCACGCCGGCGTCGACGAAGAAGAGGGTGGCACCGGCGAGGCGCACGCCGTGGGCGAGGGCGTCCCGGGGGCCGTGGATGCCCGGGAAGGCCGGGAGGAGGGCGTTGTGGGTGTTGACGTACCGTCCGGCGAACCGGCCGAGGAAGACCGGGCCGCACAGCTTGAGGAAGCCGGCGGACACGACGAGGTCGGGGTCGTGCGCCGCCACCTGGGCGGTCAGCTCGCGGTCCCAGTCCTCCCGGGTGTCGAAGTCGGCGAGCCGCACCTCGAAGGTCGGCAGCCCGGCGTCCCGGGCGAGGCGGACACCGCCGGTGCCCGGTCGGTCCGCCCCGACGGCGACCACGGTGGCCCCGTAGGCCGGGTCACGGGTGGCCTCCAGCAGCGCGGCGAGATTCGACCCGCCCCCCGAGACGAGGACGACGACGCGGAAGCTCTGCACCGGCTCAGCGTACCGGCTCGGGCCCCTCGGCCGGGGTGAGGGCGGTGGCGGCGGTCGCCAGGGTCGGGGCGGTGGGGGCGGTGGCCGCCGTCGTGGCACTCGGCGCGCTCGCCGCGGTCTCGGGACTCGACGGCGTGGCGGGACTCGGGGTCCCATCACCCGCCGCGGTCGCGCCGGCCGCTGGGGTGGCCGCACCACGGAGCTGTGCCGCGAGGCTCCGGAGAAGGGCGTGCGTGGCCGGGAGCCGCACCACGAGGACGGCGACGTACCCCCCCGTGAGTCCACCGGCGAGCACGAGGGCGAGGAGTGGTGCGTCGACGCCGACCGTCGCCATGCGTCCCGGTCCGAGCGATCCGGAGGCGGCGACACCGAGCACCAGGATCACTGCGCCCGTCACCGCGAGGAACGTCGCGGCAGCGACGGCGGCGTCCCGCCAGTGCGGCAGCGGACGCCCCCGGGTCCGCCACCACCCGACGAGGACGCCCAGCACGGCGGGCACCGCAGGCGCCCACCCGACCGTGGCCCCCGGAGCCGGCAGCGCCCCCAGCACCGGGATCGCCGGCAGCAGCTCGGTGGTGGTGCCGAGTGCCGAGTAGACGGTCCCCTCGCCCACCGCGAAGCCGGGCCCGGCCAGCCACGCCAGCGCCCAGACGGCGAGCGTGGGCAGGTAGGCCACCTGGGCGAGCGTCAGGACCACCGCGGAGGCGACGTCGGGACGCAGCGAGGAGTGGATGCCCGCCACCTGGTCCCAGGACGCCACCACGCTCGCCGCCACGAGTGCCGCCCCCACACCGACGAGGACGAGCAGGGCGACGCCGGCGGTCGCGAGACCGGCACGCACTCCGGGTGGCAGGTCAATCCGGGGGAAGGCCTCGGGGCGCAGTGCCCAGAGCGCGCCGACGGCCCCGACGGCGAGCGCCCCGGCCACGTGGGTGCCGCTCCCCCGCCCGGCGACGAGACCGAGGGCGGCGACGGCGACGGCGAAGGACCCGGCCGCGATCGCGGCCCCGGCAAGCGTGTCGACCGCCATCCTGCGCGCCGCGCCGCGCAGGAGGACGGCCGCGAGGAGCGTGATGCCGAGCGGGGCGAGGCTCACCGTCCCCTCCTCCACGGGGATCCGGCCGCCGAGGGCGAGGGTCCACCACCCGGTGCCGACCGCCGCCGTCGACGCCCAGGTGGCGTCCCCGAGGCCCGGTGCCGCCGCGGTCGCCACGTAGGTCACCAGGGCGCCGAGCACGGCGAGCAGCCAGGTGAGGACGGCGGCCTCGGCGCCGGCGGCGACGGCGCGCAGCCAGTTCCGGGGGAGGTCGATGTTCATCGCCGCCATGGTACGAGCGGGAGGGACCCGCGCCGGCCACGCCTCGCCGGGCGGGCCCGAACAGGCCGGCGGCCGGTCCCCCGATGAGGACCGGCCGTCCGTGTGGTCAGGAGACGAGCGCGCGTGCGAGGGTGGCGGTCTCGGTCGGGGTGCGGCCGACCCGCACGCCGGCGGCCTCGAGCGCCTCCTTCTTGGCCTGGGCGGTGCCGGACGAGCCGGACACGATCGCTCCGGCGTGGCCCATCGTCTTGCCCTCGGGGGCCGTGAAGCCCGCCACGTAGCCGACGACCGGCTTGGTGACGTGCTCCCGGATGTAGGCGGCTGCGCGTTCCTCGGCGTCGCCCCCGATCTCGCCGATCATGACGATGGCCTTCGTGTCCGGGTCCTTCTCGAACGCCTCGAGCGCGTCGATGTGGGTGGTCCCGATGACCGGGTCGCCCCCGATGCCGATGCACGTGGTGAACCCGAGGTCGCGGAGCTCGTACATCATCTGGTAGGTCAGCGTGCCGGACTTGGAGACCAGGCCGATGGGCCCGGGACCGGTGATGTCGGGCGGAGTGATGCCGACGTTGGACCGGCCGGGGCTGATGATGCCGGGGCAGTTCGGGCCGATCAGGCGCACGCCGCGCGCCTCGGCGTAGCTGAAGAACTCCGCCGTGTCGGCCACGGGGATGCCCTCGGTGATGATCACGACGAGGTCCATTCCGGCGTCGACGGCCTCGATCACCGCACCCTTCGTGTGGGCGGGCGGGACGAACACCACCGAGACGTCGGCACCGGTCGAGGCCTTCGCCTCGGCGACCGAGCCGAACACGGGCACCTGGACCGTGCCCTCCGTCACGGAGGCGGCGCCGGCGCCGATCGGGGTGACCTCGAACTCGACGGTGGTGCCCGCCTTGCGCGGGTTCACGCCGCCGACGACGTTGGTGCCGGCGGACAGCATCCGGCGGGTGTGCTTCTGCCCCTCGGACCCCGTCATGCCCTGCACGATGACGCGGGAGTTCTCATCCAGGAAGATCGCCATGTCCGCCCCTCACTTCGCCAGTTCGGCGGCCTTGGCAGCCGCGCCGTCCATTGTGCCCACCATGGTGACGAGCGGGTGGCCCGCAGCGGCGAGGATCGCCCGCCCCTCCTCGACGTTGTTGCCGTCCAGCCGCACCACGAGTGGCTTGGTGGCGGCGTCGCCGAGGATCTCGAGGGCCTTCACGATTCCGTTGGCCACCTCGTCGCAGGCGGTGATCCCGCCGAAGACGTTCACGAGGACCGATTTCACCTGGGAGTCGCCGAGGATGACGTCGAGCCCGTTCGCCATGACCTCGGCGGAGGCCCCGCCGCCGATGTCGAGGAAGTTGGCGGGTTTCACTCCGAGCGGCTCACCGGCGAGGGCGACGACGTCGAGGGTCGACATCACGAGGCCCGCACCGTTGCCGATGATGCCGACCTCGCCGTCGAGCTTCACGTAGTTGAGGCCCAGCGCCTTGGCCTTCGCCTCGAGCGGGTCGGTGGCGGCCTGGTCCACGAGCGCCTCGTGGGCGGGGTGCCGGAAGGCCGCGTTGTCATCGAGGGTCACCTTGCCGTCGAGGGCGATGATGCGCCCGTCCTCGGTGAGGACCAGGGGGTTCACCTCCACGAGGGTGGCGTCCTCGTCCCTGTAGACGTCCCAGAGCCGCAGCATGGCGGTGCGGACCTGGCCGCGGAGTTCCTCCCGGAAGCCGGCCGCCGCGATGATCTCGTCCGCCTTGGCCTCGTCGACGCCCACCTGGGGGTCGACCGGTACCTTGGCGAGGGCGTCCGGCCGCTCGACCGCCAACTGCTCGATCTCGACACCGCCCTCGACGGACGCCATGGCGAGGTACCGGCGTTCCGCGCGGTCCAGCAGGATCGAGAAGTAGTACTCCTCGGCGATGTCGGCGCCCTCGGCCACGAGCACCTTGTGCACGATGTGGCCCTTGATGTCCATCCCGAGGATCTGGGCGGCCTTCTCGGCGGCCTCCTCGGGGCTGTGGGCGAGCTTCACGCCGCCGGCCTTGCCGCGGCCCCCGGTCTTCACCTGGGCCTTGATGACCGTCAGGCCACCACCCAGCCGTGTCGCCGCGTCACGGGCCTCCTCGGGCGTGGTGACCACGATGCCCCTGAGCACCGGGACACCGTGGGCATCGAAGAGGTCGCGCGCCTGGTACTCGTAGAGATCCACGCTGCCGGTTCCTTCCGTAGAAATGCCTCGACATCAAGACAACTCGATCATCGTAACGGACCGGCCCCGCATCGGCATCCGGGACGGGCGGGTCACGCGCCGCCCGTGAGTCGCTCGAACGCGGCCTTCACGGTGTCCGCGAACAGGTGCGCCCCGAAGATGTCCGGGTGGGTGCGGTCCGCCTGCAGCAGCTCCGGCTGCTGGCTGATCGCGGCGTCCCAGTCCGCGATGGTCGCGTTCGGGTACTCCGCCACCACGTCGGCCAGGAGCGCGTTCGACGAGTCGATGAAGGTGGACCGGCTGTGCAGGTTCACGACCACCACCAGCCGTTCCGGCCCGAGCATGTCGAGGGCCCGGCGCACGACGTCCGGATCGTCGATGCCCGCGTTCGTGCCGTAGTCGATGACGACGGCGCGGCGCACCGAGTCGTCCTCCAGCGCTGCCCAGAGCACGCCCTCCGCGTGCTTCCACTGGTTGTTGGACAGCGCGTCCAGGTGGATGCCGGGGAACCTGTCCTGCAGCGCGTGGGTGGAGGTGACGATCATGGAGTCGCCGAACGCCGAGATCTCCTCGCCCAAGGGCATCGTCAGGTCGAGGTCGGGGTCGACGGCGGCGGCCGGGCGATCGGCCGCATCCGGCTCCTCCGCGAGCGGCTCCTCGTCGGTGCTCTCGTCCGCCGCAGCGCTCTCGTCCGCCGCGGCAGCCTCGGCAGCCGGCTCCTCGGCAGTCGGCTCCTCCTTGCCGGGCCCCTCGGCCGCGGGCTCGTCCGCGGCC
>DBPQ01000042.1 GCA_002304945.1 Actinomycetales bacterium UBA1416 | reverse complement strand
ATGAGCGAGCCGCCGCCGAGCCCCGCCGAGACGATCGCCTCCAGCTTCCGGAAGGACCGGACGTCGAACAGGCCGTGCAGGCCGTCCTTCGGCTCCCAGAAGTTCCGGCTCATCTCGTACGGGGTGCGGGCGAAGCTGCCCGGGGGGTACGGCTGGCCCCTCTCGAGGACGACGACGGAGCGGCCGCCCTCGGCGAGCCGGTACGCCGCCACCGACCCCCCGAAGCCGGAGCCGATGACGACGACGTCCACGTGGTCCCGGGTGGCGCCCGAGAGTGGGGCGGTGGGGGTGGGCGAGGGGCGCACGAGCTCTCCGTCCGGGGCAGGGATGCTTGCCCTGAACACTAGCGGAGGGACCGCGCCTGGGACAATGGTCCCGGGCGGCGGTGGGTTGGTCAGTCGCCCAGCAGGTCGAGGAGGGCGCGGGCGTAGGCGTGCTCCACGTCGTCATCCGTGACGCGCCGGTTCGCCCCGTCCAGCCGGTAGGTGACGATCCACCGGTCCGCGTCGTGTTCCAGCGCGATCAGTTCGGGGCCGAGCGCCTCGCGCAGCTGGTCCTCGCGGGGGAGCCACAGGACGTCCTCCTGGGCAACGGAATCCAGCGCCCACTCAGTGGTGCCGTTGAACTTCACCACCCCGTGGCCGACGTGCTCGTGCACCTCGATCGTCATCTCGCTGACGTGGAAGACGGTCTCGTCCATGTTCCGGTGCGGGATCACGAACCGGTCCCCGCTGGCGGGTCGCCAGGGCAGGCCGGCGGCCTTCAGGGACTCGGCGAGGGCCACGGAGATCATCCCCCATTATGTTCACGGAGCCCGCCCGGCGTCGCCCGCGGCGGCTCCGCGCTCAGCGAACCCTCAGGTTCCGCCCTCGGCGGCCACACGGGCGGCGGCCACCGTGGCGGCGGCGTCGTCGAGGTAGCGCCCGCCACGCGGACGGGCGTGGCCGAGGTGGTCGACGTCGTAGGCGAGCGGGTGGCCGGCCGGGATGTTGAGGTCCTCGATCTCGGTGTCGGAGAGGTCGTCGATGACCGCGCAGAGCGCGCGGAGCGTGTTGCCGTGGGCGACGACGACGACGGTGGCACCGTCGGTGAGCCGTTCGTGGAGCTCCTCCTCCCACAGCGGCCGGACACGGATGACGACGTCGTGCAGTGACTCGCCCGCGCCCGCCACGAGCGGACCCGAGTCGGCGACGGGGGCGGGTTCCACCCAGGTGGCCCGCTGCTCGGCGCTCGCCGCGGGTGGGCGGCCGTGGAGGGTGCGGCGCCACTCGAAGAAGGCGTGCTCGCCGTGCCGGGCGGCGGCCTCCGCCTTGGGGATGCCGGTGAGGCAGCCGTAGTCCCGCTCCGCGAGGCGCCACGTGGTCTCCACGGGGACATCCCTGCCGAGGTGGCCGAGCAGCAGCTCGGTGGTGCGGCTGGCCCGCAGCATCGGCGAGTTGATCACGAGGTCGGGCAGGATCCCCTCGGCGCGCATCAGGTTCGCGGCGATCGCCACCTGGCGCTCGCCGGCGCGGGTGAGCCCGACGTCGAGCAGCCCGGTGAAGGTGGACGTGGCGTTGTAGACGCTCTCCCCGTGCCGCAGCAGCACGAGGGTGCCGCCCGGGGGCATGACGGTCACGGCGCGTCCCCGAGGAGGACGTCGGCGAGGCCGGGCAGGACGTCGTCGGCGCCGCCGTCGACGACGAGGTCCGCGAGCCGGTCCGCCTGCGAGGGGCCGCGGTTGACCACCACCAGGCGGGCGCCGCTCTCCATGGCCTGCATCACCACCCACATGCCGGTGGACACGTCGAGGGAGGTGCCCACGGTCAGGACCACGTCACACGCCCCGGCGAGCGCGCTCGCCGCCCGGACCGGGGCCTTCGGCAGCGGTTCACCGAACAGTACGACGTCCGGCTTCAGCATGCCGTCGCAGTGCGGGCATGGGGGCACCTCGATGGGATTCAGCTGGGCGGACTCCTCATCCTTCGCGGCGATGATCTCCAGCTCGGCGAGCGGCGGGGCGGGGAAGTCGAGGCCGGGGTTGAGGTCCCGGATCATCTCGGACATCCGGGAGCGCGTGAACCGCGCCCCGCAGTGGAGGCAGACCACGGCGTCGAACGTGCCGTGCAGCTCCGCCACCTGGCGGGAACCGGCCAGGGTGTGCAGCCCGTCCACGTTCTGCGTGGCGATCCCGATCACGGGGCCGGCCTCCTCCAGCCGGGCGAGGGCCCGGTGGCCCGCCGTCGGCGCGACCTGCCGCAGCAGGGTCCAGCTCATCTCGTTGCGCCACCACAGGTAGCGGTACCAGATCTCGTGGAGGACGAAGTCCTCGTACTCGACGCTCCGCCGGTCCGGGGTGCCCCGGTAGTCCGGCACCCCCGCGGTTGTCGAGATTCCTGCCCCGGTGACCACGAGGGTGCGGTGGCCTCGCATCGCGTCCGCGATCGCGGCGACATCTGGCATCCTCGTCCTCCTCGTGGTTCAGGCTAACTGCTGCTGCCGCGGCGGGCGGTGGGGATCGCGCGGTGGGCGAGGCTCGCGGACAATGGGTGAATGGATTGCACCGACCTGCTCCTCGACGCGTTCGAGCGCGTGCACGAACTGCTCCCCGTCGCCCTCGACGGCCTCACCGCGGAGGACCTCCTCTGGCAACCCGACCCCGCCGCGAACTCGATCGCCTGGCTTGCCTGGCACCTCAGCCGCGTCGAGGACGACCACCTCGCCGGCATCGCCGGCACCGCGCAGGTCTGGACCAGCGCCGGCTTCCGGGACCGGTTCGCCCTGCCGTACCGGGACGGGGACGTCGGCTACGGCCAGGGCCCCGACGACGTCGCCGCCTTCCCGCCCACCGAGCCGCGCCTCTTCGTCGAGTATCACGACGCCGTCCACGCCCGGACCGCCGGAATCCTCCGGGCGATGGGGGAGGAGGACTGGGGCCGCGTCGTCGACGAGCACTGGGACCCGCCCGTCACCGCCGCGGTGCGCCTCGTCTCCGTGGTCAACGACATCACCCAGCACATGGGCCAGATCGGCTACGTGCGCGGGCTGCTCGAGCGGGCGTCGTCGCGCGACTCCGGCTGGAGGGGCCACGCCTGAGATACCCGCCGCGGCAGTTGGGAGACCATGATCCCGGCGAGGATGAGCAGGCTGCCGGCGTAGCCGCGCGCCGTCATCCGCTCGCCGAGCACGAGCGCGCCGCCCACCGCCCCGAACACCGTCTCCAGGCTGAGGATGAGCGCCGCGTGCGCGGGCTTGGCCCACTGCTGCGCCACCACCTGGAGGGTATAGGCGATCCCCACCGAGATCAGCCCGGCATACAGCACGGGGACGACGGCGTCGCCCAGCCCCGCGAACGGCCGCGCCTCCGTGGCCACGGCGGCGATCGCGGAGAGCGCCGCCGTGGTGCCGAACTGGACGGCGGAGAGCGGGAGGGGGTCGACGTCGAGGTTCGCGCGGTCGATCACCAGGATGTGGATCGCCCAGAAGAACGCCCCGATCAGCACCAGCCCGTCCCCGGCCACGAGGGAGAAGCCTGGCACGAAGGAGAGCAGCCAGAGCCCCGCGACCGCGAGGACCACGCCCGTCCAGGTGCGCGCGTTCGTGCGGTGCCCGAGCGCCAGGCCGAGCACCGGGACGAGCACGATGTAGAGGCCGGTGATGAAGCTGGCCTTGCCGGCCGTCGTCGTCTCGATCCCCACCTGCTGGAGGGTGGACGCGGAGAAGAGGACCAGGCCGGCGGCGGCACCCCACGCGAGGGTGAGCCGGGGGTTCGGGGTGCGGAACGGCGTCGTCGTCCGGCTGCTGAGCACCGCCATGACGGGCAGGAGGGAGAGCGCACCCAGGGAGAAGCGGGCGGCGTTGAAGGAGAACGCACCCACGTACTGCGCGCCCTCCCGCTGGGCGGCGAACGCGAACCCCCAGATCGCGGCCGTGAGCACGAGGAGAAGGTTGGTCTTCGCGGTGCTCACCGGGTCAGGTTAGCGCCGGGGACGCGGGAGGGGCCCCACCCGTCCGGGTGGAGCCCCTCCCGAGTTCTCAGCCCTCGGCGTTCGTGTCCTCCTGCTTGAGGGCGTCCGCGGCCTCGGCCCGAGACTCCTCGGTGTGGAAGCCGGGGTTGGGGCCGTCCGCTCCGGCGCGGACCCTCGCCTCGATGGCGGCGCCGACCGTGGGGTCGATCGACTTCCAGTACCAGAAGGCGCGCTCGAGGACCGGCTCGGAGACGCCGTCGCACAGGATGGTGGAGACGGTGTCGACGAGGCGGTCACGCTGGTCCTGGTCGAATACCTCACGGACCAGGGTGCCCGCCTGGCCGAAGTCGTCGTCCTCGGGGTGGAGGAAGTACGCCTGGCGGACCATCTCGCCGTCGGCCTCCCAGCCGTCGTCGACGCGGCCCTCGAAGTCCGAGTACGGCCGGCCCACGCTGTTGGGGGCGTAGACGGCGGCTGCGCCGGTGTGGTGGTAGGTCATGGCGCCGTCGGCGTGGTACGTGTTCGTCTCGACGATCGGCCGGTTGACGGGCAGTTGGTCGAAGTTCGTGCCGATGCGGGCGCGGTGGGCGTCCGCGTAGGAGAACACCCGGCCGAGCAGCATCTTGTCCGGGGAGAACCCGATGCCGGGCACGATGTTGGACGGCGCGAACCCGGCCTGCTCGATCTGCGCGAAGAAGTTCGCGGGGTTCTCGTTCAGGGTCATGACGCCGACCTCGTGGAGCGGGTAGTCCGCGTGCGGCCAGATCTTGGTGAGGTCGAAGGGGTTGAAGCGGTAGGTCTTCGCGTCCTCGTAGGGCATCACCTGGACGGAGAGGCGCCACTGCGGGAAGTCCCCGGCCTTGATCGCGTTGAAGAGGTCACGGCGGTGGAAGTCCGCGTCCGCGCCGGCGATCTTCTCGGCTTCCTCACCCGTGAGGTTCTCGACGCCCTGCAGGCTGTGGAAGTGGTACTTCACCCAGAAGCGCTCGCCGGAAGCATTGATCCACATGTAGGTGTGGGAGCTGTAGCCATTCATGTTGCGCCACGTCTTCGGCAGGCCGCGGTCACCCATGAGGTAGGTGACCTGGTGCGCCGACTCCGGGTTCAGGGTCCAGAAGTCCCACTGCATGTTGTTGTCCCGCAGGCCCGAGTCCGGCAGCCGCTTCTGGGAGCGGATGAAGTGGGGGAACTTCATGGGGTCGCGGACGAAGAAGATCGGGGTGTTGTTCCCGACCATGTCGTAGTTGCCCTCGATCGTGTAGAACTTCAGCGAGAATCCGCGCACGTCCCGCCAGGTGTCGGGGGAGCCGAGTTCGCCGGCCACGGTGGAGAAGCGGGCCAGCATCCGGGTCTTGACGCCGGGCTGGAAGAGGGCGGCCTTCGTCCACCGGGTGACGTCCGCCGTCGTCTCGAACTCGCCGAACGCGCCGGCGCCCTTGGCGTGCGGGCGGCGTTCCGGGACGTTCTCGCGGTTGAAGTGGGCGAGCGTGTCCACGAGGTGCACGTCGTGCAGCAGGAGGGGGCCGTTGGGCGAGAGGGACAGGGAGTTCCTGTCGCTCGCGGCCGGCGCGCCGTGCGCCTGGGTGGAACCTGAACGGTCGACGGTGGGGGTGGGCATGTCACTCATCGTGCGTCTCCTTCGAGAGTGGGCCTTGAGGTCTGGTACCTCTTCCACGGTACTCGCACGCCGCCCGCGCCGCGCCCGGACGTGACAGCATTGGGGTGGGCGAGACGACGACGGATGAGGGCGCGATGGACACGACGGGACGCCGGCCGGTGGTCACCCTCTGGGAGGCCTACGGCGCGGGGATGGAGGAGGTCGCCGCGCTCGTGGCCGAGCGTCTCGGTGTGGAGGCGCACAGCCAGCGCTTCACCCCCGCGGAGGTCGCAGCTGCCGGCCGCTCCGGCCGCATCGGGGAGGGCGACGGCGAGATCTGGTTCCTGGTCGGCGCCACGGGTTCGTCGTTGCGCGGCTACCAGCGGAGTGAGCTGTTGCGCGGCGTCCAGGAGCGCAACGAGCGGATCGCCGCCCAGATCACCGCGGACGTGCGCGCCGAGGCAGAGAGGGGTGGGGTGTTCATGGGCCGGGCGGCAACCCACATCCTGCGGGACTGGCCGGGTGCGCTCCACGTGCAGCTCGACGGCCCGGTGCGTGACCGCATCGAGCGGGCCGCCGCGGCGCAGGGCATCACGCTGGAGGAGGCCGAGGAGCAGGAGCAGTGGAACGACGAGGTCCGCTCGCAGATCTCCATCGAGCTCTTCGGGTGGAACCCGCTGGACAACTCCTCCTACGACATGGTGTTCAACACCTCCCACATGCCAGCCGCGACCTGCGCGGACCTGATCGCAGGCGCCGCCCGGGCGAAGGCCGAGCGGCCCCAACCAACCGAACCGACCCAGCAGTGAGGACGACGACATGACCCACGGCCGTGAGGTGCTCGACGAGCTCCGTGAACCCGCGATCCAGCTCCGCAAGCTGATCCCCGACGTCTACCAGGGCTTCTCCGCACTCGGGAAGGCCGCGATGACGGCCGGGGCGTTGGACACCAAGACGAAGGAACTCATCGCGTTGGCTCTCGGTGTCAGCCAGAAGTGCGACGGGTGCATCGCCACCCACGCCCGCGCCGCGGCCCGCGCCGGCGCCACCGAACAGGAGGTGGCCGAGGCCATCGGCGTCACCATCCTCCTCGACGGCGGCCCGGGCACCGTGTACGGCCCGCGCGCCTTCGCGGCGTTCAAGGAGTTCCAGGAGTACTTCGCCTCGCGGCAGTAGGCGGCAGGCGGCAGTTGGGCGGCGGTGCCGGTCGGGGGTCAGCCCGCCCGCAGTTCGCGCTGCAGGTTCATGTACTGGATGTCGACGACGGCGCCGAGGTACTCCTCGGCCTTGCCGTTGGGTGGATGGTCTCGCACCTCCCCCACGCGACCGCGGACGAGCGGTGGCGAGGCCGTGGTGTAGGTGTGGCCGGTGGGGGTGGTGACCGTGAGGTGGTCCGCCGTGGCGCGGTGGCGCCAGCCGAGCGCTTCCTTGTCGAGGTTGCACCGGGCGCAGAGGCCGGAGCCGTTGTCGTAGCTGGTGGTGCCGCCGTCGGCGTGGGGCCGGGCGTGGTCGGCGTGGCGGATGGGGGCATCGCACCAGGGGGTGCGGCAGGTGTCGTCCCGGAGAACGAGCATGCGGCGCAGGTTGCCGGCGAACTCGCGGCGGGTGGACTCCATCGCGGCGAGCTGGCCGTTCGCCGGGTTCTCGTAGAGGCGTCGGAGCCAAACGCGGATGGTCTTGGCGGGATCGGGGTGGTCGTGGCGGGGGTCGAGCAGGTCTCGTGCCGCGGCGGCGGGGAGGGGGCCGTGCCCGGTGAGCCAGGCGGAGGTGGACTCGCCGTCGCCGCCGAGGAGAGTCCGGTCCGTCATCACGAGGTGGACCTCCACGGGCACGGCGCTCGCGGTGGCCTGCCCGGTGAGCCGCTCGACGAGCGTGTCCGCCATGACCTGGCCGCGGCTGCGTTGGCCGGCCTCTCCCGTGCCGATGAGGGCGCGGGCGGTGCGGTCGAGGTTGGCCCACGCGGCGATCCCCTGGGCCATCGGGAGGAGGGCGGTCAGGTAGACCATCGAGTCCGGGGCGGGCCGGGTGGTCACGCAACGCTCCCGCTCGGCGCGGGCGAGGTGGCGGACCGTCTCGGCCGGGTCGAGCGACTGGGCGAGGGCCCGAGCCTTGGCGGCGAGGGCCTTGTCACCGAGGGTGAGGAGGTGGGGGGCGAGCAGTTCATCCACGCGGGTGCGCGACTCGGTGGGGAGCCAGGCGGTCTCGCGACACACGATGGTGGCCCGCCATTCGGAGATCGCACCCTGCCGGAGGGCGGCCATGGTGTGGGGCAGTTCGTGGACGAGCGCCCGCGCCAGGCCGAGGTGGCGGGAGCCGTGCCATGGTCCGTCCCGGCGGGCCAGTGCGATCTCATTGGCGACGCCCCTGCCACGTTGCGCGGCTGGGATGCCACGGGCGGCCTCGTCCGCGCGGCGCGACTCGTCGAGCGCAGCGGCCTCCCGTGCCTGCGCCGCGGCGCAGATCCCCTTCAGCTTCTCGAGGAGCGTGATCCGGGAGATGTTCTCCGTCTCGGCGACGGCGGCCGGCATGGCGGACAGGCGCGCGGCGAGGCTGGCGAGCTCCGACGTCGTCAGCTCCGACGTCGTCAGTGGCGTGGCCATCATCCCCCCTTGCGCTTCCGCCGATTCTGTCTGGTGTGCCCGGTGTTCCGGGCACATGACAAGTCTGGCAGCGACCACTGACACGAACGATCTGGGGTGTGGACGTTGGGGGCGAGATGGCAGCGGGGGCGAGATCGCACAGCGGGGGCGGGGGACCGGTGCTGGGGATCGGGGGGCCAACGGGGCCGTGAAGGCGAGCGGGGCGAGCAGGGAGAGGGGCGGGCAGTGCCGGCGCCCCCACCGCACTGCCCGCCCCGGATCATGGGCGGGATGTCCTCCCTCGCTACCGCAACTCCTGCGGGAACGTGAGGTCAAGGTCGATGGTGCCACCGACGTTTCCGCCGATGGTCCTCTCGTCGGTGAGCATCTACTTGGCGGGGGCGCCGGCCGCCGGCTACGCCGACGTGCCTTCCGGAACGTGGACGGACAGGGAGGTGACCCTGCCGTCCCGCCGGAAGATGGAGGCGCTGAGCTCGGGGCTCAGGACGCCGTTGGGCTGGTCCATGGTGGTGCCGTCGGCGAGGTGGGCGGTCACCGAGACCGCGTCGCCGCCGCGCGAGTACACCACGGGGACCTGGCAGAACGTGAAGGCGAGCGAACCGGCGGGCAGGTCGATCGACCGCTCCGCCCCGCCCACGTCGCGGTACGCGAACGTGGCCGGCGCCGTCGTCCACTCCTCGGCCCGCAGCAACAGCGGCCGGATGACCACCTGGCCGTCCCAGACCCGCAGGCCGAGCTCACCCATGCGGGTGAGGACCTCCTCCTTGACCTGGCCGGTCATTCCGGGCTGGCGGGCGCCGTGGCCGGCGGGGGTGTGGGAGTAGGGGTCGGTGGGGAAGGCGCCGTAGACCTCCGGCGTCTTGCAGTACCCGAGGCCGGCCCGCACGTCCTCGTAGGCGTCGCGGAGCGCGGCGATCGTCGCGGCGTCCGCGCCTTCCGCCACGGCCCGTTCCAACGTCTCCTGCACGGCGAGCAGCAGCTTGGAGACCATGTGCCAGTAGATGGAGCCGAGCCCCTCGAAGGCGAAGAACGATCCGGAGCGGCCGGTGAACGAGGCGTGGTTGAAGACGTCCTCGAACAGCCCGAGGAGTTCCTCGCGGTGCCGTTCGACCACCCGGCGGAGGTTGGGATCGGCGGAGAGCGCGTCGAGTGCGGCCTTCACGTCCTTCGCGTTGCGGATGTGGGCGGCGAAGTGGAAGTCGCCGTGCACGTCGCGGATCACGATGCTCCGGTCCCCGGCGGCGGCGAGTGCGGCCACGAGCGGGCAACGCGCGGCCCGCTCCGCGCTGAACGTGTTGCGCCCCAGGAAGCTGGGCACCTGCCGGTTCGGGTAGAGGATGTAGCTGTGCTGGTCCGCTCGGTAGAGAGCGCTCTCTCGCAGGCTTTCCAGCAGGGCCACCGACTCCTGTGGGCTCAGCAACCCGCTCGAGAGCACCGCCACCTGCCCCTCCAGCATCTCGGTCAGGTGCCGGACGGCGGCGCGGCCGTCACCGAGGTCGAGGATGTTGTACGAGTGGTACAGGGCGTCGTCGCGGGCGTTGGCGCGCAGGGAGGCCTCGACGTGCCCTTCGGCGAGGTCGAGGAGGGTGCGCACCTCCCCGGCCGCCACGGTGACGCGCTGGTCCGTCATCCCTGAGTAGACCCGCTCGCGGTAGGCGGTCCCGGCCGCCCCGAGGGCGTCCATGACGGCACGACGGCGCTCGCCGTCGACGTCGTCGCCCGCGTGGTCCGTCAGCACGTCAAGGACCGTCCCGAGCAGCTCGCGCAGCTCCGGCGTCACGGTGACGTCGTCGGCGAGCAGGTCGCGGACGAACGGGATGTAGCGGCGCAGGTAGGCGAGCGTCACCACGGACAGGCCGCGGCCGACGAGAGCGTTGTTGGCGTCGTTCCACTCCGGGCGCTGCGTGTTCATCCAGATGCCGCCGCTCGGCACGAGGTTGACCAGCTTGGCCAGCAGGAGGAGCAGGAGCTTCTCGGCGAGGGTTACCCGCACCAGGTCGCCGTCCGCGGTGTGGACGAGGCGTCCGTCGGCGCCCTCGCGCGCCACCCGCTCCTCGACGAGCGCCTGGTGCTCATCGTCGAAGGCGATGGTGTCGTAGGGGTCGGCGAGCGTCTGCTCGTAGGACGCGATCCGGTAGGGGACGTCGGCGTGCGTGAACACCGCCCTGTCCGTCAGCTCGCGGAGCCGGCCGGGGCGGAAGCGCTCGGAGGTCTCCAGCAGCTTCAGCAGGTAGATGATCTGGTGGTCGCTCCAGTAGCCGATGTTCGACCAGGGGTTCTCCGGCTCGGGCACCTCCCAGTCGATGCCGGACCGCGAGATCCGGTAGGGGTTGTAGCCGTCCGCCGTCGTGGCGTCGAGGAAGATCGTGATCATCGACTCCACGTACTCCGGGAAGGACCAGGCGAGGGCCTCCCAGTTCTGGAAGATGTCCCGCCAGTTGCCCTGGTACTCGAGCCGGGGGTTGCCGTGCTCGTCCCGCAGGACGATCCGGAACTTGTTCCACGGCCGGCTCGGGTCCCCGTGCCGGCGGCTGAACGTGAGCGGCAGGTACTCGGTGAAGAGGCGCCAGAGGTCCGGGTCGCCGGCGTCGTCGGCGAGCGCGATCAGCTCGTCCGCACGCAGGCGCTCCGGCAGGGCGGCAAGGGTGGGCGCGCACCGGCGCGCCGTCGCGGGGCTGCGCTCGGCGAGGAAGGCCCGGACGTCGTCGGCCCCGACGGTGTAGCCGTCGGCGGGCAGGCCGCCGCGCATGGTGTTGAACAGGACGTTCGCCACGTGGTGGGCGGTCGCGACCTCGTCGCCCGTGAGCTGGGCCGCATCGGTGGCGGCGAGGATCGCCGCCAGCTCGTCGCGGGTACGGGTGACGTCGGCCTCGAGGTCCGTGGCGAGCTGCTGCGCGTCACGGAGCTGGGTGAGGAGGGCGACGACGTCGGCCGCGTCGTGGTCCACGTCCGCGGCGATGCGCCAGGACCGGGTCTCGCCGGGGGCGAGGGAGAGCCGGGTGCGCAGGAGGTAGGCACCGCGCTCGCCGCGCACCTCGGTCTCCTCCGTGACGGCGTCGCCGCGGGTGAAGGCCGCGACCTGCCGGGTGGAGAGGAGGTGGGTGACGTCGGTGAGGCCCACCTGCCACGCCACGTTCGCCCGGAGGGACTCGCTCGGCTCGGCGAGGTCGGTGAGGGAGGCGTTGAGGTGGAAGATCCCGAGGCCGGTGGCGGCGTCGAGTTCGCTGCGCTTGTAGGCGTCGAGGAGGTTGCTCAGCTCGTTCTGCACCTGCTGGCTCGTGCCGGCGGGCAGGAGGTTGACGAGACCGTCGACGAGCTCGGCCTCGCACGGCTGGTCTCCCACCGCCGTCAGCTCACAGCTCCGCACGACGCCGTGGCGTGCGCTGGTCTCCCACGTCACCCGGAAGCGGAGGCCGAGATCCGGGCGGACCTCCTCGAACACGAGTGTGGTGCCGAGGACGTCCTTGTACAGCGTGCGCTCCACCTCGGGGTCTCCCGGCCGGACCTCGCCGAACGGCTGCCAGTGGGTTCCGGACTTCCCGACGCGCAGGATGGTGAGGCCGCCCGTGCGCCCCGCGCTCTCGGCGACCTTGTCGTCGGTGTAGTAGGGGAAGAGCGCATTCTCCGCATCCACGCGGCCGGCCGTGAGCCCCCCGGTGCTCGAGATGAAGAGCCACACGTCACTGGAGCTCACGAGCGTCATGAAGAACGGGGGCGTCCGGTCATAGCCCGGGATGCGGTGGAAGCGGCGGCCGTACAGGTCGACCAGGGCGGCGGCGCGCTCCTGGCCCGCTGCGCTCGGGACCGTGCTGTCGGTGTGCTGTTGGACTGGTGCCGTGGTCATCGGGGACCTTCCTCGGGTCGCTGCTGGGGCGGGCCGTTCCGCCGGTGAAAGTGCCAGAGAGCGCTCTCTGGCGATTGCTCAACAATTGTGGTGTGATGTGTGAGATGCTTCACGCATGAGAGAGCGCTCTCTCAGCATGACACGTGACGGGTGCGACGACAAGTGTTGTGCGCCACTAAACGCGTCCATCCATTGAGAGGACATGGGGACTGTGGTTCCATCAACTGGACGATCGGTGATTCGTGGACGATCGGTGATTCGTGTCTGTGAAGGGAGACGGACTTCGTGCGCAACGCAACTCGCGTGAGCCTCGAGCAGGTGGCCGCGCATGCGGGCGTCTCCCGGGCCACGGCCTCGCGCGTGATCAACGGAGTGCCCACGGTGGCGTCCGAGCTCCGCACCCGGGTGGAGAGTTCGGTCAAGGCGCTCGGTTACCAGCCGAACCTCGCCGCCCGCACCCTCGTGACGCGGCGGACGGACACCATCGCGCTCATTGCCTCCGAGCCGGACATCCGGGTGTTCGGAGACCCGTTCTTCAGCAAGATCGTCAGGGGAGCCACCATCGAGGTCGGAGCCGCCGGGCTCCAGCTCGTCGTGATGATGGCGCAGACCCCCGAGGACATGGCGCGGGTGCGCCGGTACGTCACGTCCGGCGCCGTCGACGGCGTGCTGCTGATCTCCGAGCATGAGTCGGTGGATCCGCTGCCGCCCGCGCTGCTCGCAGCGAACGTTCCGCTCGTCATCGGTGGCCGTCCCATGCAGCCCGGTGTCGTGGTGCCCTACGTGGACAACGACAACGTCGGGGGAGCACGGATGGCGGCGGAGCATCTCCGCTCGCTCGGCCGCACGACGATCGGCACCGTCACCGGTCCGCAGGACATGACCGCGGGCCTCGACCGTCTCGACGGCTTCCGGGAGGGCCTGGGTGACGCCTTCGATCCCGACCTGGTCGAGTACGGCAACTTCACCCAGGAGGGCGGCGAGGCTGCGACGAAGCGCCTGCTGGCCCGCGCGCCGCACCTCGACGCGCTGTTCGCGGCCTCCGACCTCACGGCCCTTGGCGCCCTGAAGGCGCTGCGGGACGCGGGGAAGCACATCCCCGAGGACGTGGCGTTGGTGGGGTTCGACGACATCGAGGTCGCCGGCTTCACTGCCCCGCCCCTGACGACCGTCCGCCAGCGGACCGTCCTGCAGGGCCGTGCGATGGTGCGCCTCCTGCTGGCGCGTGTCCGTCCGGACCTCTCGGCGAATCACCTCGAGGGGATTCCGGACCTGCGCGGTGTCAATCACCTGGTCCTGTCCGTTGACATGGTGGTGCGGGAGTCGACAGCACCGAAGGCAGTGCCGACTCCCGCACCGTAGGCGTGCACGCGCGGGATGCGGACGAACCCCGCGCGTGCGCGCCCACGTCATGGTTCCCACTCAGCCCTTCACGGCACCGGCCATGATGCCGGAGACGAGCTGCCGCCCGGCGAAGATGAACAGGATGATGAGTGGGATCGTCGCGGCCGTGACGCCCGCCATGATCAAGGAGAGGTCCTTGAAGAACGAGGCCTGGAGGAGCTGCACGGCCACCGGCAGGGTCGGGTTGGATGGACCCAGCACGATGAATGGCCAGAAGAAGTTCGTCCACGAAGCCACGAACGTGAAGAGCGCCAGCATGGTCGCCGCCGGCCGTGCGGCCGGGAGGGCGACGTACCAGAACGCCTTGATCAGTGAGCAGCCGTCGATGCGCGCGGCCTCGACGAGCTCGTAGGGCAGCGCGCTCTCCAGGTACTGCGTCATCCAGAACACGCCGAAGGCGGTGACGAGGCCCGGCACGATGACCGCCTCGAGCCGCCCGACCCAGCCGAGTTCGGACATCAGGATGAACAGCGGCACCACACCGAGCTGGGTGGGAACCGCCATCGTCGCGATGACGAACACGAGGAGTCCGGCGCGTCCCCGGAACCGGAGCTTGGAGAACGCGAATCCCGCGAGGGTCGCGAACAGTACCACGGACAGCGAGGTGACTGCGGCGACGATGAGGGAGTTGAAGAACGCGGTCCAGAACTTGATGTCCGCGTCCAGCACCCTGTTCATGTTCTCGATGAAGTTGCCACCGGGGATGAGCGACGGGATCGGGTTCTGGGCGATCGTGACGGCGTCCGAGGACGCCAGCAGGAACGCGAAGTACAGCGGGTAGGCCGAGATCGCGATGACGAGCCCGAGGATCGTGTACGTGACCCAGCGGGGCCGGCGTTCGGCTCCCCAGCTCTGCGAGCGCTGCCGCCGGGCGGCGGCGCGAGCTGCCCCCTTCCCCGCGGTCTGCTCGACGACGGTGACCGGGGGCTGTTGAATGTTCTGGCTGCTCACTTCTTGCCTCCTGTCTTCGATCCGGTGTCAGCGATTCGTTGCGTCAGCCAGAAGTTGATCGCGCCGAACACGACGATGATGAGGAAGAGGAGCCAGGCGACCGCGGAGGCCCGTCCGAAGCTCTTCTGCGGACCCCATCCGACCTCGTAGAGGAACATGGTCAGCGTCATCCACTGACGGTCCTCGCCGCCCTGACCGAGCTGGTCGAAGAGCCGGGGCTCGTCGAAGATCTGCAGGCCACCGATGGTGGAGGTGATGATCACGAAGATGACCGTGGGGCGCAGCATCGGGATCGTCACCGAGAAGAAGGTGCGCAGCCGGCTGGCGCCGTCGATGATGGCCGCCTCGTAGACGTCCCGCGGGATCGCCTGCATCGCGGCCAGGATGATGAGGGTGTTGTAGCCCGTCCAGCGGAAGTTCACCATCGATGCGATGGCGACGTGGCTGGCGAGGACATCGGCGTGCCAGCGGATCGGCTCGACCCCGAAGTTGCCGAGGATCTCGTTGATCATGCCGGACTGGTCTGCGAACAGCCGGGAGAAGATGAGGGACACCGCGACGGGTGCCACGACGTAGGGGAGCAGGACTCCCATGCGCCAGAACGTCTTGGCCCGGATGTTCTGGTCGAGCACCGCCGCGATGGCGATGGCGGCGATGATCTGGGGCACCGAGGACAGCAGGAAGATGCTGAACGTGTTGCGCAGTGCCGTGTAGAAGCGCGGCTGGCCGAGGATGTCGACGAAGTTCTGGAATCCGACGAAATCCCCACGTCCCGCGATCAGTCCCCAGTCATGCAGGGAGACCACCGCGGTGTACCCCAGGGGGAACAGGCCGACGACGATGAAGAGGATGAAGAAGGGAGAGATGAAGAGGTACGGGGACACCTTCATGTCGAGGCGGTTCAGCCGCGCCTTGAGGGGCAGCTTCTTCGCGGGGATGGCACCAACCATGGGGGCGGTCTTCGTTGACATGGATCTCCTTCGTGGAACCGCGGTGGGGCCGGGCGTGTGCCCGGCCCCAGCCGTTCGGATCGCTGTTATCCGAAGAGTTCCGAGAAGCTCTGCAGAGCCTTGTCCCAGGAGCTGTCGGCGTCGTCGGTGCCGTCGACCTCGACGCGGTTGATGGCGTCGGAGACCATCTGCTGGATCGCGAAGTAGTTCGGGCCCTTGAACGGAGCCTCGGGGATCGCCTTCGCCCTGTTGGCGAGGATCTCGCCGGTGGGGGCATCGTTGAAGAAGGCGTTGGTCTGGTTCAGGAGCTCATCGCTCTCGAGGGCGTCGACCTGGCTCGGGAAGGTTCCCTTGGCAACGAACGCCTTGATCTGCTGCTCGGGGGCGGTGAGCCACGCGGCGAGTGCCTTGGCCTCCTCCGGGTACTCGCTCTGGGTGGGAACGGTCAGGAAGGACCCGCCCCAGTTGCCGCCGCCACCGGGGAAGGTGTCGGCGATGTCCCAGCCCTCGACGCCGGCCGCGTTGCCCTCGATGACACCGAGCATCCAGCCCGGGCAGAGCATCGTGGCGAAGCCGTCGTTCTGGAAGGCGTTCGTCCAGTCCTCGCTCCACTGTGCGTAGCCGGCGGAGAGGCCCCGGTCCACGGCCGCGTCGAGGACCGCGTCGTAGGTCTCACGGGCCACCGTGTTCTCGTCCAGCGGGATCGGGGTGCCGTCGAGCTCCTCGTAGGCGTTGGTGACCTGGTTGATCATGCCCTGGTAGATGGCGCCTCCGGAGTCGAACCACGCGGCGTCGGAGTTGGCGACGAACTCGTCACCGGCGGCGAAGTAGTCCTCCCAGCTCTCGCCGAGGAACTCCGCGACCTCCGCGCGGTCGGTGGGCAGGCCGGCAGCCTCGAACAGGTCGGCGCGGTAGCACACGCCCTCCGGGCCGATGTCCGTGCCGTAACCGATGAGGACGCCGTCGGTCGTGGTCGCCTGCTCGACCTTCCAGTCCAGCCAGCGGCCCTCGAGTTCGGCGTCGGTCAGGTCGACGAAGCGGTCCGATCGGGGAGCCAGTCGACCTCGACGGCCTCGATGTCGGAGAGGCCGGATCCGGCGGCGAGCCGGGTGTTCAGGTTGTCGCGGGCCTCGTTCGAGGTCGCCGCCTTCTTCTGCTCGACGGTGATGTTCGGGTTGAGCTCCATGTACTCCTCGAGGAGACCCTCGTAACCGAACTCGTTGAACGTCGCGACGGTGAGCGTGATCTGCTCGTCGCCGCCACCGGCGGTGCTGTCGCCACCGCCACCGGTGTCACCGTCGGTCGTGCTGTCGCCACCACAGGCGCTGAGGACGAGCGCAACGCCCGCCATGCCGGCCGTGGCTCCGAGCCACGATCCCTTGCTTGTCCGCACTTCTGACTCCTTGTTGTCATGGGCGGCAGGTGAGCCGCCCTGTTGGGGGCGCCACCCGGAGGGTTCCGGGGGCTGGCGGTCTACTCTGGGAGAGCGCTTTCCCGCCACCCCATCGAACCGGCGATGGTTCTCGGGAGATTGGTGAGAGAGCGCTCTCTCTGCGTTCCTCAAGACTCGTGGAGGAGGCCCTCTCCTGTCAAGACCCGTTATCCAAACGTGACCCCCGAGGTGCCGCGCCTCGGGGGCGGATGTGGCGTTGGCCGTCTGGCGGAGGATGAGGGTCACGGGGAACAGGGACCCGAACGAGCCGGAGTGATCGTCAGGCGGTCGGGCGGGCGACCAGAACCTGGTCCGGCTTGACGGTGGGCATCGGCGTTCCGCAGGTGACGAGGTCGGCGCGTTCCCACGGACGGTCCGTGGCGAAGAACGGGATCTCCTGCGCCTGCCACTCGTGCCAGAACGCGAACGCCTCATTCGCGTCCCCGTTCACGCCCTGCGCGATGTCCCGTTCGATGCCCCGCTGCTCCGCGAGGAAGAAGTCAGACTGCACCCAGATGCGGAAGCTGAGCAGGTGCTCCAGTTCGCGGCGGGCTGCACCGGTTCCCTCCACGAGCACGACACGCGTGTTCGCCGGGATCTCGATCGCGCCGGGCCGTGCACGGTCGTCCCAGGCGGGCGGCCGGTAGCTGACGGCCCGCCCCGCGAGCGCGGGTTCGAGAACGCCGGACATCATCAGGTCCGCCCAGTCGAAGAACGAGTGGTGCCAGGCGACGTCGTCGGTGTGGACCACGACGGCGGCCGGCAGCGCCGTGGCGAGGGAGCGGGCGAGGGTCGACTTCCCGCTCGCGCCGCGGCCGTCGACGGCGACCACCGCCGGGGTGGGCGAGGGTGCGGTGGCCGAGGCGACGGCGTCGGCGAGGCGCATCAGCGGCCACGGCTCGAAAGGGCCGGCGAATGGCTCCTCAGGGCGCAGGACGAAGGTCACGCGACCAGCGTCGCAGACAGGTGGTACCGCGGGCAGGATTCGGTCGCGGTCAGTTGCGCGGGCAGGTGTTCATGCCCAGGGCGGCATACAGCGGGCAGAAGCCCACCGCGCCGGTGGCCACGAGCACGACCCCGACAGCACCTGCTGCGATACCGGCTGCACCGGGGATGATGCCCGTGAAGCCGGTTCCGATCAGGACGCCGCCCACGACCACGCGGGAGATGCGGTCAATGGTTCCTTCGTTCTTCTTCATGTTGTCCCCTCCTGGGTGCGGCGTTCCTGATTGGGTGCGGCGTCGCTGTGAGTGTCAACACGTCCGCGGGCCACCACATTCCGGCGGGGCGGCTGGGTGGTTGCGTGGCTGATCAGCTGGGGTGCACGAGCAGTCGCTCGCGCCCGGGTGTCGCCGCCGGGAATAGCCGACCACACCCGCATGTTGAGCCTGACAGACTCAAGTCTGCGTCCGGGAACTTGCGCCCCGCACCCCAGCCCGTCAGACTTGAGTGGTACAGACTCAGGTCCGCGGAGAGCCCGCTGGCCACGAACAAGGAGACACACACATGGCACGTGCGGTCGGAATCGACCTTGGTACCACCAACTCGGTGGTGGCCGTCCTCGAGGGTGGCGAGCCCACCGTCATCGCGAACGCCGAAGGCTCCCGGACCACGCCGTCCGTCGTCGCCTTCGCGAAGTCCGGCGAGGTCCTGGTCGGTGAGGTCGCCAAGCGGCAGGCCGTCACCAACGTGGACCACACCATCAGCTCGGTGAAGCGCCACATGGGCACCGACTGGACCGCCTCGATCGAGGGCAAGGACTACACCCCGCAGGAGATCAGCGCCCGCATCCTCGGCAAGCTGAAGACCGACGCGGAGTCCTACCTCGGCGAGCCCGTCACGGACGCCGTCATCACGGTGCCCGCCTACTTCAACGACGCCCAGCGCCAGGCCACGAAGGACGCCGGCCAGATCGCCGGCCTCAACGTCCTGCGCATCATCAACGAGCCCACCGCCGCGGCGCTGGCCTACGGCCTCGAGAAGGGCAAGGAGGACGAGCTCATCCTCGTCTTCGATCTCGGTGGCGGCACCTTCGACGTCTCCCTCCTCGAGGTGGGCAAGGACGACGACGGCTTCTCGACCATCCAGGTCAAGGCCACCAACGGCGACAACAAGCTCGGTGGAGACGACTGGGACCAGCGCGTCGTCGAGTGGCTGATCAGCCAGGTGAAGAACAAGGAGGGTGTGGACCTCTCCAAGGACAAGCGCGCCGTCCAGCGGCTGCGTGAGGCGGCGGAGCAGGCCAAGAAGGAACTCTCCTCGGCGCTGTCCACCCACATCTCGCTGCAGTACCTCTCGATGAGCGAGAACGGCCCCGTCCACCTGGATGAGAAGCTCTCGCGCGCGCAGTTCGAGGAGATGACCAAGGACCTCCTCGAGCGGACCAAGGCGCCGTTCAACAACGTCATCCGGGACGCCGGCATCAAGCTCTCCGAGATCGACCACGTCGTGCTCGTGGGTGGGTCCACCCGCATGCCCGCCGTGACCCAGGTGGTCAAGGAGCTGACCGGCGGCCGCGAGCCCAACAAGGGCGTGAACCCTGACGAGGTCGTGGCGGTCGGCGCCGCACTCCAGGCCGGCGTGCTGCGCGGTGACCGCAAGGACGTGCTCCTCATCGACGTCACCCCCCTCAGCCTCGGCATCGAGACCAAGGGCGGCATCATGACCCGCCTGATCGAGCGGAACACGGCCATCCCCACCAAGCGGTCGGAGATCTTCTCCACCGCCGAGGACAACCAGCCGTCCGTGCTCATTCAGGTCTACCAGGGCGAGCGCGAGTTCGCCCGGGACAACAAGCCGCTCGGCACCTTCGAGCTCACCGGCATCGCGCCCGCCCCGCGGGGCCTGCCGCAGATCGAGGTCACCTTCGACATCGACGCCAACGGCATCGTGCACGTCTCCGCGAAGGACCGGGGCACCGGCAAGGAGCAGTCGATGACCATCACCGGCGGCTCGGCCCTCCCGAAGGACGACATCGACCGCATGGTCAAGGAGGCCGAGGCCCACGCCGCGGAGGACAAGAAGCGCCGCGAGGAGGCCGAGACCCGCAACCAGGCGGAGAACCTCGCCTACTCCACCGAGAAGGTGCTGAAGGACAACGCGGACAAGATCCCCGCGGACGTCGCGTCCGAGGTGTCCGAGTCCGTCGAGAACCTCAAGGCCGCGCTCAAGGGTGACAACTTCTCCGCCGTGAAGTCCGGCATGGACGACCTGAACGAGAAGGCCCAGCGCATCGGCCAGGCCATCTACGCCGCCGAGCAGGCCCAGCAGGCCGGCGCCGGTGGCGGCGAGTACGCCGCCCCGGAGGGTGGCGCGGCGCCGTCGGACGACGACGACGTGGTGGACGCCGAGATCGTGGACGAGGACGAGACCAAGTGACGGATGCACCCCGTGAGCACGAGGGCGAGCCGGTCATCCACGACAAGCGGAAGATC
>DBPQ01000064.1 GCA_002304945.1 Actinomycetales bacterium UBA1416 | reverse complement strand
GGGTCAGCGATCGATCCGGCTGAACGAGGCCATGGTGATCGCGGAGGCCCTCGGGACGTACATCGCCAGAATGGTTACGCCCGAGGATGAGCGTCAGGCGCTCCGGGACATGAAGCAGGCCGAGACCGACCTCCATCGAATCGTGACGTACACCCTCCGGTTCTTGGACATGAGGTACAGCATCGGTTCGTTGCTCAATCGCGAGATCGCCCCGAACTTCCGCGCGGACGTCGAGTCGTGGCTGAGGGAGCTTGGTCCCGATGCGCCGCTACGTGCTGCCGGGCGCGCCAAGGACGAGTGGGACGAGGGCATCGCTGCGTACCACAAGGCAAAGGCCGAGAGCGATGGCTAGTATCCAGAAGCACCAGCAGCGCCGCTACGTCAAGGACGCGGACGGTAACAGGGTGATCAACCCTGAGACCGGCAAGGGCGTGACCGAGGTCGTGGGGGAGGTGTGGCGCGCCAGGTACACCGACGACGCCGGCCGAGAGCACACCCGCCACTTCAAGCGGAAGACCGACGCCCAGGCGTGGATCAACAAGGTGACCGCGTCGATGGTGCGCGGGGACTACGTCGATCCCAAGTCCGCGCGGATGACAGTCTCCACGTGGTGCGCCACCTGGATCAAGGGCTACGAAGTCAACAGGGCCTCGACGGTCCGCGAGGCCAAGACGCACCTCAAGCTGATCGAGGCTGAGTTTGGGTCGATCCCGATGTCCGGGGTCCGCCCCTCCCACGTCAAGACCTGGACCGCGGCGCTGCGGGCCAAGGGCTACTCAGACTCCTACGTCTACGCGGTGTACCGGCGGTTCGCGCAGGTCATGGGGGACGCGGTCAATGACGGCGTGATCCCGCGTAATCCGTGCAACAGGAAGAACTCGCCGAAGGTGGGCACCCAGCGGCCCTACGTGGCCACCGTCGAGCACGTCTGGGCGCTGTATGACGCGATGCCAGCGCACCTCGCTCCGGCCATCCTGCTCGGGGCGTTCGCCGGGCTGCGCGTCTCGGAGGCGGCCGGGTTGCGGGTCGCGGACGTTGACTTCATGCGCGGGTTCGTCAACCCGGTGGTCCAGTACAAGGACGCCCCGCTGAAGACCGAGTCCTCGAGGGCATCGATCCCGATCCCGCGGAACCTCGCCCTCATGCTCTCTGCCGCCGTGGAGGTGGCCAGGGACCTCGCGGGCGACAAGGCCACGCACGTCGTGACCGATGAACTGGGGCGGCCGTCATCACCGTGGGCGATCGAGCGGGCGGTGCGGCGGGTGCGCACCTCGGTCAAGGGGCTGCCGGAGGGCTTCCGTTATCACGATCTGCGCCACTTCTACGCCAGTCACCTGATCGACGCCGGACTCTCGGTCAAGGTGGTGCAGAAGTGCCTGCGCCACCAGTCCGCCTCGGTAACGCTGAACACCTACGGCCACCTCTTCCCGGATGCAGACGAATCCGCCCGGGAGGCCATGGCAAGCGTTCTGGCGTCCCGGACGGATTGTCAGCGGATTACGGGTCAGGCTCAGGCCGGTGACCTGCGATGATGCCTACAGGTCGTAATACAGCTCGAACTCGTGCGGGTGCGGACGCAGCCGCAGGGGGTCGATCTCATTCGCCCGCTTGTAGTCGATCCACGTCTCGATGAGGTCGGGCGTGAAGACGTCGCCCTCGGTCAGGTAGTCGTGGTCCGCCTCGAGCTCGTCGAGAACCTTCGGGAGCGAGTCGGGAACCTGGCTGATGAGCGCGTGCTCCTCGGGCGGGAGCTCGTAGAGGTCCTTGTCGATCGGGTCCGCCGGCTCGATGCGGTTCTTGATTCCGTCGAGCCCTGCCATCAGCATCGCCGAGAAGGCGAGGTAGGGGTTCGACGACGGGTCGGGCACCCGGAACTCCATGCGCTTGGCCTTCGGTGAGGTCCCGGTCACCGGGATGCGGATGCACGCCGACCGGTTGCGGGCCGAGTACACCAGGTTGACCGGAGCCTCGAACCCGGGCACGAGGCGGTGGTAGGAGTTGACGGACGGGTTCGTGAAGGCGAGGAGCGAGGGGGCGTGGGCCAGCAGGCCACCGATGTACCAGCGCGCCAGGTCGGACAGGCCGCCGTAGCCACGCTCGTCCGCGAACAGCGGGTTGCCGTCCTTCCAGAGCGACATGTGGGTGTGCATGCCCGAACCGTTGTCACCGAAGAGCGGCTTCGGCATGAAGGTGGCGGACTTGCCGGCACCCCAGGCGACGTTCTTGATGACGTACTTGAACTTCATCAGGTCGTCGGCGGCGTGGACCAGCGTGTTGAACCGGTAGTTGATCTCCATCTGGCCGGCGGTGCCGACCTCGTGGTGCGCCCGCTCGACGGCGAGGCCCACCTGCTGCATTACCGTCACCATCTCGTCCCGGAGGTCCGCCATCTGGTCGGACGGGGAGACGGGGAAGTAACCGCCCTTGAACCTCGTCTTGTAGCCCAGGTTGCCGCCCTCCTCGACACGGCCGGTGTTCCACGCGGCCTCCTTGGAGTCGAGGTGGTAGAAGCTGGACTGCGCGGAGGTGGAGAAACGGACGTCGTCGAACACGTAGAACTCCGCCTCGGCCCCGAAGTACGCGGTGTCGGCGATCCCGGTGGACCGCAGGTACGCCTCGGCCTTGGCCGCGATGTTGCGCGGGTCACGCGAGTAGATGTCGCCGGTGAACGGGTCCACGATGGAGAAGTTGACGATCAGGGTCTTCGCCGAACGGAACGGGTCGACGTAGGCGGTGGACACGTCGGGGACGAGCTTCATGTCCGACTCGTGGATTGCCTGGAATCCACGGATGGACGAGCCGTCGAACATCAGGCCCTCGGTGAAGACCTCGTCGGTGAACGCCTCGACAGGTATGTTGAAGTGCTGCATCACCCCGGGCAGGTCGCAGAACCGGACGTCGATGAACTTGACGCCCTCCTGCCGCGTGTAGGCGATGGCCTCCTCGGCATTTGAAAACATCCGCAGCTCCTTAGGGCTCTCGGTGGGAACGTCTTCACGCTAGAGGAGCGCAATTTCGCGGGTGTCACCCGAACATGTCGGGAATGTTACGCGCCGGGCGGAGCAGTGTGGCTCCCGCCACGTCACCGGCCTCGTGCGGCCTTCCGGTTGGGGCGGGCCCGCAGCGGGTCGATCCCCTTCGGGATGGGGAGCTTGTTGGTACTGAGGGACCGCAGCCGGTTCGACACAGTCAGGACCTCGGCCGGGGTGAGCTTCCGGGGCAGCCTGCGCACCTTCGACTGCAGCTTGGTGAGGGGGATCTGCCCCTCGTCGCGGCCCGTCTGCAGCAGGTGGACGGGCACGTTCGGCACCACGCGGGTGACCCGCCGTTCCTCGTCCTTCAGGAGGCGCCCCACGCGGGTGGCCGGTCCCTCCGAGATCAGCACGATGCCGGGGCGGCCCACCATCCGGAAGACCATGTCCTGTGTCCGGGGATTGATCGCGACCGGCTCCTGTTCGATGTTCCAGCCGCGTTTTATCTGGTCGAGCACGGCGATCGCCGCTCCGGGGTGTCCCTCGATCTGTGCGTAGGACACCACCCGCACCCTCCAGGACAGGATGAGCATGGCGAAGGTCAGACCGGCGCCCGCGCCGAGGAATCCGGCGTAGACGGGGTGCCCAGTGGCAAGCCCGATGGCCACGCCGACCCCGATGGAGCCGAGGAACGCGCCGAGCATGGCCCATCCGACCCAGGGTTCCGCAGCAGCGGTCAGCCGGTACGCGTCGAGCAGGTTGTGGTACCAGCGGCGCTTCTTCGGGGCGGAGGATTTCGACATGGGGGAATTCTATCCGGTGGTGCGACTCCCGGAGACGGTGCGGAACCTGTGGATGGCCCCGGCGCAACAGGGCGGTGAGCGCGTAGCGTGCGGCGCATGGAACGTCGTGTCATCCCGGGTTACGAGGTCGGGAGTCCCATCGGGTTCGGCGCCGGGGGAACCGCCCTGGCGGTGCGTGACGCGGAGGGCACGTCCTTCGCGGCCGTCGTCGTCCCGAAGGCCGGACACCGGGAGAGATTCGAGGAGTTGCGGGCACTCCGCCACCCCCATCTCCCGCCCATCCGCGCCCTGGTCGAGATGAACGAGCACGACGTCGCGGTGATCATGGACCTCGTCGTGGGACCGTCGCTCGCCACCCTGGTGAACGCGCGGACATGGCTGGAGCCGGCGGAGATCGCAACGGTCTGGCACGGGATCGCCGACGCGCTCGCGGCCATGCACCACCGCGGCCTCGTCCATGGCGACGTGTCCCCGGCGAACGTCGTGATCGGCCCGGGAGGCCGGCCCGTTCTCATCGACATCGTGGGGCACGGGGGAGCCGAACGCGGCCACACCGGCTACATCCCCCCGGAACTGGACCACGGACCGGCCACGGCGGCGTCCGACGTCTGGTCGCTCGCCCGCACCCTCGCGTGGGCGAGCGGGGAGAACGCCGAGGTGACGGACCACCTCCGCGGGGCCCTCGCCGAGGACCCCACGGAGCGTCCCACGGCCCGGGAGTTCGCCACCTGGGCCCACCTCCTGGGGGAGGCACTTCCCCTGGAGGTGCCGGATGCGGCGGCTCTGGCCGGCGCTCAGATCCGGTCGGCCGCCGCTCCCACGGTGCTCACCCCGCGCCCGCCCGAACGGTGGCCGTGGCAGGTGCTGGCCGCGGCCGTCGCCGGCGGCCTCTCGCTCCTCATGTTCGCCGGGCACGCGCTGGGCTCCGCCGCGGAGCCCTCCAGGGCGGTCGCACCGCGCGACGTGCCCGATCCGGGGACGGTGCACGACGTCGTGGTGGGCCTCCTCGGTGAGCGGGACTCGGCGTTGGCGGCGGGGGACGCCGTGGCGCTGGCGGCCGTCTACCAACCGGGATCCCGGATCGCGGAGGTCGATCAGGCACTCGCCGACGAGATCGCCCGCGACGGCATCCAGTTGCTGGAATACGGCACGGACGTGCTGTCGGTGGAGACGGTCAGCACCGGCCGACGTTCCTTCGTCGCGAGGGTGGAGGCACGCCAGCGGGCCCACGAGCGCCTGGATCCGGACGGCTCCCGAGAGGTCGTCGGCCGTCAGGAACCCCACTGCGTGCAGGTGACGGCGGTCGAGCGCGCCTCGTGGCTGATCGCGGACCTCGAGGTGTGCGAGTGACGGGGGNNCCCGGCCGTCCCCGGCCGGGCCCCCGTCACTGTCCGGTCAGCCCAGGTCGCCCTCGAAGGCTCCCTCCTCGAGCCGCGCCTTCACATCCATGAGGTAGCGCGCCGCGTCGGCGCCGTCGACCAGCCTGTGGTCGTAGGACAGCGCGAGGTAGCACATCGAGCGGATGCCGATGGTCTCGTTGCCGTCGGCGTCCTTGACCACCATCGGCCGCTTCACGATCGTTCCCACCCCGAGGATCGCAACCTCGGGCTGGTTGATGATCGGCGTGTCGAACAGCGCGCCGCCGGAGCCGGTGTTCGTGATGGTGAAGGTGGAGCCCGACAGTTCGTCCGGGAGGACCTTGTTGCTGCGGGTGCGCGCAGCCAGGTCGGCGATCCGCTTTGCGATGCCGGGGATGTTGAGGTCCCCCGCATCCTTGATCACCGGGACGAGCAGGCCGCGTTCGGTGTCCACGGCGATGCCGATGTGCTCGGCGCCGTGGTACTGCACCTCCTCCTCCACGATCGAGGCGTTGATCTTCGGGTGGGCCTTGAGCGCCTCGGTGGCGGCCTTCACGAAGAACGGCAGGAACGTGAGGTTCACGCCCTCGCGCTGCTGGAAGGAGGCCTTGGACTTCGCGCGCAACGCCGCAACCCTGGTGACGTCCGCCTCGACCACGGTCGTGAGTTGCGCGGAGGTCTGCATCGACTCGACCATGCGCTTCGCGATGACCTTCCGGAGCCGCGACATCTTCTCGGTCTTTCCGCGCAGGGGCGAGGGGGCGGCGGTCGCCTTCGGAGCCGCCTTGGCCTCCGCTGCCTGCGGCGCCTCGGTGGCCGCGGTCGGCTTTGCCTCCGCGGTCTTCCGCTCCTCCGCCGCCTTCCGCTCCTCTTCGGCCTTCCGTGCCGCCTCCAGGACGTCCTCCTTGCGGATCCGGCCACCGACACCCGTGCCCGAGAGCGAGCCGAGGTCGACGCCCTTGTCCTTGGCGAGCTTGCGGACGATCGGGGTCACGTAGGACCCGCCTGCCTGCGCGGCGGCGTCCGGTGCCTCGGCGGGTGCCGGCGTCTTCGACGGAGACTCCTGGGCTGCCTCCGCGGACTCGGCCGGAGCCTTCTCGGCCGGAGCCTCCTCGGCAGGGGCGTCCTCGGCGGGTGCCTCATCGGCGGGTGCCTCCTCAGCGGGCGCCGCGGACGGCTCGCCGATGAGCGCGAGTTCCGTGCCGACCTCCGCCGTCTCGTCCTCTCCCACCAGGATCTTGAGGACGGTGCCGGCGATGGGGGAGGGAACCTCGGTGTCCACCTTGTCGGTCGACACCTCGAGGAGGGGCTCGTCCTCCTCGACGGTGTCTCCCTCGGCCTTCAGCCACCGTGTGATGGTGCCCTCGGTCACGGACTCGCCGAGCGCCGGCATGGTGACGGGCTTGCCGCCGTCGGCCTTCGCGGGAGCCGGTGCGGGCTCGGCCTTCGGCGGTGCCACGGGCTCCGGCTCGGGCTCGGGCTCGTAGTCGTCCTCCTCGGCGTCGACCGGACGGGCCTTGGAATCGGCGGCACCGGAACCGTCGCCGATCACGGCGAGTTCGGCGCCCACCTCGACCGTCTCGTCCTCCTCCACGAGGATCTTCTCGACGACGCCGGCCACGGGGGAGGGGACCTCGGTGTCCACCTTGTCCGTGGAGACCTCGAGCAGCGGCTCGTCCATCTCGACCGACTCTCCGACCTGCTTCAGCCAGCGGGTCACAGTTCCCTCGGTGACGGACTCCCCGAGGGCGGGCATCTTGACGGATTCAGACATTCTCGTGACTCCTAGTTGTGTGCGTGCAGGGGCTTGCCGGCCAGTGCGAGCGCAGCCTCGCCCATGGCCTCGTTCTGGGTGGGGTGGGCGTGGATGAGGGGCGCGACGTCCTCGGCGTACGCCTCCCAGTTGACGAGGAGCTGGGCCTCGCCGACCTGCTCGCCCATGCGCGCCCCGATCATGTGGACGCCGACGATGGGGCCGTCCTTGACGCCCACCAGCTTGATGAAGCCGGCAGTGCCCAGGATGCCGCTCTTCCCGTTCGCGGCGAGGTTCACCTCGGAGATCGTGACCGCGTCCCCGTACTTCTCCCTGGCCTGCTTCTCGGTGAGGCCGACGGAGGCGAGCTCGGGGTCGCAGTAGGTGACCCGCGGGATGCCCGACTCCACGATCGTGGCGGGTTCGAGCCCGGCGATCTCCTCCGCGACGAAGATGCCCTGCTGGAAGCCGCGGTGGGCGAGCTGCAGGCCGGGAACGATGTCCCCTACCGCGTACACGTTCGCCACGCCGGTGTGGAGCCGCTCGTTGGCGAGGACGAAGCCACGTTCCATGGGGATGCCCTGCTCCTCGTACCCGAGGTTCGCGGTGGCCGGCCCGCGACCGACCGCGACCAGCAGGATGTCCGCCTGCAGGGTGGAGCCGTCCTCGAGGCTCACGGTCACGCCAGAGTCGTCCTGGGTGACGGAGGAGAAGCGGGCACCGAGCTTGAACGCGATCTTCCGCTTGCGGAAGGCGCGCTCGAGGGCCTTCGACAGCGACTCGTCCTCGTTGGGGGCGAGGTGGGGCAACGCCTCGATGATCGTGACGTCCACGCCGAACGACTTCCACACGGAGGCGAACTCGACGCCGATCACGCCGCCTCCGAGCACGATCGCACTCTTCGGGACCCAGTCCATCGTGAGCGCCTGGTCGGAGGTCATCACGCGTCCGCCGATCTCCAGGCCGGGCAGCGACCGGGAGTAGGAACCGGAGGCCAGCACCACGTTGCGGCCCTGGTAGCGCGTGCCGTCGACCTCGACGGTGTCGGGCGCCACGAGCGTTCCCCAGCCGGTGACGTAGGTGATGTTGTGGTGCCCGACCAGGCCCTGGAGGCCCTTGTGGAGCTTCCCGATGATCTGGTCCTTGTACGTGTTCACCCGCTCCATGTCGATGCCCTCGAACGTGGCGTTCACCCCGAAGTGTCCCGAGTCCCGGGCCATGTCGGCGACCTCGGCGGCATGGAGGAGTGCCTTCGTGGGGATGCAGCCGCGGTGGAGGCAGGTGCCACCCACCTTGTCCGCCTCGATCAGGGCGACCTTCATCCCCAGCTGGGCTCCTCGGAGCGCTGCCGCGTAGCCGCCACTCCCACCCCCCAGGATGACGATGTCGTACATGGACTCGCTCACGAAATTCCTCCTCAGGTGCTCTCCACGGCGCAGTTCACGCTGGTTGGCATTGTTCCACGTCACACCTGGCGCCGCAGGCGCGACGGGGCGTCACTCGCAGGCCTCCTCGAGCAGGTTGACGAGGGTTCTCACGCCGACGCCGGTCCCTCCGACAGGGGTGTAGCCCCAGGCGCTCCCGGTGTTCAGCGCCGGCCCCGCGATGTCGAGATGGGCCCAGCGACGGCCCTCCACGAAGCGCTGGAGGAAGAGCCCGGCCACGAGCATGCCGCCGTTGCGGTCCCCGATGTTCGCGATGTCGGCCATCGGCGTCTTCATCGAGTCCTTGAGGTCGGCCGGCAGCGGCATGGGCCAGAACTGCTCCCCGGCGGCGTCCGCCGCGGCGACGACGTCGGAACGCGTCTCCTCCTCGCCCATGACCGCGGCGACGCGGGTGCCGAGGGCCACGACCTGTGCGCCCGTGAGGGTGGCGATGTCGCACACGACGTCGGGCTCCTCCTCGGACGCCGCGACGAGGGCGTCGGCGAGGACGAGCCGTCCCTCCGCGTCGGTGTTCAGCACCTCGACCGTCGTCCCGCCCCGGATCGTGATCACGTCGGACGGCCGGGTCGCGGAGCCGGACGGCATGTTCTCCGCGAGGGCGAGCCAGCCGGTGACGCGCACGGCGAGGCCGAGCCGAGCGGCTGCGAGGACCGTCGCGAGCACGGCGGCGGCACCCGCCATGTCCGACTTCATCTCCTCCATCCCCTTGGCCGGCTTCAGGGAGAGCCCTCCGGAGTCGAAGGTGATCCCCTTGCCGACGAGGGCCACGTGCCTCCGGGCCTGCGCCGGGGCGTGCTCGAGCCGGACGAGCCGCGGCGGGCGCGCGGAGCCCTTCCCGACCGCCACCAGCCCGCCGAAGCCCTCCGCGGCGAGCTCCACCTCGTCGCGGACGGCCACCGCGACCCCCGCCTCCCGGCACAGGTCGGCCGCCCGCTCGGCGAAGCTCTCCGGGTGGAGGTCGGCCGGCGAGGTGTTGACGAGGTCGCGGGCCGTCGCCACCGCCGTGGCGAGGATACCGGCGCGTTCGAGGGCGGCATCGGCGGACGCCTCTCCGGCCAGCGGGGTCAGGATCCGCGCTCGTGCCACCGCGGGAGTGGCGGACCGGTACCGCTCGAAGCGGTAGGCACCGAGCGCCAGGCCCTCGGCGACCGCGCCCACCAACTCCGGGACGTCGGCGGGCAGGGAGACGTCGAGGGACTCGACACCCTCGAGGGAGCGGGTCGCGGCGCCCGCCGCCTGCCGCAGCCGTTCGACCGAGGGGTCGCCCTCTCCCACGCCGGTGAACGCGACGACGCCGTATCCGACGGCGTCGCCCGGGCCACGGCGGACCTCGTCCCGGTCGCCCTTCATCCCCAGCGTCCGTGCCAGGCCGCCGAGCGACTCGACCGCCCGGTCGTCGAGACCGGAGGCGACGACGACAGGGCCACTGGTGGTGGACCGCACGGCGACGAGGAGGGCGTCCGAGGCGGGGACTGCGGACGGAGGGGCGAGGGAGACATCGATCATGACTCCTGACCCTAG